>DCMF01000073.1 GCA_002321305.1 Verrucomicrobia bacterium UBA1629 | reverse complement strand
AAAATTTATGGTTGACTCCCCCTTGCATGAGGCGCGGCGTTTATGATATACTACGCGCCATTGAACGAAAGTTCAGTTGATTGTTCGGGCGTGGCGCAGTGGTAGCGCAGTTGACTGTTAATCAATTGGTCGCTGGTTCGAATCCAGCCGCCCGAGCCAGTTTGAAAGCGAGAAACCCCAGCGAAAGTTGGGGTTTTTGCTTTGGGCGTGGTGCAAAGCCCCCTTGAAGTGTGATATAATACCCCCCACTTATGAAGGCGAAGACTTTTATCGACCAGGTCGAGGTGCTCGTCCGCTCCGGCAAGGGCGGCGACGGGAAGACGTCCATGCGCCGCGAGGCGCTTGTCGCGTTCGGCGGGCCGGACGGCGGCGACGGCGGGCGCGGCGGCGACGTCGTCTTCGCGGCGTCCGAACACGTCAACTCGCTCCTGTCGCTCTACTACGACCCGAAGTGCTACGCGCAGGACGGCGCGCCCGGCCAGGGCCAGAAGATGTTCGGCAAGCGCGGCAAGGATCTCGTCGTGCCCGTGCCGCTCGGCACCGAGGTCTATGACGCCGAGACGGGCGAGCTCGTCGCCGACATCACCGAGCCGGGCCAGCGCGTCATCGTCGCGAAGGGCGGCGCGGGCGGCTTCGGGAACGTCCACTTCAAGAGCTCCGTCAACCAGGCGCCGACCGAGCATACGCCCGGCGGCCCGTGCGAGGAGCGGCGCCTCAGGCTGGAGCTGAAGTCGATTGCGGACGCGGGACTGCTCGGCTTCCCGAACGCGGGCAAGAGCTCGCTGCTCGCGGCGCTTTCGGCGGCGACGCCGAAGATCGCGTCCTATCCGTTCACGACGCTGAACCCGATCGTCGGCACGGTCGTCTACGACGACTACGCGAAGGTGCGCCTGGCGGACGTGCCCGGCATCATCGAGGGCGCGGCGAAGGGCGTCGGCCTCGGCCTCGCGTTCCTGAAGCACCTGGAGCGCTCGAAGGTGCTTGTCTACGTCATCGATTTGGCGGGGACGGACAACCGCGAGCCGTGGACGGACTACGAGGTCCTCAAGCGGGAGATCGAGGAGTATTCGGTCGAGCTGGCGGAGCGTCCGTTCCTCGTCGTCGCGAACAAGCTCGACACGGAGGCCGGGCGCGAGAACCTGCCGCGCTTCGTCAAGGAGACGGGCGTCGAGCCGATTGCCGTCTCGTGCGCGACGCGCGAGGGGCTGGACGCCTTCAAGGACGCGCTGCGCGCGCTCGTCAACCCGAAGACGAAGTTCCACCACACGCACGCCGATGCGCCCGACCTCTCCGAGATGCCCGACACGACGGGCGACGAGATCCCGGCGGAGGCCCTGAAGTTCGCGACGTTCCTGAAGTTGGAGAAGCCGAAGGAGAAGTCGCACCCCTCGCGCGGCAACATCCACTGAATCATGCTGAAGCCCTGGCCTGGGCCTGTGTCCTGTTTGACTTCGAGGTTAGCAACATGATATACTACGCGCCGAAGCGTTTAGGGGTTCGCGTGTCATTCCGCAGATTTCACAAATGCTTCAAAAGTATCTGAAGATACGTGGGATTGTAGCTCAACTGGACGAACCTGCGGTAGTTCTGTTGTTTGGACATGAAATGTTCGATTCGCCCTTGATTTCAAGCCGATAAGTGTGATATACTTTGTGTCGTGTTTGTCGAGTATTGGGCGATTTAGTGTAATTCAACGGGCTGTTTGCACAACGGTTTACGCAAGATTTCGCAATCTCGTCGTCATAAGGTTCTCTACAGGGCGGACGGTACGCTGAACCTTGCTCCAGGCTGTCCGCCGTCAGGAGTCCGCTCAATGTCCGATTCAACCTACAAGACCGTCATGCCTGGCGTACAGGCTCGCACTGGTGCGCGCATGCGCTCCATCCGCTTCTCCTGCATGGTGAACGGCACGCGCTTCTCGAAGACCTATGACGATGCTCCCTATGACGCCCTGATCGACCGCAAGGGCCGTGCCTTGCGTCCGCTAAAGGACGCCTACAACGCCTGGAAGACGTCCTGCGAGGAGAAGCTGGGCGTCGTCAGCCGCTATGGGCTTCGCGAACCGACGCTTGGCGAGCTTACGCACGCCTACGAACGCTTCGCGACGGAGCGAAGCCACGATCCGCGCTTCCTGAAGCCCCGCGAGAAGACCATTCGGAATGCGCTGAAGAACTTCCGGCTCGTCATGTCCGAGGGCGGGCTTTCCGACGGTGACGTCTACACGAAGCTCTTCAACGAGGAGACGCCGCAGCGGATATTCGACAGCTTCCTTCGTCCCGAACGCAAGATCGCCGGCGTGTCGGCCTGGAGTTACATCTCCTCGATGCAGACGCTCACGTCGCCGTGGACGCGTCCATATTACGAACGGCTGGGGTTTCTCGTGCGCGGCGTGAAGATGCCGGACGCGGGGCTTGTGCGCGATCCGCCGCGCTACCAGCGTCCGTCGCGGGAACTGCTCGACCGTCAGGATCTCTTCTATGCCGCGCTGCAGGAACGCGAGGACAAGCAGCCGTTCCTCGTCGCGTCGATGATCCTCCATCTCGCGATGCGCCCGGAGGACGTCGGCAAGCTGACGGCGGAGAACTTCTTCCAGGGGCAGGACGGGCGGGTTTACCTGTCGTACGTGCCGCAGAAGACGATGCACAGCTCGAAGCGGCGCGTGACGTGGCCTGTGCCGGAGGCGCTGTGGGAGCAGATACGGGTGTATGCGGGCGCGCGGCTGGACGCGGGGCAGACGATGATCAAGGGCATACGCACCGTCTGTGACAGGTTGAACCCGGAGATGCGGCGGGCGTGCGGCATGGAGGAGACGAACAAGGCCCTTTACGAGTTCCGCAAGCGGTGCATCGACTACGTTTACCACCACTTCGGGATCAACGCCGCCGTGGCGATCAGCGGCGACAACGCCTCGACGATCGAATACTATTACTTTGACCCGGCCATGGAGACGATGGCGCCGACGTTCGAGACGGTCGCGATCAGGAGAAGGCCGGACGCTTGCGCGCCCGGCACGGGACAGGGCGGAATGGCGGAAGCAGGACAGGGCGCGCCCGGCACGGGACAGGGCGGAATGACGGAAGCAGGACAGGGCGCGCTCGGCACGGGACAGGCGCGGGCGACGGCCGTTTAGGCGCGGAAGCGTATCACGTGAACCGCAAAACGACGGGGGAAGGGCCGAAAAACGGCTCTTCCCCCTTGACTTTTGGTATGATTTCGGAAAAACCAAAAGAAAGGTATCCGAATCATGGCACTGACCGCACGTGAACTTGAAGAGAATGAACGCGCCCGCCAAAACGAGTGGCATCGGCAGAACCTGGAGGCCCGCAAGAGGTTCAACGAGTCGCGGTTCGCGGCTGCGCACAACGACCCCGGCCGCTACTCGCCGTGGGAACAGCGGGCGATGAACGAGGAGCGGAAGACGATTGCGCTTCGCCAGCACGAGATGGACATGGCGGACAAGAAGAACGCGAGCGACCTGGCCATTCAGCAGGAGAAGACGCGGGGCTCGGGCGAGGCCGCGCGGCAGAAGGGACTGGAGGACATCGAGCTGTCGAAACTGCAGGACGGCTACACGGACGAGGACGGGACGTTCATTCCCGGCAGCAGGACGCGGCTTGAACAGGAGCGGATCAAGGCCGGGCTGACGCAGGCGGAGAACGAGATGGAGGCGAAGATGCGGATCGCGGACATCGAGGACAAGGGGCGCGACCGCGACAGCCAGCGGCGCTACGGGTTCTTCGACAAGGACGGCAACTACGTCGGCGGCAGCGACTACAACACGGCGGACGTCGCGGGCGAGCACCAGGCAAAGGCTGAACAGGCGAGGGCCACAGCCTCGCTTGCGATAGCAGGCCTGAACGCAAGCACGCGGAAGGACATAGCCGACGGCAACAACGCCTCACGGGAGAAGATCGCAACCTTGAGGGGGGCGCTTTCGGACGAGAAGGCTCGCGGAAGACTTACTACGGACATCTTGAAAGGTCAATTCGCCGCTGCCGGACTGACGGCAGGCGCTTGGCAGAAGATGACGCGAGAGCAGCAGGATGAGAAGCTTCGGCAGCTGCTTGGGGCAGCCGCCGCTGGCGCGGCGGGCACGGGACAGGGGGCTGGCGGCTGGCGCGGCACGCTCAACTGGTAAGCGGAAGACGAACAGGCAGGAGGGGAAGATGAAGCAGGTGATGCGCTTTTCGGTTGACGGGCAGACGGTGGACGTGCCGCGCGACGAGCTTGAGGAGTTCCAGGCGGCCGCTGCCGATCACGGGGCCAAGCCCGACGAGGTGCAGGGCATTCGCGTGACGGGCGCTGACGGGCGCGCGCAGGACGTCGAGGTGCCGACAAGCGAGATGGGCGACTTCGAGGCCGCCGCGTCGGAGCATGGCGCGACGTTCGAGCCTATGCGTACCGTCCGGATGAACGACGGCAGCGTGCGGAAGATGACGGTCGGCGAACTCTCGCGGTTCCTGCGGAGCGACGAGTACCGAAAGAGCGGAGACCATGCGGAGGAGGTCGAGCAGTTGGCGCAGCGCGGGATAGACGGGGGATCCGTCGGCTGGTCGCGCGTCGGCGGGTTCTTCAGGGGGCTCGGCTACGGCGCGTGGCAGGGCGCAGAAGCGGCGGCGAACACGCTGTTCAAGGCGGTTCCCGAGACGGTTCTTGACGTCTCGGCGGCGGCGGGGCACGTGCTGAAAGGCGTCTCGAAGCTCGGCGACAACGCGGTGACGCGGGGGCTTGGGCAGCTTGGCGAGGCGACCGTCCGAGACGCGGCGGCCGCGAAGGCGTGGATGGACGCGAAGCTCGGCAGCGTCACGGGCGACCGGCTTGGCTACGAGGACTGGTCGACGGCGTTCGCGGACTTCGTCGGCAACGTGGCGGGGATGGCGTACAAGTTCGCGCCGGGGATGTCTACCGGGGCGCCGATGGGCGCAAAGGCCGTGGCGACGATGGACGCAAAGGCCAGGGCGGCGCTTGGCGCGAAAGTTGTGGCGGAGAGCGGCGGGCGGCTTCTCCCGAAGGCCGGTGCGCTTGCGAAGACCGCGCCGACGGATCTCATGGGGAACGCGGTCGCGGTGTCGAAGCTCCAGAAGATCGGCGCCTACGCGCGCGCCGCGCTTGGCGGGAACTTCGGCGCCTACATGGAGACGGTTTTCGGATCGGACGGGATCAACGCCTACGCGGCGATGTACGATGCCGCGATCGAGAATGGGATGACGCCGCGTCAGGCGGCGACGGTCGGCGGCGAGGCGTTCCTGCTCAACTACTTCGGCGGGCGCGTCATGATGCGCGCGGGCGGAATGGCGGACGGGATCAAGAGCCCGATGTGGCGGTTCCTTGCCGGCGGCGAGGCGATCTCCGACGTCATGGCGCTTCAGGCGGCCGGAAACAAGGGGCTTGAAAACGAGGCGACCGGGCGGCCCGTCACTGAAGGAATGGGCGGCGCGCTGTGGGATGGCAAGATGGAGGGGCTTCTCTTTCACGGACTCAACGCCGTGCCGGGGGCGATTCTCCAGAAGGTCGAGAACAGGGAGGCCTATCTGCGGCACGAGCGGTATCGGCGCGGCTTTATGCTCGACATGCTCAAGGAAGCCGACGGCGCGGCGAAGCTCTACACGATGATGAGCAGCGACAAGCTGGACGCGGCGATTCGCGCCCGGCGAGAGGTTCTGGGGCGGCCGGAACCGACGGCTGGCGCCGTCGGCACGGAACAGGGAAAGAGCTCTGCCGAACAGGGGAAGGGCGCCGCCGGCACGGGACAGGGGAAGGGCGCCGCCGGCACGGGGTATGGCGGCGAAAGCACGGTGTCGGGAGAGGCGGCGGCGCGCGCGAAGAAGGACGATTTCGTGCGGCTGGCGATTGCGGCGGGTGTGCCGGAGACGATGTCGCGCGCAGAGATGAACAACCTCGTCGATGTGCTGTCGCGTCAGCGCGATGTCCTGAACGAGCGCGTTCGGCTGCAGATAAACGATGAGCGCGCGGAGGCGCTGAGCAAGACGATCGAGGCGCCGGTGAAGGCGCTGCTGGACGAGAAGCGGATTGCCGAGGAGGACGAGAAAGACACGTTCGGGCGCATTTGGCTCAGGGCGTCCGAGAAGATCACGGACGCGAGGGACCTGGACGATCCGGACTTTCGGAAGAAGCTTGTCGAGGCGGCGACACGTGAGGTCGTCGGCGAGGTGTCGCGCGAGAAGCAGGCCGAGACGGACGAGAGGAGCCGCCTTCGCGGCGCGCCGGTCGCGGAGCAGGTCGGCGAGATCGAGGGACGGCACATCACGTCGTGGGAAGACGCGGAGGCAGACGGACTCATCGGGAAGGACGAGAAGGGCCGGTGGACGGGCGGCATGCGCCAGGCGCTGAACATCGCGATCAACGGAACCGACAAACTGAAGGGGGCGGTCAGGGATGGCCAGGTTGGCGGAGACGTGGCGGAGGATCTCATTTCCGCCGCGTACTGCGAACTGGGCGGCAGGCCGTCCGACGAACGCGCCCTGCTCATCGACCGCGTGCTCGACTTCGCGGACGGGAACGAGACGCTGGCGCGGCGGCTCATGGACAAGATCGCCGCGCAGGAGCGGTCGTCGGACGCATCGCCTCTCGATGGGCTGAAGCGCCTTGAGGACGAGGTGACGCGCGAAATGGAGTCCGGAATCGGCGAATGGGCGGACGGGCCGGAAGTGCCGCGCCCGCCGCAGACGGCCTACGAGGGCGCGGTGAACGCGGAGCGGCTGAAGGGCACGGAACTCAAGTCGCGCGACGGCGGCGTGATGGGGTGCCAGAGGTTCCCGGAGGTGCGCGTCGAGATCTCGCAGGAGGGGATTCGCGTGGAGGGCCTCACGGATGACCTGCTTTCGCGTCCGGAGAACGCGGCGGACGCGGCGGCGTTCCTGAAAAGGCTCAATGACATCGCCGAGCGGAACGGGCTGACGATCGACTTGGGGGACACGAACGCGAAGACGGTTGCCGACGCGCTTCTCGACGAGATCAACAGGGGCGGGCTTGAAGCCGCCCAGGCGAAGCTGGACACGCGGGCGAAACTGTTCGGGCTTCTCTTCAAGACGACGCTCGGCAACGGCGTCACCTACGACGAGACGAGCTTTCGCGCCGCGCTGGAGAAGACGCCGAACGGGCGTCCGTTCGTCGATCGCCACGGCAACATCTACGGGATCATGGACGGCGAGGGCGTGCTGCACTTCAACCCGGCGGCGATCAACTTCAACACGCCGATCCACGAGTACGGGCATCTCGCGCTGGAGGCGATTCGCGGCATCAACCCCGCGCTCTGGCGGCGCGGCATGGAACTCGTGCGGAACAGCGAGTACTTCAGGGAGATCAAGGGCTACTCGGAGGTCGAGGGGCACGAGTACGCCTATCTGAAGGGGCGCGACGAGGGGATCTGCGACGAGGCGTTGGCGACGCTGATTGGCGACCGTGGCGCGCGGCTGGTCGAGGACAAGGGGCTTACGGCGGAGCTGAAGGCGTGGCTGAAGGAGGTCTGGAAGGCGTTCAGGGGCGCGTTCGGGCTCGCCGACCTCACGGAGGAGCAGATCGAGAAGATGACGCTCGGCGAGTTCGTGGACGCGGTCAACGCCGAGCTGCTGAAGGGAAGCGAGTTCGGGACGCGGAAGCGCGCGCCGCTGTCGAAGACGTCGATACGGAAGTATGACGAGGACGGCGGCAGCGGGTCGAACGGGCTTCTGCGGTGGAAGAACGACCGGGGCTACCTCTTCGCGCTGCCGGTTGACCTGGAGCGGACGCAGCCGGGCGGAAAGGTCGTCCTCGCGCGGGACGACGCGAACGTGACGGACTGGATCGAGCGGCGGCTTGCGGGGCTGGAGCTTCGGCTGTCGGAAGGCGGGAAGGTCTACGTCAAGGGTCGCAACGGGTTCGAGGGCGAGCTCGCGGACATCTTCGGGCGGTATCCGACGGTCGGTCGGAACGACGGGCTGGCGGCGCAGATCGCGCAGGAGACGGGCCACGCGGAATGGGTCGGGGCGACGCCGGAGGATCTGGTCGCGGGGCTGGCGAAGGATCGCGCGGGGTTCGGCGAATGGGCGAAGGCCCGCGCCGCCGGCACGGGACAGGACGCGCTCGCGGCGCGCGAGGAGGCGGCCGCGCGGGCGGCGGCCGAGGGCGAGGCGGAGCGGCGCTGGCAGGACAGCGGAATGGGCGTCGTCGAGTACATCCGTGACATGGCGGAGCGCGGCGAGCCGGGGTTCGACATCGACTGGGAGACGGCGCGCGCGATCGAGAACGACCGCGCGCAGGCGCTGATGAAGAACCTGGAGGAGATCGGGCTGATGCAGGCGGGGGCGGGCGCGGCGGCTCGCGCCGCCGCCACGGGACAGGGGGCAGAGTTTGAGGGACTTCGCGACCACAGGCCGGCACGGTCGGTCGAACAGGCGCGGGCAGCGCTGAAGAAAGCCGGTGTCGTCGGAAAGAGCCTGACGAACGAACGCCTTGGGCTGACCGTTGTCATCAGCAACCGTGACGTCGCGAAGATGACGAGCGAGAAGGCGACGAAGAAGTCTGTTTCGCCTCGGCTACATGCGCTTGCCGTGGCAAACGCCGACAAGGTGTTCAAGGCCGCGTTTGTCGATGGTACGCACGCCGACACGCACGGGCGGAAAGAGGTCAGAAGGACGCATCGCCTCGGTTCGGCCGTCTATGACTCGGAGTCGGGACGCTTCGAGCCTGTGATGATCACCGTTCTTGAATACGTCAGGGACGGGGTGAAGATGTACACGGTCGAGGCGATCGATGTCGCAAAATACGAAAACTCAGCAGGGCAGTTGGCTGCCGTCACCGTCGGTGAGAGACAAGCCCCGATTGCTGAGTTCGTGGAAAGTATAGCAAATCGCGTGGCGGAATTCAACGGGGGTGTGGCGAAGTTCAGCGTCGGGACGGGCGGGTCTGGGCGTCCGCTGGTCAACAAGTCGCTGTTCATTGCCGGGCGTACGCGCGTGGCGGACGACGCCGGGGTCGGCGAGCAGACGCCGGGCGCGCTGGCCATGAGCCGCGAGCTCTCGACGCAGGGCGTGACGCCGCTTTCGCAGCTCGGCACGTCCCGGAAGATTTCGCTTCCGATCTCGGCAATGGAGTTCGTGCGCAAGCGCCTGACGGGAGACGCGGCGCCGGCGGGTGTCGTGAAGCGGCTTCCCGGCGGACGCGCCGCTGCGCACACGGCGGCCGGGCGGCTGTACATTTCAGCCGACGTCTTCGGCACGGTGGACAAGACCGACATGGCCCAGGAGAAGACGCGGCTGAAGCAGCACGGGTTCTATCGGGACGAAGACCCCAACTGGTGCGCGACGCAGCGTCCGGCGGACATCCGCGCCGAGCGGAAGCGGAGCGACGAGGCGCTCGCGAACCAGCTCGCCAACCTCGGCAACCGCCGCGCGCGCGGCGTGGCGGACGGCGGGCAGGCTGCGGCGACGCAGGTGTTCGCCGACGAGATTGCGCGGATCGTGCTGGAGATGCCGCAGCAGACGGCGGGCGTGCTGGGGGGCGTGCAGACGATCGGCAAGTCGGTTCGGGCCGAGGCCCTGCGGCGGTTCGCGCCGAGCGCTGGCGCGCGCGGCACAGGACAGGGGCAGACCGCCGAGGCGGCGGCGCGGGCCGAGGCCGGCGCGTTCCTGGACTGGTCCTACGGCGGGCCGCTGACGGATCCGGCGACGGGAAGCCCCGTGAGCCGGGGCGACGTCAGCACGATGGGCGAGCTGGCGAACGCGATGTTCGGGAAGTGGCTCGTCATGCCGCGCGAGATGGAGACGCGCGCGCCGACGTGGTCGCAGGTCATCGAGGCGACGATCGCCAACGACCCGCGCCTGAAGGACGCCTTCGAGGAGGTGTCGCGCCACTTCGCGACGGAACAGGCGAGCGGCTACCTGGTCGAGCGCATCCGCAAGCAGCAGTCGAAGGACACGGAGGCCGCGCTGCAGAAGCTCCGGTGGGAGGCGCGGCTGCCGATCAGCGCCGGCTCGTGGATCGCGAACGCGAAGGAGACCCTGCTTGTCGGCTTCCACGACAAGTTCGCGCCCGTTTACGTGCGCATCAGCGAGAAGCTGAAGATCTACAAGGCGGCCCAGAAGGCCCTGCTGCGGCAGACGCCGAATGCGGCAGACCGCGCGCGCATCCGCGCGGAGACCGACCGCTTTATCGGCGATGCCGAGCGGCTTCTCCACCGGCTGGAGCTGAGCCGGACGGCCTGCGAACGCGGCGCGTTCAACGAGGGGAACCGCTACTTCATCCAGATGCTGCGCCTGGAAGGAAAGGCGTACGAGCGGTGGGGTCTGACGGAAGAGGACCGCTCGCTCTACCTGAGGCTTCAGCGCGTCGTCGAGACGCAGGGGCGCGCGGCGAGCGACGGCATGAGCGCGCGGCAGGCGCAGATTGCGCTGGACGAGATGAAGGCGCGGCTCGGCCCGGCGAAGTACGCGAAGCTGGAGCAGTACGGGCGCGAGTTCTTCGGCATCCACGAGCGGGAGCTGTTGAACGACAGGCGGCTGGAGGCGGCGTTCGGCAAGGCGTACGTGGACTACCTGCGGACGCAGGAGCATTACGTGACGACGAAGCGGACGCTGTCGGTCGACGAACTTGCGGCGGTCGATGCCGCGCGTGCGGCGGCGCGTGCGGCGGGCGTCGCGGGCGGGGACGACATGGTGAGCGGGGCGTACGCCTACGCGAGCGCGAAGGGCGCGGGCGACGTCTGCGGCGAGACCGCGTGGACGATGCCGATGAAGGGGTCGATGGCCGCCGCGCAGGAGGCGCGGAGCGCGACGTGGATGAAGGTCGACCGGCTGCAGCATTTCCTGCGGCGGAATCAGATGATTCTCGACCTGCGCGACGCGCTGCTCAAGGACGGTGTCGAGGGCGTGCGCGACCTGCGGCGGGCGGACGGCGCGGAGTGGCCGGACAACGAGCGGTACGGGCACCTCCACTACATGGTTGACGGCGAGAAGCGCACGCTCGTCGTGCCGCGCCAGATCGCGGACGCCTTCCGGGTCGATCCGGACGCGGCGCAGTGGATCACGAAGGCGAACGGGCTTGTCCGCGCGCTGTACATCGACTACAACCCCGCCTACTGGGCGCAGAACGTCAAGCGCAACCAGGACTCGATCGAGAAGAACATGCCGGGCATGCGCGAGACGCGCGCGAAGACGGCGCTGCGGGCGGTCGCGCCGGGCCTGGGCGCGGCGTCCGATCTCGTCCTCCAGGCGCTCGTGCGGAACGTTCCGAGGGTCGGGTGTCTCTTCGGGAAGCACACGGTCTACGCGCACATCCCGAAGGCCGAGCGGTACGCGCGGATTCTGGAGAAGACGGTCGAATGGCAGCGGGAACTGTGGGCGGCCGAGGACGCGGGCGACATGGCGAAAGTCCTGCAGATGAACGAGGACTTCGCGGGCGTGATGGAGATGCTGAAGGGCAACTTCCTCGTGCCGATGGCGCAGGCCTATCGCGGCCCCGAGACGAGCGGCTTCGCGTTCGAGGCCTTCAGCCGGAAGGGGCTGAAGTCGTTCGAGCAGGTCGACGCGGAGAACCGCGCGCGGTCGAAGGGGCGGAAGTTCCTTGACGCGATCAACGTCTTCAAGAAGAACCAGGCGCAGCAGGAACACGAGGACGTGCTCGCGAAGGTCGTCGCCTACCTGCACGACCGCATGGAATACGGGGCGATCCGGAGCGTCGAGGAGAGCGGGCTGGTCGTCAAGCAGAACGTCTCGATCGCCGAGGGCGAGCGCGCCGGGCGGCTGAAGCGTCCGACGCAGCAGTTCGTCGCGCAGTTCTTCAACATGGTCGAGAAGGGCGTCGTGCGCCACTGGAAGGCCTTCGGGGATCGCCCCGGCGAGATGCTGATCAAGGACGGCAAGGTGTGGGTGGGGCGCCTCATCGGCGGCCTGTTCACGTCCGGCGTGCTGATGAAGTGGATGCTGGACGATGCGGACGGCGACGAGGAGAAGGCGAAGGCGAAGTATGGGTTCGTGTTCGGCTACGCGAAGGCGTTCCACCGCGCGTACCAGAACTGCTCGGATTACGTGAAGGAGAACTACAACATCACGCCGATCTGGAACGGGCCGGACGGCTACACGAGCGTCGTTATCGGCGGCGCGCTGACGGACGAGGACAAGCTGATCGTGCCGACGGCGGACTACGCGGCCGGGCTGATCGCGCACATGATGGGGATCGCCGCCGCGCCGTCGCTCGGAAAGGCGGTCGCGAACTCGACGGTCAAGGCGGTCACGCCAGACCTGCAGCTTGCGGGGCCGATCGTCACGCTGCTCCGCGACACGGTGGAGGCCACGCTGATCGACAACCCGACGGACTACTTCCGGGGCGCGCCGATGTACGACCAGCGCCTGTGGGAGAACCGCAACGAAAGCTGGGAGATGCGCGGGCAGTTCGCGGCGGCCGTCGGCGCGAAGCTGTGGAACGACTTCGGCGGGCGCTCGATTCTCGCGATGGACGTGAACGGCGTGGACAACGGGCGCGGGAGCGCGCCGGAGACGCTGGAGAGCGTGCTGCGGCGGCTGCCGGTCGTCTCGCCGGCGATCGGGCGCATGATCAAGATCCAGGTCGGAAGCCCGGCGAAGCGCGGTGCGGCGATCCGGGAGCAGGAGGCGAAGACGCGGAGCCTGATCGGACTGCTGTCCGAGAAGCTGCTGAAGGGGAGGAAGGGCGACGTCGGCTGGCATGAGCGCGACTTCGACGGCTTCCAGAGGCAGGTCGAGGACTGGACGGAGACGTACGGCCTCACGCCGGAGGACGTCGGCAAGCTGAAGATGAAATACTACAACGCCTGGATCCAGTACAAGAACAGGGAGGGGTATGACCGCCAGGAACTCGCGCGGCTCTTTGCGCAGGGACGGAAGCAGGGCCTGAGCGAGGAGCAGCTGTGGATCATTCTGGGCGACCTGTAGCGCGAAGGGCGCGGGAAATTGCGCTGAAATGGTTTGAAATTGGCTGGGTTGACGAGTTCGGTATCGGCGTGGTATAATTTCCGCCGTTTTCTGCTGGTGGTATGGCAGATTTCGGATGAAGATGAAACCTGGTTGCGACATTCTGATCAACAAGTCAAAGGAGAACATGTCGGTTGCCGCTGAACTCGCTGAAAGTCGGCGTTTCAACGCGGCGGCCAATCGGCTGTATTATTCTCTTTTTCAGGTTGCCAAGGCTTACGCCGTGTCGAAGAACAAGATGAAAATGGATGCACAGGTTGAGGTCCATCGTGTGGCGAGATCCGTTGTGCATGAACTGGTGAAAGACGAGGGCAGGTTTGAGGATGTCTTTGAGGATGCGTTGGCGTTGCGCAAGAAATCGGACTACACGCCGACTGATGTGACGGCAAGTGATCTTGACCTCAACTTCAGAAACAAGGCGAGTGACTTGAGGTCTCACCTCGAACGGCTTGCCATGTCGGCCTGAACAGGAGCGAATGATGCACGAAAGATTCGAGAGAGTGAAGGACAAGGTGCAGGCGATCATGGACAACCTGTTCGTCGGCTATCGTTATTCCTTTGAGGAAGATCCCGAAGACAGCAGCGTGATTTACGTGAATCTCTTCGACGTTGATCCGGAGAGAGTTCAGGACTTCAAGAAGCAGATTCGCAAGGAGATTCGTGATGTCTTCGAGTGCGAGGACCTTCTCTTTGTCCCCTCGGTTGTCACGTCTGACGAGACTCGGAGGTGCTATGGCGAGCAATACTTGCGAAGCCCAGATCCGATTGCCGTGCTGACGGAACGGTCGAGTTTGGCTCCGTCGCTCGTGGAGAGGTTGCGTGAAATAGAGTTGCAGTGTTTCCATGGTGAAGGGTGTGGTCGTAGCGAAGCACGTTGTGGCTGCTGGTCGCATTTCCCTCATATCTCGAATGCCGCAAAGGAAATTAACGCCAATGCAAGAGCCGAAGAACGAGATGCCGCTTAACTGCGAACTGAAGAGTTATTCAGTCCTCTGTTTCAGTGCGGTCGTTCTTGACGACAAGACGGTCGAGAAGGGCTTGCGTGTGGATCCGAATGTCCGATTCGACATCGGGAAGAGCGAGTACAAGGCGTTTGTCCATTGCACGTACACTGTCGGTGGCTTTGATTTTGCCTGTGGGATTGAAGGGAGCTTTGTCTATAGGGAGCCGATCTCAAACGACAATGTCGTGAACGCCTGGTACAACGCCTGTACGATGCTTTATGGCATCATGCGCGGAATTTACACCTCTTCGGTCGCTCAGGCGACGCATGAGGTGAGGTTCCTTCCGGCGGTCATGATGATCGGCGAGATTCGGCGGAAGCTTAATGCGCTTGTTGAGACTCAGAAGGTTTCTGAGTCGAAAACGGAGCGACACATACCGCCGCCGCAACCATAGTCGCGAAGGGCGCGCGCAGCTCGATCTCCTTCCGAAGGTTCTGCGATTCGGAGTCGCGCTTCATGATCTCGCGGCGGACGCGAGCCTCTTCCTCGGCCATGCAGAAGATGCGTTCAGGCGCATCGGGGACAAGGCGCTTGAACTGCTCAAGCGTTTCCGGCGGCGGCAATGGGCCGTGCCATGTCGTTTGAACGATCTGACGAGAGACGGCTGGAGAGTCCTTGCTCATGTGGCGTGTTCCGCTGCGAACCTGTTGACGGCACGTCGAAAGTCGCCGCCGATGTTCTCCCAGTCCTGACGCCAGCCCTCTTCGACGGAAGGGCAGATGTAGTCGCTCGTCTCGATGCGCGGCTCGCCGGGTCCAAGGTCGAAAAGATTCCTGTCGAATACGATGTGTATTCGAGAAAAGAAATTCTTTATCGCTTCAGCCATGTCTATCACCCTCCTTCGCCGCGTATTATAGCAAAACTTCGTGCATCTGTTTTACAGAGGCGCGAAGGGCGCGGGACGGGAAGGGGTAGAAATGCCCTTTATCTTGTTCGCCAATGATCATATTCTCCTTGCCTTTCAGCTTGTCTTCTCATTTCAAGTTCAGTGTAGAAGGCCCTTCGAATATCTCTCTTCATTTTGTTTATTTCTGACTGCCGAGTCTTCGGGTTTGCTTTCATGTCGCGAAGAGTCGCTTGCATTTGCCTTATGGCACGTCTGTTTTGGTTATAGTCTCTCTCTAATTCAGAGAATCCTTCCGGTTCATCGCAATCATCATACCCAACAGTCCACATCCGAGGTTGTGTCGTCGTCTTGGAAATGTCACGCTCGTCAGATATTGTTGTGTTGCAATAGGTTGTGTTCCCAATTTTCTGTCGTGTGACGGACGCATAACCTCCATTTGAATCGCTGTAATTGTCGAACGTAAGATCTCCAAATTTCTGCGACGTCCGTGTTGTTACGTTCCCGTCGTCGTCTGTATATGTCGTGATTGTCATGTCGCCGAATTCCTGTGTCGTGACGGAGATGAATTCGGCGTGACATAGCACAGGTAGGGACAGTGCGCCGAGAATTAGGATGGTTTCTTTCATGGCTTTCATTGTGATTGCAGATGATTTACTCGTCGTCATAATAATTTTCTTTTGTTTGAAGGATAGAGCGATCGATGCCTATCAATTTCTTGTTTTTCGTTTGAAAGATATCGCGAGCAAAACCTGAAACTCGCTTATCGGTCTTGTGATCAAAAACTGTAAATTCATCTGTGGCGGTTACGTTTTCCGTCGCATTCCCGTTTGGAAAGTCGACAGTAATGGTTCTGCTATAGGAAAGGCCTGTTGCGGTGTCGAATAATTTCTGGGTTATCTTGGTGCCAAACTCATGATCATATTCTTTCTCAACTTTGAAAGTGTACCGTTGTGGACGATTGTGCGTGTAGATGCTGGTTGAGACAATCATTCCCAACGAAAGAATGGCAGAGGCTATTATGATTTCGTTTTTCATTGTTTTGCTTTAGCCACAAGTGGCAAGTTCGGATGTGGTCGAGGATTCGAGCGCAATGACGCGGCGTTTGAGAGACTGCAGCTCTGCCATGACGTCGGATAGCGTCGGCTCGGAAGGGCGCGTGGCGCGGCGAAGGGTCAACGCCGGGCTTGCGCTCGGCGCACAGGACGAGCCACGCGCGGCGGACGGATCGGCTGTCGCGGCGGTCGAAGGGGCTTCGCGGCGGTCGCGCGAATCTGACAGGCCGAGAAGCCAGTCTATCGAAACACCACACGAAACCCCGATTCGGTGTAGCGTTTCGAGGTCAGGTTCGCGGGCGCCGCATTCATAGCGCTGATAGGTCTGTTGATTCAGATTTAGCATGGTTGCAAATGACTTTTGTGATTCGCAACCTCTTAGCTCTTTTAGTCTCTCTGTAAACGCTTTCATTTGTAGGCACTCCCATTCGGGGTGTCGTGTAGTTTTCAAAAC
>DCMF01000011.1 GCA_002321305.1 Verrucomicrobia bacterium UBA1629 | reverse complement strand
CACGTTGAAGAGGCATCTCTACGGACTCCTCGCGTGGTTTGGCTGCATGATTGACAACGCCCTCACGGAGGGGTTCAACTCCACCATTCAAAGCCTGAAGGCCTCGGCAAGGGGCTATCGGAACTTCGAGAACTTCCGCACGGTCATACTCTTCTTCTGCGGGAAACTGGATCTGCGCCCAGACCTCGTTAGGATTGGATCGGCATTATGAAAGCATCAAGGTCATGCCGCCCGCTTCCACAAAATTCTTTGAAGTCCCGAAAACCTTCCGTGAAGACGGATGCGCAGATGAAGGCCTTAGTCTATCGGAGTGGATATGAGATCGAGAAGACGCTAGTCTATCGGAACGGGTATGTGATCGAAGAGAACATGGCAACCTGCGAATCGGGCGGGAAAGAACATGAGTGGGAATTATCACTGTGGCCGGACGGAAAGGTCAATGAAGGCCGGAAATGGATCGTTGTTCCGATATCTCGTGGAGTGAACGGGAAAGGATGTTGGGGTGGCCTCCCGGCGTTCTCGGTGCGCTTGAAGGGCATGAACGTCGCTTCGGACTCATATTACATCGAGCCGGACGAAAACGCCATGCCGGAGTTCAATGCGAAGAGCATATTCGGCCTTGCGTGTACGCAACTCGGGGACACTTCCCTGTCGGGATTCCAGCTTAAGGTGAATGGCAGCTACAACTATATGTCTGATGAGGCCTGCAAGGGAGTCGCGCCCTCGTGGATGTTCGACTGGAACGAATGGAAGACCAAGAGCGTGTCCATGACAGTCAAGATCCCGGAGACTGGCCTTCTGGCAATTCGCGGGATCTCGGCTAGTGAAATTGGCGACTGGGCGGCCTGGCAGATATCCGGCAAGGGCGTTTCATACGAGTCCGGCGCACAGCTGAAGATCAGCTGTGCGGGCGCGACGACGGTCACGCTGCGGAATGATGCGGACGACAAGTTCACGATGAGCGACTTGGCTTTCTATCCGGCGGCGTCCAAGTCGGTTCATGTCGTTGCCGACATCGTGGTGTCGCGTCGGGTCGAGAATGCGGCTGGCGAAGCGTTCTATCCGCTCTACGTCAACGGCTACGTGACGGGCGGCGGGACGTTCAAGCCCGGCGAGAGGCTGTCGATGGTCGCCAACGTCGCCCCTGGGATGACGTTCGACCATTGGGAGATCACGGATCAGGATTCCTGGGATGAACCGTCTGAGATTGCGTTCCCTGACGGGACGGACACGAAGGGGAAGACGCTTTCGTTCGTCGTGCCTGCGTCGTTCTGCGGGGAGATGGCGGACATGAAGGTAATCCACGTCCGGCCCATTCTCGTCGAGGATCCGTCGGGGGCCGACCCCGACGCCCCCTCGCCCGTCGAGCCGAAGCCCTTCACGGTGACGTTCGACGCCAACGGCGGCACGGCGTCCGCCGCCTCGGCGACCTACGCGAAGGGCGAGGCGCTGGGCGACCTGCCGACGGCGAGCCGCGACGGCCATGCGTTCGCCGGCTGGTTCACGAAGCCGAACGGCGGCACGCGGGCGACGTCCGCCACCAAGGTGACGAGGAGCGTGACGTACTACGCGCGCTGGACGGAGATCGTCGTGCCGGTCGCGGGCAGCGGGCGGCTGGCGGCGACGTTCGACGGGCTCGCGAAGCGCACGTTCGGCGGCCTCGCGCTCGACGCGGACGGGCGGATGGCCGGGCTGGCCCAGCTCGCCACGGCGAAGGCCTCGAAGGACGGCTCGGTGTCCGTCAAGGGCTTCGTGATGCTCGCGGACGGCAGGAAGCAGTCCGTGAAGGCCGCGAAGGGAACGGTGCAGGACGGGCTTCTCACGGTGCGCACGACGGTCGGCAAGCTCGGCGCCCTTGACGTGACCTTCGGCGGCGACGGGTTCGTCGGGAGGCTGGGCGGCCTGTCGGTCGAGAGCGCGGACGTGGGCGAGGACACGGGCATCCTGCGCGGGACGATCCGCCTGAGCTACCTCGACGCGAAGACCGGCGCCGTCAAGACGCGGCAGCTGACGCTGACGGGGCTGACGGACAGTGGCGAGGCGGTCGGAACGCTGTCCGCCAAGGGGAAAGAGGCACAGTCGTTCCAGGCCGTCGTCGAGTAGTGGACTGTCCTCGAATTCTCTTGCAGGGCTGGCACAGAGTTTCCCTTGCGCCCTCTCTGCGCCAGCGGCGAAGCCGCGCCTTGCGACGAACGAACGAAGTGGAGGGGCTAATGTGGGGGACTTCAAAGGAAACTGACGGCGCTTCGTTTTTCAAGCTTTAGCCGCAGAGAGGGCGCCCCCACGCCCACTCGCGCCAGGAGGCCCGTCAATTCCCGCCGAACGTCCTACGGACGGCGTCGAGATAGCCGAAGCCGAAGGTTTCGTCCGGCTCCAGGTACGAGCCTTCCGTCCACTCGTTCCAGCTGTTGACCGTGATGAGCTTCGGCGCGCCCGGCCGCGTGTGCGCGTCCGTCCAGGCCTTCGCCCTTTCCAACGCCACGGCGAACTTCGCGGGCGTGGCGTTGGTCACGGTCTCCGTGACCGTCCCCATCGGATAGCGCGGATTTGTGTCCCAGCCGACGGACACGTGCGCGAAATAGTCCCAGACCCCCAGCTCCGCCCGCGCGCGGTCGTAGCGTTCCTGCGCCCGCGCGGCCCACGGCGCGTAGTCGCAGCGCGGCCCCGGCCACGCCCAATGGACGAAGTTGTAGATCGTCGCGCCCTCGAAGCCGAGACCGTCGAGATCGGCCGCCGTGATGCCGTAGTCGCAGGCCATCAGGTACACGCCGCCGAGCCCAGCCGCCTCACACGCCTGCCGCAGGTGCGCCAGCGACCGCCGCGCGGCCTCACGGCCGCCGACGCCCTCGACGAAGGTCTTCACCTCATACACCATGAGGACGGGCTTGCCGTCGATGCGGTAGTAGTTCGGACGCGTGAAGTAGCGGTCGATCCACCGCCGCACGAGCGTCGGAAACTCCTTCTCCGAGACCGCACCCGGCCAGACGGCCTTGTCCCATTCCTTGTCCGCCGCCGTGTTGTCCCAGAGCCTCGTCACGTTGTGGTTTGCCCACATGACGAAGAACTTCATCTTCCCATTGTTCGGCGCGCCAAGAAAGCCCCGGTCGAGACCGTCCTCCAGGAACGGACGTCCGCCGTACCAGTACCAGTCGTAGATGAACACGTTGACGCCATGCGCAACCGCCGCGTCGATCTTCTTCGCCACGACCTGCGGGTCGGCCTCGTTCTCGTAGCCCCAGAGCGGCTTGCGCGGCTGCGCGTGCCCGTCCCATTTCGAACGCGCCTCCCACACGTTCTGCCACTCGCCCTTGCCGGCCGAGAAGAGCCCCAGCTCGGCCCAGCGCGGATCCGGCTGGTAGGCGGGCCACACATAGGCCGCGACATCGTATTTCGCCGCCTCGACCGGCGACGCCGCCAAGCCCAGCATCGTCAAGGACATTTTCGCCATTGCTTTCATTTTCCCTGTCTCTCGTTTCTTCGTCTTTTTTGTCTCGCCTCTCAGCGAATCACCATCGCAACGCCCTTCCATTCGCACACGGCGTAGATCTGCGTCGCCTCCACATCGTCCACGACAACATCCCGTCGCGCCAGCGTCACGCTGATGCCGCGTCCGATGCGCGCGGGCACGAGCTTGTCGAACAGGACGTCCGCACAGGCGCGGCGCACGGTCAGGATCGGCACCGCACGACGCACGCCCGCCGTCTTCGCCATCGACACGTCCACCCGAACGGTCAGGCGATCCGCCGCCGTCACGCCCGCCTCCGTCAGGTTCAGGAGACCGTATTCGGCGAGGGTCTCCTCGACCTGCGGCGCCGCCGAGACGACGAGCGCCGTCCCCTTCGCGAACGACACGCCGACGGAGCCGAGCGCCCGCCCGTGCGTGACGGACAGCTCGCCCTCCTGCACCGCGAGCGTGCCCGAACCCGTGGACGCGGCGGCCCATGCGAGCCGTCCGACGCCCCGCTTGGAGACCGTGCCGCCGCCGAAGACGACGGGCGTCGCGAACGTCAGCGTCGCGCCCTTGCGCGTCTCCAGTCCCGAACCGCCCTCCAGCGTCACCCCGCGATTCGCGTCGTCGAGGCGGACGATCTGGTTCTCCTCAAGCGCGAGCGTGCCTCGGTTGCCGACCGTGAGGAAGCGCGCGTCAAATGCCGTCGGCGGCGCGCCCAGCTGGTTCTCGTCCTGAATGTAGAGCGTGACGCCAAGCTTCGTCCCGAAGATCTCCGTCGGCCCGCACCACGCACTGTTGTCGCGCCGGAAGCAGACGACCTGCGCATAGCCCGCCAGAACGTCGTCGCCCGCGCAGATGCGCAAACGGCCCGATCCGCGCAGCGGCACGTTCACGTAGAAGAACGTGTTGTTGGGGTCGATGAAGAACGCCTGCTCGCCCACGTTGGCGATGTCAATCACCGCCGACTCGTCCAGTCCATAAAGCCGCTGGGTGAAGCCGCGATTCGTCCCGCCGGGCACAATCCCCGCCGACCCGTAGAAAGCCAGCCGATGAATGTTGTTCGTGACGTGCTTGGGCATGAAGAAGCACCGTTCAGCCTGCTTCGCCGACGGCGCGGACGCCGAGCCGGCAATCGAATAGGAGCCACCCGTGAAATCGACGTTCCACTCCCACGAGCCGAGCGCGTAGCGCCAGCTGCCGCCGACGACCAAGTAGTCCTTCGTCGCGTCGTAGGCCTTCTCGCCCGACGTCCAATGGCTCGGTTCCTCCGTGCAGCTGAGCGGCTGAAGGCCGCGCACGTAGGGATGGAACACGACCTTCAGCGTCGCGACCGAGCCGTTCGTCTCGACAATGAAGCGATCCGCAAACGGCAACGGCACGCCCGCGACCGTGCCCGCGACAAACGAATCGGCCGTCAGTCCGGACGCGGCATCGAACGACAGGAGCGCCACGCCGTCCGCACCGCCCAGGTCGTTCGGCAACGCCGCGAGCGAGACGCGCACACACCCGTCCACCGTCACGCGCCCCAACACGGGCGGTTGAATCGCATCCTCGGCGGCGTTGTCCAAGCGCAGTTCCGCCCCGTCGGCGAACGTGAGCGCAGCCGAAAGCGTAGATGGGGCGGACACCACGAGCGTCGCGCCAGCGGCGACCGCGAGCGACGAATCCGCATCCGCCGCGAAAGCCGAACCAAGAACCGTCACGCCCGCGTCACACGCCATCTTCGCGCCCGTCCACGTGCCGTCGAGCGTCAACGTGCCCGCACCCGTCCGGCGCAGCACACCGGGGCCCGTGAGAAGGCCGTCATACAGAGCCGCGCCACTCGCCACGTTCAGTTCGGCCCCCGTCTCCTCAACCGTGATGCCGCGTCGGGATGCCTTGACGCTGCCAAAGCCGTCCGGCAGCACGAGCCGTGCGCCGCCGCCCAGCACCCAGGCGTCCGGGACATCCACGCCCGCATTTCCACCGAACGTCGTCTCCACCGCCGCCGCAGTCGGCTTCGTGAACGTGATGGAATGCGCCTGCTGCGCAATCAGCTGGCCGAGCCACTGAGAATTGTCGCCGCCCACGGCGAGGCCGCCGACCGCCCCTTCGGTACACGTCAGCTCAAAGGCCGTGCCCGACGCGCCCACGACATCCGCATAGAGGCGGAGTGTGCGGCCGTTCTGCGCGTCCAGCACAAACGGCCGCGCCGCCAACGCCTTGACCGTCGCCTTTCCCTTGAAGCCGCCCGGCGCATTGGTGTCGTTCCAGGCCGTTGCAATCTTGCCATTGACAAGAACGAGGTCGCGGATGACCGGATAGGCCGAATAGCGAGTCTTCAGCATCAGCGTACCCGTCGTCGTGTCCGTGCCGAGCGTCAGGACGTCGCCGCCAAACACGTATTCGCGCGTGTTGCCGTCGTCGCGTGTGCGCAGGTTCAGGCCATCGGCGACGAGATACGAGCCGCCAGCGGTCGGCGCCGTTGTCGCCGCCGCGCCGTCGGCGACGCGCACCCAATGCCCTTTCGTATCATACGAAGATTCGCCGTAGCCATCGCTGGCGCCGAGACGAAAACTTCCGTCTCCGGCGAACACCGACATAGCGAAGCCGACTATCGCGGCGATTCCGACACATGATCTGCTCTTCTTCATATCCGTTCTCCTTTTGTTTGTGTTTGCGACAAGAAATTACAGCAGCCTTTCCAGCGCGGCAACGACGGCAGCGCGTTTTTCGGGCGTTGCGAAGAGCCGCATGTCCTGCGCCGTCTCGTCGTCCGGCACGGACAGCTCCGCCGCGTCACCGAGCCGATGCCAGCGGCGATCCCGAAACTCGCCGATCTCGCCACGCAGCCCCCGCAGCGAACGCGCCCAGCGAACCGTACACGGGCCGTTCGGCAAAACGGCGAATGCCTCCGACTCGAATATGCCCTTTCCGTCCAGCGACAGGAAGCCGCAGGGCGCGCCCGTCACGGACAGGCCGGGCAGCGTGCCCGACAGCAGGACGGACGTCAGCGCGCCCGTGGCCGCATGCCGCGCAAAGGCCTGCTCGCGCGGCGCGAGCGTGACGGCCCCGACCGGCTGCGCCGCGTCCGTCGTGTTCAGAGCCGACGAGAACCGCCCGCCGTCCGCGAGGCGCGACGCGAAGCGGATGACCTCACCCTCGTCGGCGCCCGGCGTCTTCAGGCGGCGAACCTGCGCCACCTCGTCGAGGAAGCCGCGATACAGCGCGCGAATCTCCGCCTCCGTCCGCGTCAGCTCCACGGCTTCGGGCGACCAGCGCACGCGCCTCTGCGTCTGCACGGCGGCGGACGCCGGACGGGCGGCGGCAAACGGATCGAGCGGCGCGAAATCGGCGGCGAAACCGAACGCGTCCAGCCGCGCCGTGCGCGTCGGCTGGCGGTCGGCATCGTATCGGAAGTCGCCCGTGACGAGCAGCGACCGTCCCGTGCGCACGAGGTCGGCGACGCGCGCAAACGTCTCGTCCGACGGACAGACCGCCAACGGCCACACAAGGGTCTTCGCCTCCGACGGCAGACGCGCGAGCGCTTCCTCGTTGATGACGCCAAACGACACGTTCAGGCAGATGAGCGCGTCCGCCGCCTTCTGCAGCGCACGGTAGATGCGGCCCGCGCCGCCGCCGATGCGGAACGAGTCCGGCAGCACGAGGTAGACGCACGGACGGTCTGTCGGCGCGCCGGCCTCGCCCAGCAGCAGACAGATGTTGCGATACGCCTTCAGGACGGGCTTCGGCGCACCGTCCTGCCACGTCGCGCCGAACGGGAAGACGCAATCCGTGAACTCCTTCCAGCACCACGCGGCCGTGAACGCGCCGCCCAGCCCGAACGCAGACTGGTTGACATGCAGGAAGTGGCGAATCGAGACCGCCGACGGGTCGCCGACCTGTCCCGCGCCCCGCGCGTCGTGCGCGAAACTGGCGCCGAACTCGCCCAGCGAAAGCCCCTTCCCCTCGAACCGCCGGTCGAGCAGCTTGAGCGCCGTGCGCATGTCCTTCGTCGGCCCGTAGTGATGCACGTTCATGAAGTCGATGCCATCCGTCGAGAGATGCTTTTCCGTGAGGTCGAAGGCCTGCATGTTCCCGACGGTCACGGCAGCTGACGGCGCAACCGCATGGACGGCGTCGCCGTTCGCCTTCATCCAGTCGGCGAAGAGCCTCGCCCGCTTCCGCTCGCCGTCGCGCGCCGCGCAATCGCGCCAGGGCTTGCCGTCCGAGAACTTCGGCAGCCGCGCCGGCTCCGGCTCGTTCTGGATGTCGTAGAAGACGCCCGGATTCGCCGCATAGCGTCCGGCCCAGAACTTCGCCCAGTCCGCCTGGACGGACAGCTCGTCCGCGTTCAGCTCCCACGGCATCCAGTCGTGAAGCGTGAGGAAGATGCCGACGTGGCGGGCCGTTGCCAGCTGGACGAGCGCGTCCGTCTGGCGGACAGTCCTCTCGCACGGCGGAACCTTCAGGCTCTCCGGCTTCGTGAGAACCGACCAGACGGGCTTCCCCCGCGCGAACAGCGAAAAGTGCAGCAGGCGCAGGCACTTCATGCCGTAGTCGGCCATGTCGCGGAAGTCGCGCGACCAGACGAGCGGATTCTCGTCGCCGGAGTGCCACACCCGTCCGGTCATGTTCATGCCGCCGAAGAAGCGACGACGCCCATCCACGGCGAACAGGTTGTCCGCGAAGCGGAACGACGGGCCGTCCGCCACCGCACGCGCGAGCACAACACCCGTCTCCTTGCGGTCACGGCACGTGCCGTCGGCGGAGCGGATCTCGGCGACCACGCGCACCAGCCCGTCCGGCGCGGCATCCGCCGCCGACAGCCGGCACATCGCACGCGCCAGGCCGTCCTGCACGGGGACTTCCGCGAGCGTCTTCGCGCCGCAGACGAAGCGGCAGCGCGTCCCGTCGACGAGACGCACCGTGCGCACAGTCAGCGTCACCGCCTCGTCCGCGCGGACAAAGGCCCGGTCCGCGGCAAACGTCGCGATCTGTCCCGGATCAAGCAGACGGCGGCAGACGTCGGCGAACAGGCCGTCCGCCGCCGGGTCCGCCGCCGTGAAGAGCGTCGGATGCGATGTGAACGCCCATGCGGACTTCGCATACGGCCCGGCATATGGCAGCACGAGCGACAGCACGGGGCCGCGCGGACGCCCGAAGCGGTCCTGCGCCTCCAGGACGGGAACCCAGCGCGCGCGAACCTCCGGGAGGACGGGGTTGTTGCTGCCCGTCATCGCGACGGCGGCGAAATAAGGCGGCACGTCGGTCGGGACGGGGAAGTCGGCTCCGGCCGCGCGCAGCGCCTGCCCCGGCGACGTGACGGCGCGCGCGACATGCGTGACCTGATAGGACGGATCGAAGACGGCGATGACGTCGTCTGGAAAGCCGATCGCATCGCCATGCCGCCCAACGCGCGAATTGAGCGCCCGCCCGAACGTCCGCCCCGCATTCACGTCGGCGGCGGTCGCAAAAATGCGGAAGCGTTCGTCCGGCGTCGGCTGCGGCGTGCGCGAAAGTTGGTCGAACGCATAACCGCCGAATGAGAAGAACGCACCGCCATCCTTCAGAAACCGTCGGAAGTTCGGCACGGCGTCCACGGGGAAGAACGGCGAACAGGGTATGACGAGCAAGTCGCAGTTCGCCTTGGCGAACCGCGCCGGACGGACGAGTTCGCAGGCCGTCACGCGCCGCGCCGCCAGCCCCGCCGCGTTGAGGACGCGCCGGACGTGGGACGCTTCAGGACGGCATTCCAGCACGGCGATGCGCACACGCGGATCGAGGGCGGCGCGTGCGGCGGCGCACGGGTGGGGCGCTTCCGCCCCTTCGCTGCGGAGAACAACCTGGAGGCCTCGGATCAGGACGCTCTGGTCGCCGTTGTTGAAGCCCATGTCAAAGCGATTGACCGTGTCCATCTCACGGCGCCCGTTGCCCTCCTTGCGGAAGGCGAACGTCCCCAGCTCGACGACGACCTCGCGCCAGGCGCCGAGGGAATCCCGCACACGCGGCAGCTCGACGAACCACGCATCGCCGTCCGCCTCGCGCAGCCACATCGTCCGGCTGCCGACGCTCGGCGTCAGGGCCTTCTCCTGCCAGACGAACGCCACGGCGTTGGACGGCAGAGAGACCGCATGGCGGAGGTTCGCCCAGCAGGCGCGCCCGACCGTGAAATCGACACGCATCGCGTCGTTCGTCGCCGAGAGGCGCGGCATCTCGCCGTTTCCGAGCGACCAGGCGGACACGTCTGCCGCCGCAAGCGGCCGCCGCTCAAGCGTCGAACCGGGGCACCTGCACGCCTCCGCCGCGTTCCCCTGCGCTGGGGCTTGTGCCGCCGGGGCCTTCGCCGAGAGAAGGACGGCGGCGACCAGCGCGACAAGGCCAGCCGCCCGCCAGACTGAAGCCCGCCGGACTGAGGCGTGCCGAATTGAGGCGTGCCGAATTGAGGCGTGCCGAATTGAGGCGCACAGACGGGCATTCGGTTGAAGGTCTCCAACGTTCATGCCGGAAATTATAGCAGATTCGCCGCCTCATTACCTACTCTTTTCAGCAACAAAAATCTACGTCTTCAAGACAGCCTCAGTCTCGATGAGAATTTTCCGCAGAAGATTCTCATTTCCGTATATCTTTCAGAAACAGCCTGTTTTCCAACGTTTTTGATACAAGTATCTGGGGACAGGCCCCACCAAATAAGGGGCCTGTCCCCAGAATTCCCCCAGAATTCCCAGAATTCCCATCGGACGCTTCACTGCACTCAACGGCAGCAGGGATTTGGTATAATGTGCGCGTCACCATGATTGGCCATGCGAAAACGCCGCAGCAGACGCGGACAGAAAGCCTCCCGACGATTGCCATCGCCCTGCGGCTTTCCTTCGCGTCACACCGCGACATCCTGAGCGGCATCCTCCGCGAGGCGCGGACGCATCCCGTCCGGCTGAAGTTCATCGCCACGCCCGACAGCCATGCGCAAGACCGGCTTGACGTGCGCGCGGACGACTCGTTCGACGGGCTCATCACCTGCGAAGACTACGACGATCTCGTGCGCAGCTGTCCGTCGGCCGCCGGACGCCCCGCCGTCACGATCTGCCCGCATCGCCGCGCCACGCATGCGCACACCGCGCCCATCGCCAGCGTCAAGATCGACGGACGGGCCCTCGGCCGCACCGCCGCCGACTACTTCCTCTCCCTCGGACGCTTCCGCGCATTCGGCTTCGTCGGCGAAAGCCACCGTCCGCTCGAAGACGATCCGCGTGCGCAGGGGTTCGCCGAGCGCCTGTACGAAAAGGCGCATTCGGTCCTCCGCTTTCCGCACCAGGAAAGCCAGGACGGTTCGTCCGCGAGCCTCGCGGCGCTCGCCGACTGGCTCGCCGCCCTTCCGAAGCCCGCCGCCGTGATGGCCTCCTACGACCTGCTCGCGACGCAAGTCCTCGACGCAGCGCACGAGGCCGGCCTCGACGTCCCGAACCAGGTTGCCGTCCTCGGCGTCGACAACGACAACCTGCTCTGCGGCTTCACCGCCCCGCCGCTCACGAGCCTTGCGCCAAACTTCGCGCAGGCCGGCGCCCAGGCTGTCCGGACGCTCCTGCGGCTGATGGGGCCGGGGCGGACGGCGCGCATCCCGACGGCGCTGATCCGGGGGCATCGCCTCGTCGAGCGCGAATCGACCCGGCACCTCTCGCCCTCGGCGGCGCTCGTCGAACGCGCGCAGGCGTTCATCCGCCAGAACGCCTGCGACGGCATCGACGCCCGCGATGTCGTCACGCATCTCGGCGTCTCGCGCCGCCTCGCCGACCGCCGCTTTCGGGAACTCACGCGGAAGTCAATCCTCGAAGCGATCCTGGAGACCCGACTGAACGCCCTCAAGGACAAGCTCGCGGCCACGCGGCGCCCAATCGGCACGCTCACGCTGGAATGCGGCTTCCGCAGCGAGAATCACGCCAAGGCGCTTTTCCGCAAGCGCTTCGGCCTCTCCATGCGCGCCTTCCGAAACGCACAGCGCTCCGACCGGGAATGTCCGCCGTGAGCGCCCCGGAAACTGGCCGTCCGCAATTCGGGGACAGGCAAGGAAATCGCAATAAGGGTGCGGGACGAACAGCCACACGACAGCCAGCACTTTTGCTATAATACGGCGCGTGTAATCTCTCACGCACCTTCAAACGAAAGGCCAAAACGAACATGAAATCCAGATCCGGCAAACTCAAAGTCCTGACGCTGACCGCCGCGCTGCTCGCCCACGGCCTCGCGCAGGCGGCAGCTCCGACGACGGTCTCGCGCGACGACTTCCGCATCCGCGATCCGTTCGTGCTCGCCGAGGACGGAACCTACTACCTCTACGAGTCGAAGCCCTGGTCGGGCGGACGCGGCGTCGCGGCGCGCACCTCGAAAGACCTTGCGCGCTGGAGCGAGAAGACGCCCGTCCTTGAACTGCCGGCCTCGAACGCCTGCACGGCCGTCTGGGCGCCTGAAGTCCACAAGTACGACGGCGCCTACTGGCTCTTCGTGACGCTGACCTTCGCCGCCGACGCCGCGCACCCGCTTCCGGCCCTGCTGCAGGACGGCTTCAAGGGAGGCCACCTCCAGCCGCGCGGCGTGTGGGTGTTCAGGAGCGACAGTCCCCTCGGCCCGTTCAGGCCCGTCAAGGACGGGAGCGTGACGCCGTCCGGCTGGATGTGCCTGGACGGGACGCTCTGGATCGAGAACGGCGAGCCGTGGATGGTGTTCTGCCACGAGTGGTGCCAGACAGGGAACGGGCGCATGATGGCCGCGCCGCTGAGCCGCGACCTCGCGCGCTTCACGTCCGAGCCGATCGAGCTCTTCCGCGCGGCAGACGCGCCGGACGCGGAGTTCGTGACGGACGGCCCGTTCCTGGTTCGGACAGCGGACGGCGCCCTGCGCATGATCTGGTCAAACCTCGTCAAGGGACACGGCTACAGCGTCCTGCAATGCGCCTCCGCCAGCGGCTCGGTTCGCGGGCCGTGGAAACACCTCGCGCCCCTCTACACGCACGACGGCGGGCACGGCATGCTCTTCCGCGCGTTTGACGGACAGCTGACGCTCACCCTTCACCAGCCGAACACGTCGCCGAACGAGCGGATGCGGCTCTATCCCGTCGAAGAGACGCCCACGGGCCTCAAGATCAAGCCATGATTTAACAACCGCTCGTTTTCGCGAACATTCACGCCCTTCTGTCCTTCGCATGGCGCAGATGCTCAACTTCAGATCTCTCCGCGAAGTCCGTCACGCCGTACATGATCTGACTCATCTTTTCCATGCCGCACCCACGATCTAGGCCGTAACCGTCGTCCATCCTCTCACCGGCACTGTCACTGCACATTCTCCAGGATGAGCGCAAAGCCGCCGCTCCTGTCCATGCGGACGGGAAACCACGTGCCGCCGGCGACGGTCCGCTCGGTGAATTCGACCCGCCCCCTCTCGCCGTCCGCAAAGAGGCGCGCCTTCCATTTGCCGCCGCGCCCGAGGAAGTCGAGCATGAAGCCGCCCGTGTAGCCCGCCTCGCCGCAGATTCCCGCCACATACCAGACGCCGCCCTTCCGGCGCGCGACGACGAGGTGGCGACCGATCTCGGCCACGGGAACGACCGTCTCGTCATAGGTCATCGGCAGCGCCTTCGCGAAGTCAAGCTCCGGACCCCAGCCGCGCCCGACGGCCGGGCCGCGCAGGACGGCCGCCGGACCCGGATAGACGAGCAGCATCGCGACCGAATGCGCGTGCGTGCGATCCTCCCGGAAAAGCTTCGGCGTGTAGTCGAACGGCCCCACGAGGCAGCGGGCGAACGGCAGCGACACGTCCTGGCGCACCGGGTGGTTGCCCTCCTCTCCGCCGCCCCCTTCGCACAGCAGCAGGTTCGGATACGTGCGCTGCATCCCGTCCGGCACGTGCCGGTCGTGGACGTCCAGCCAGAGGCCGTGGCGCGCCGCCGCCTCGACAAGCCGCCGGTTCCAGTCCGTCGATGCGGCGTCGCCGTAGCGGACGAACCCCGGCTTGAGGCCCGCGACGCCCCACCGGCGGTAGTGCGCGAAAAGCGCGTCCAGGTCGTCCGCCTCCTCCAGCACGCGCCCGTGCAGGTAGAGCGCCAGGTCGACGTCGACGGCGGCGAGATCCTTCACGAGCGCGGGGAGGTCAAGATCGACGACCGTGCCGTAGTCGAAGAAGCCGTCCGCGCGGTAGGGGACGTACCCCTTCGCCGTCCGGCGCGGATCGGCGACGGCGTTCGCCCGCCAGCCCGGAAAGCGCGTGTCCGCGTCCGGCACGTGCTTCAGGTACGTGGCGACCTCCGCCGCGCTCCACGTCCACTCGGTCCCGTACCAGCCCCAGTCGATCTGGAAGTGCCGGATGCCGTTCGCCCGTTCGCGCGTCGCCGCAGCCAGGATGTCCCGGTTGTTCAGCGCACAGTTGCCGAGATCGGACAGGCACAGCCCCGGCCGGATGTACGACGTGTCCGCGAGTGCGCACGGCGGGTTCAGGTTCAGGACGAGCGTCGCGTTCTCGACAAGGGCGGCAGCGTCCCGACCGACCTGGATCGCGCGCCACGGGCTCTCGAACGGCAAGTCGACGGTCGCCGTGCCGCGCGTGTGCCCCGCCATGTCGCCGATCAGCCGGATCTTCGTGCCGCCGTCCGCGGCCTCGCCCTTCGCGCGCGGATAACGGCGCACGTACGCCTCGAAGAGCGACGCGCAGACGCCGTCGGGACGCCGCACCGTCAGCGGCAGCATGTAGTGGTTCGGCCATCGCGCGTCGGGCGCGGGCCGGAGGTTCGCCGCATCGACGGGCTCGGCCGGGTAGGTGTCCTCCGTGTCGTAGATCGGCCAGGCGACCGTGCCCGGCGCGAAGACGACGCGCGTCGATTCGTCCAGCACCGTCGCGCGTCCCGCGCCTTCGATCACGTAGCGGAACGCAAACCCCTCCAGATACGCGCGCATCTCGATGCGTAGGCCGCGCGCCTTCGGCCCGTTCTCACGCAGGCGGACGGTGTAGTCGCGGTGCGCGTCGCGAATCTCGGCCCGGTCGCCCCAGACGTTTTTCCACGTCGTGTCCGAGCCGCCCAGCTCGAAGTCCTCAAGCGTGAAACCGCCCTGGTAGGGCTCGTCGAGGACAAGGCCGAGATCCAGCGTCGCCACGCGCGCCGCCGCATATGAGACGGCGACCTGCGGCCGCCCGCCGTCCAGCGTGAAATCGACGCCGACCTTCCCGTCCGGCGAGACGATGCCGCCCGCCGGCGTCTCGATGCGGTAGACGCCCGAACCTGCGGAGCGGTCGAGCGTCAGCCGTCCGTCCCGGAGGCGGACGCTCTCCGCGCGCGGGATGCCGTCCGCCCGCAGCGCCGTGACGGCGACGCGGCCGTCCGGCGGCAGACCCGCGAGCGCGACCGTCAGCGGCTCCGTCCCGTCCGGACGGAAATCGGAGACGAGCGCCGTCTTGCGACCGTCGGCCGCCACGCCGGCGAGGACGGCGACGCGCGGATCGCCGGAGGCGACCGCGACGCGCGCGGCGGACGTCTTGGCGAGCTGTCCGAACCAGGCGAGCGGCCAATAGGTCGGGCGCAGGTTCCCCCGGCGGTCGTAGAGTCCCCACGAGGAGAAGTCGAAGGCCATGTAGTAGTCCGCCATGTCGAGCGCGGTCGACTGGAAGCCGACGAGCGTGTGCAGCACGGCGGCGGCGGACTCGATCCCGTTGAGGCCGTCGGGCGTGTCCTCCCAGCGCAGAAGCCGCTCCCGGTCGCCCAGGTCGCTCCAGCACGCCGGCATCCAGTGCCATTCGTTGAGGTGCAGCTCGGTCCGCGCGAAGCCCTTGCGGTCGAACATCTCGCGCAGTTCGCGGATCGGGCCGTCGAAAGGCTCAAGGGACGAAATGTACTGGTGCCAGGAGAAGAAGTCGAGCGCCGCGCCCTCGGCCCTGCAGACGTCCGCCATGCGCGCGGCCAGACGCAAGTCGAACGTGTTCGAGGAAGGCCCGCCCACGCGCGCGTCCGGGAACTCGGCCTTGATGCGCCGCGCGACGGCGACGTAGAGCGGCCAGTACGTCTCGATGTCCTGCCCTTTCTCCCAGCACTCGCCCGTGCCGTTGGAGTTCGGCTCGTTCCAGATCTCCCAGTAGACCTTGCCCGCGTCGAATCCGCCGTCCCAGCCGGTCGTGTAGTGGCGCACGATGCCGGCGCACACCTCGGCGAACTGGTCGAGATCCTTCGGACGGCGCGCGAAATACGTTCGCGGATGCGTCCATTCGATGGACGTGCCGAGCCGGAACGTGATCGACTCGACGCCGCAGGCCTTGAGTCGGCGGATGTAGTCGTCCGTCGGCTCGAAGTAGTAGTTGGCCGCATCCTTCGGATCGGCCTTCGCGTTGTAGATCGGGAAGATGTGGGGAACGTCGCAGACCTTGAGGCCGGGCGCCGCGAGCGGAATGTCGTGCAGCCGCACGTTCGGCGCCGCCAGGGCCGCGAACTCGGCCGTCGCCTGCCGCACAAGCTCGCCGCGCCCGACGACCTGCGGGCCGCCGTTCATGCCGTTGAGCCGCCGGATGACGCCCGTCGGCCGCGCAAAGTCCACCGCCACCTCCGCCGCGCCAAGCGTTCTGGCGATCAAGGCCGCGAAGACGCAGACCATCCCCAATGCCAATCCTTTAGTCGACATGACCATCCCCTTTCATTCAGTATTCGTTGAACGCCTCATGCCCCTCGCGGACGTTCCCGTCCAGATCCATGAACGGCATGTCGAACCCGTTCCCCTGGCCGGGCTTCTGCGCATGCAGGTCGGCAACGGGCGAGGGCGTCAGTCCGTGCGCGATAAAGCCGATCCGGCGACGCGCCAGCCCGTCCAGCTCCTTTCGCAGGATCTCGACCCGGCCGGTCACCGTGGGCGCGCCGATGCAGCATTCCGTCGCGAGGACGGGCTTGCCGTATTTCGCCGCCTTTTCGACGATCCAGTCCAAGTACTTCTCGCGTGTGCCGAATTCGCGGCCCATCATCAGGTAGGGATGGCAGCTGATCACGTCGACCGACGGCGCGAACAGGTCGATGTCGCAATCGACGCCGCACGTCACGCGCTTCCACGGCCCGGCCTGCGAGCCAACGGTCACGGGCGCACGCGAGACCTCGTGCAGGCGCTCGGACATCTTCGCCACGAAGTCCCGAATCCGCGCCGTGCCCGCCTCCCAGCACAGGCAGTTGTTGAGCGGCTCGTTGCAGATGTCATGCACAAGCACGACCTGAAGCGGCTCCAGAACCTGCGCCACCTCCGTCAGGTAGTTGCCGAACGGCACGCGCCAGCCGTCCGCACCGCTGCCGAGGATCTCGTGCGAAAGACCTCCGAAGTCGGGGACCGTATGCCAGTTGTTGAAGTAGACGGGGATCATCCAAAGGCCCTCGGACTTTATGATCTCGCCCGCCCTGCGCATGTTCCGAACGGCCAGCTCGCGGTTGTCGTACCAGGCGTCCAGCGAATACCAGACGCGCAGCGTGTTCATCTTCGGAAACGCCTTCTTGCCAAGGCGTATCAGGCGACGGTATTCGTCCGCGTCAAACCGCTCCAGCCAGATGTCCCGTCCGTTCGACCCCCACGGCGGCTGAAAGTCGAAACCGCGCACCTCGCCCAGCGGCGGACGGCCGTCGGTCGCCGCCGCGCGCGCCGCCGTGCCGGCGTCTCGTGCGCCTTCCCGCTTCACCTCGAAAACGGCCGCGTCGTTCGCGCCGAGCGTCAGCTTCGCGCCGTCGATCTCGCCGCGCCAGACCTGTCCGACCGCGCCGTCGATCTTCAGGCCGAAGACGCCGGGCTTTGGCTCGTAGTTGACGGCGACGACCAACGTGCGCCCGTCCGCGCACGGATGCTCCGTGAGGCCGAGATGCGGCGCCGTGCGCGTCACGCGGCGGCGCACGCCCGCCTCCCGCGCCGCCGCCGCGTAGACGGGCCACCCGGTCAGCGCCGCCTTCCGCTCCAGTGCGCCCAGGCACAGCAGGATCTTCCCCTTCCCGTACTTGCGCACGGTCAGGACGGGCGCCCCGTCCGCATCCGTCAGCAGCGCACGGCAGCCGTCCAGCAGCGACACTTCGCGCGTGTGCGTATCGGCGAGCGCGAACGACTTTCCGTCTGCGCATTTCACCGTCCGGTTCGACGGCTTCGCATAATGGCGTTCGGTCTTCACGCCCGTCGCCTCGGCGAGGTCGGACAGGACGGCCCCGTCGCCCAGCGTGACCAGAACCGTCGCCCCCTGCGCGGCCTTGTCAAGGACGCGGCGCCACGCCCGCCGCGAATAGGTCGTGTAGCCCGTCCCCGACGGCAGGATGTAGAAGCCCGCCTCCGGCAGCGGATCTTCCGCCCGCGCGTAGGCGATGTCGAACCCCGCCATCCTCGCGAGCAGCCACGCGCCCTGCGCCGGCTCCCAGCCGAGCTCGCGCTCGGAGACGACGACCGTCGCGTCGATCTGCCGCGCCGGCAACTTCGGCGCCGTCTTCACGAACGCGGCGAAGTCGCGCATCGCAAGCGCCGTCGGCTTCGGACGTCCCGAACCGGCGAACAGCCCCAGCTCGCGCTCGATGGCCGTCCAGTCGTAGGGCGCGAAGTCCAGCTCGTCCTGGTCGTAGGCGCACCACCAGACGAACGCCGGGATGCCGCACGCCCACGCGGAGAACATCTGCATGCGCATCGTCGCCGCCGCACGCTCCTCCGAGACGATGCCGGGGCCCATCGACCCCGCCTCCTCGACAAAGGCCGGCTTGCCCGTGAGGTTGGCGTAGAACGTCGTCTCGCACGCCGGATGGCAGCCGTTGCGGATCGTGTCGAACGGCTCCAGGTTGCAGTTCGGCGTCCACAGCGGATAGGGATGCGTCGTCATGACGTCCATGAGCTCCGCCTGCTGGCGCATGTTCGCCTTCTGCTCGCGCGTCGTGCCGAGCGAATGCATGCCCGAGACGATCGG
>DCMF01000061.1:33613-33983 GCA_002321305.1 Verrucomicrobia bacterium UBA1629 | reverse complement strand
CCGACTTGAAGACCTGCACCTTCTCGGCGCCGAGCATCTCGCCGAACCGCTTGCCGATGTACTGGCCGACGTTCACCTTGTCAAGGCGCGGATGCCCGAACGCATCGACGGGCACGTCCTCGCCGCGACGGCGCATCTCGTCGATGATGTCCTTCACGCCCGCGCCCTCGGAGACGAAGATGTTGACGGAATCCCACTTGTCCATGACGGCCCGCAGACGCAGCGCCTCGTCCTCGAAGTCGATCTTCGACTCCGGCACGTAGACCGCGTGCACGTCCTGGCGGCCCATCGTCAGGTTGAAGTCGTCGAGGAAGAGCCCGCGCGACGACATCGACTTGAGCATCTTGCGGTAGCACTGCGCCGTCTTGTA
>DCMF01000061.1:5106-33436 GCA_002321305.1 Verrucomicrobia bacterium UBA1629 | reverse complement strand
CGTTGTCGATCGTCTTCGGCAGGCCGACGACGATGAGCGGATAGCTGTGCTTCGCGAGATACGCCGCGAGATCGGCCGCCGTCGTGTTCGTGTCGTCGCCGCCGATCGTGTGCAGGACGTCCACGCCGTCCCTGACGAGCTGGTCGGCCGCGACCTTCAGCGGATCCTCGCCCTCGCGGACGAGCCCGCGCTTCACGCAGTCCTTGACGTTCGTGAGCTTCACGCGGCTGTTGCCGATCGGCGAGCCGCCGTGGCGCGTGAGGACGAGCGCGCGCTTGCGCACCTCGGGCGTCACCGGGATCGAGTCGCCCTTCAGGAGGCCCATGTAGCCGTTCACGTAGCCGATCATCTCGACGTTCGGGGCGACCTTGTTGTACTCGTCGATCAGGAACCCGATCGAGCTGGAGAGGCACGGCGCGAGACCGCCCGCCGTCAGAAACGCAACTTTCTTCACTTCTTTCATTTTCGTGTGTTCTTTCTGGTTTTATGGTTTTATCGGACAAAACTTATCGGACAGGAGTCGGACGGGAGACAAAGGACAGCCGACAAAGGCGCTGCCCCCATTTCTCACTTCTCATCCCTCACTTCTCATCCCTCAACGCCCAGCCCCCTCAGCACGTTGACCATCTCGACGGCGGACTGCATCGCCGAGAAGCCCTTGTTGCCCTGCTTCGTGCCGCAGCGCTCGACGGCCTGCTCCAGGTTCTCCGCCGACACGACGCCGTCCAGCACCGGCACGCCCGTCTCGACCGAGATCTCCTCGAACGCCTTGGCCGTCGCCTGGTTGATGAGGTCGGCGTGCGCCGTCGCGCCCTGCACGACCGCGCCGAGCGCGAGGACGGCATCGACCGCCTTCGCCGCCGCGAGCCGCTTCGCCACGAGCGGGATCTCGTACGCCCCCGGCACGCGCACGAGTAGGAGATCCTTCTCGTCGCCGCCGAGACGCACGAAGGCGTCCGCCGCACCCTTCACGAGCTGTTCCGTAAGGAAACTGTTGAACCGACTCACGACAAGGGCGATCTTCATCCCCTGGGCGTTCAGCGTTCCAATGACTTCTTGCATAAGCGTTTCTTCCTGTATTTGAGAAATTGGCGTGGTATTATAGCAGTTCTGCCGAAAGAAGTCTACCGCACACAATCGGACACCCTTATCCGGGTCTCTTCGATTTTACAACGACGGCACAGCGCCGCAAATTATGGTATACTACACGCCACTTGCCCTGCCGGGGTGGCACAGTGGTTGACTGCGCCTGATTTGTAATCAGGATCCGCAAGGACGCGTCGGTTCGAATCCGACCCTCGGCTCCCTCCATATCCCCTAAATCTTCAGGAAATATCGGGAGAACGGCAAGACGGGCGGTGGGAACGCGGTAGGAGGGGAAATCTGCCGCGACCGAGACTTTTCAATTGCCTCACTCGGATCAGCGGATGATCAGGGCGATGCCGCAGAGGGCGATCTTCAGCGAGCCGGTCTGCCCTTCGGACGTGTCCTTGACCGGAAGCCCCCGCTCCGCGAGCTGCGCCGCCCTGATAGGACACGCCGCCGCAATAGCGCGCATTTCTCGCCTGATTGGTCTGATAGTGCTTGGACGAAGACGTCCGCACGCAGGCCCAGCCGTTCGGGAGCTTCAGCGTCGTCCCCTTGGGAACGGCCAGGGAAGACGCCCCGCCGGCCCCGAACACGAGTGCGTTCAGCGTCCAGGTCGCGCCCGGCGGAAGGCTGCAGTCGAGGGCGGCGCCCTGGGCGACGGTCACGCTGCCGCCGACATCCACGCGCAGGCGTAGTCCGCATAGCCCATCCGCGCCAGTTCGGCGAAGTCTGAAGGCAGTGGACCCTTTTCACGGGGTCGCGCCCCTTCCGGCCTCGACGCGCGGCTGTCGCACGACCGTCACCCACGCCGTGCAGCCGAGCGCGCGCAGGCGGTCAGCGACCGACCGGGCGGACAGTGCGGAATCCGCAAAGCCGTAGACGACCGAGCCCGAGCCGCTCATCATCACGTCCTGCGCGCCGGCGGCGACCAGGGCCGCGAGGACGAACGCAATCTCGGGATGAAGCGCACAGGCCGCCGCCTGCAGGTCGTTGACGGGGCCGGCCGGCGGCGTCGCGCGCGGCGTGCAGCGGGCGTAGACCTCGGCCGTCGCGGACGAAACGCCGGGATGGACGAGGACGAGCGGACGGGGCTCGCACGCGGCGGCGGCCACGGAGACGCGCTCGCCGCGCCCCTCCATCCACACGGGCCGCCGGTAGTGCTGGGCGAGGACGAGCGCGGGCACGTCGCTGCCGACCGCCGCGCCGAGCGCGGCCAGCTCCTCGGGGGACTTTCCGAGCCGCCAGAGCGCGTTCAGCGCGCGCAACGTCGCCGCCGCGTCGGCGCTGCCGCCGCCAAGGCCGCCGCCGGCCGGGATGCGCTTGACGACCTGCACCCGCGCGCCAAGGGCCGGACGCGACGGCGCACACGCCGCACGAAGCGTCCGCGCGGCCCTGACGATAAGATCCTTCTCGCCGTAGCCCGTGTCGGACGCGATCACGCCGTCTTCGGTCGGCTCGACCGTCAGCGTGTCGGCGAGCGCAATCGGCAGGACGAGCGAACGAAGCTCGTGAAAGCCGTCCGCGCGCACGCCGTAGACTTCCAGCGTGAGATTGATCTTCGCGTCGGCTTCGACCGTCATCCTGCCGTCTCCGCAGCCCCGGCCTTCCATCGGAAGACCGCCTGATCGGCTCAGCCAAGGGCGCTTCGAATCGTCGCGGCGTCCGTCACACCGATGAACTCGGCGACCTTCGCGCCGTCCCGGTAGCAGAAGAGCGCGGGGATGGACATGATGCCGAACTGCGCCGCGAGTTCCGGCGCCTCGTCGACGTTGACCTTCACGACCTTCAGCTCCGGCATCTGCGGCAGGAGTTCGCGCTCGATCTTCTGCCCCATCATCTGGCACGGGCCGCACCACGTCGCCCAGAAGTCGACGAGCACCTTGCCCGCCTTGACCGCCTCGTCCAGTTCCGCTTTCGTCTTGACGTCCATCACGAACCTCCTTGTGACTATCGTTTGGGTGAAACCGACTGGCCTTCCTTCGAGTCCTTGACGAGCCAGCCCGCCGCCGCGATCTCGTCGCGCAGCCGGTCGGACGCGGCCCAGTCCCTCGCCTTGCGCGCCGCCGCCCGCTGATCGAGGAGCGCCTGCACCGCCGCCGGGGCTTCGACCGCCTTTTTCTCGTTCTCGAAGAAGATGACGCCCAGCACCTCGTCCATGCGCCTGAAGACGGAGAGGAGGGATGAGGTTGAGAAGTCGAGAGGCTGAGAAGTCGAGAGCGCCGCGTTCGTCTGGCGCACAAGCTCGAACAGCGCGGCGAAGGCCTTCGGAAGGTTCAGGTCGTCGTTCACCGCCGCCGTGAAGTCGCCCAGGCACTTCTGCGCAAAGTCGGGGGCGGAGGCGAGCGCTTGCGCACTCGCCACGGGACAAGCCGCACCCTCTTCCACCTTTCCACCTTTCCACTCTTCCACTTTCCCACTTTTCCACTTTTCCACCTTCTCCACCTTCTCCACGCACGCGTCGATGCGTTCGAGCGATTTGCGCGCGTCGTCCAGCGCGGAGAACGCGAAGTTGAGGCCGCTGCGGTAGTGCGCGTTGATGAGCACGTAGCGGATCTCGCGGCCCGTGTAGCCCTTTTCGAGCAGGTCGCGCAGCGTGAAGAAGTTGCCGAGCGACTTGGACATCTTCTCGCCGTTCACGCGCAGGTGCGCGCAGTGCATCCACGTCTTCACGAACGGCTTGCCCGTCGCGGCCTCGGCCTGGGCGATCTCGTTCTCGTGGTGCGGGAAGAGGTTGTCGATGCCGCCCGTGTGCAGGTCGAACGTCGGCCCAAGGTACTTCATCGACATCGCCGAGCACTCGATGTGCCAGCCGGGGCGGCCGCGCCCCCACGGCGAATCCCAGCCCACGGGGCCGTCGGACGGCTCCCACGCCTTCCAGAGCGCGAAGTCGCCGACGTTCTCCTTGTCGTACTCGTCGGCCGCGCAGCGCAGGCCCGTGCGCTGGCTGTCGAAGTCGATGTGCGCGAGCTTGCCGTAGCCGGGGAACTCGCGCACCTTGAAGTAGACGGACTTGTCGTCGCTCTGGTAGGCGACGCCCTTCGCCATCAGCTTCTCGACGAGCGCGATCATCTCCGGGATGTGGTCCGTCGCCGCCGGGTAGACCTCGGCCGGCTGGACGTTGAGCTTCTTCAGGTCGGCGAAGAACGCGTCCTTGTAGGTCTTCGTGTAGTCCGTGAGGGCGACGCCCGCCGCGTTCGCGCCCCTGATCGTCTTGTCGTCGACGTCCGTGAGGTTCATCACCTGCTTCACCTTCATCCCGTTGAACTGGATGACGCGGCGCAGGACGTCCTCGAACGTGTAGGCGCGGAAGTTCCCGATGTGGGCGAAATTGTAGACGGTCGGCCCGCACGTGTAGAGGCGGATCGTGTTGTCGGCGAGCGGTTCAAGCGGCTCGACGCGGCGCGTGAGTGAGTTAAAGACGTTCATCGGCGGGTATTATATCACACTTCGCGCCGTATGTGCGCGGATTGTGGTATAATACCGCGCCATGATGAGAACGGTCTATTTCGACAACAACGCCACGACGCGGGTCGCGCCTGAGGTGCGTGACGTCATGCTGCCCTTCTTCGACGAGCTCTACGGCAATCCGAGCTCGATGCACGCCTTCGGCGGCCAGGTCGCGAAGTATGTCGATCGCGCGCGCGAGGAAGTCGCGCGGTTCATCAATGCCGAGCCGGACGAAATCGTCTTCACCTCCTGCGCGACGGAGTCCGACAACACGGCGATTCGCGGCACGGCCGAGTACTTCGGCACGGGCCTGAAGGTCATCACGACCGCCGTCGAGCATCCCGCCGTCCTCCAGCCCTGCCGCCGCCTGAAGGCCCTCGGCCACGAGGTCGTCACGCTCGGCGTCGATTCCCTCGGCAACCTCGACCTCGACCAGCTCCGCCGCGAACTCGCGTCCGCGAAGGGCAAGGCCCTTGTCTCGATCATGTACGCGAACAACGAGACGGGCGTCGTCTTCCCGATGGACGAGATCGCGGCGATCTGCCGGGAGCACGGCGCGACCCTGCACACCGACGCCGTGCAGGTCGCCGGCAAGATTCCCGTCGACGTGAAGAAAACGCCCGTCGACATGCTCTCGATGAGTGGCCACAAGTTCCACGCGCCGAAGGGCGTCGGCCTCTTCTACGTCCGTCGCGGCACGAAGGTGAAGCCCTTCATGCTCGGCGGCCACCAGGAGCGCTCGCGCCGCGCGGGCACCGAGAACGTGCCCTACATCATCGGCCTTGCGAAGGCCTGCGAACTCGCGCGCCTCGGCATGGCGAAGGAAGCGGTCGCCGTCGCGGCGATGCGCGACCGGCTGGAGGCCGGGCTGCTCGCGGCGTGCCCGAACGTGCGCGTGAACGGCGACCCGTCGCGGCGCCTGCCGAACACGCTCAACGTCAGCTTCGAGTACATCGAGGGCGAGGCGATCGCCTATCACCTCTCCGACCTCGGCATCTGCATCTCGACCGGCTCCGCCTGCGCGTCCGGCTCGCTCGACCCCAGCCACGTCATCCGCGCGATGGGCGTGCCCTTCACGGCCATCCACGGCTCCGTGCGCTTCTCGCTCTCGCGCTACAACACGATGGACGACGTCGACTACGTGCTCGACAAGCTGCCGCCCGTCATCGCCAACCTGCGCGCCCTCTCGCCCTTCGGGCCTGACACGAAGGTGACGACGTTCGCGTGAGGGAAGGGATGGGGGATGAGGGATGAGACGTGAGAGGTGAGACGTGAGGAATGAGATGTGAAATTTGAGATTTGAGATCTCAGATTTGAAACTTGAGATGCGAACAAACGGCAAAAGACAAACGGCAAAAGACAAACGACAAACGACAAAGGACAATGACAGCATGAAAGTACCGCACTTCTTCCTTCTCACCTTTTCCTTTTTGCTTCTCCTTTCCGTCCTCCCCGGCTGCCGCCGGGCGGACGTCCGGGAGATGGCCGTCTCGCTGCCGGCCCTTCAGGAGGCCGACAAGGCGAAGGTCGTCGAGGCCCTCGCCCGCTACAACGGCGTCGAGAAGGACTCCTACCGCTGGGACATGACGGCGAAGACGCTGACCCTGCGCTACGACTCGATGCAGGTCGCGCAGGCGAACATCCGCTACGCGATCGACGCGAAGGGCGTCAAGGTCGCCTATCCCGAAAAGACCGACGACCGCGCCGGCCACTGAAGATCCATCTGCCAGGACGCCCAGGAGCAGCAGTCCCAAGACAATAAGCAGCGGCCCCGAGACAATCTCGGGGCCGCGAGCTTTTCTGGCGAAACCGATTAGGCCTTCGTCACCTTGCCGGACTTCAGGCAGCGCGTGCAGATGCGCACACGCTTCGTGTTGCCCTTGCCGTCCGTCGTGCGGACGGTCTGGAGGTTCGGCAGGAAGCGGCGCTTCGTGATGCCGGTCGTGTGGAGACCGATGCCGCCCTTGTACTTCGGCGAACCCTTGCGGACGACGACGTTGCCGACCGAGGGGCCCTTTCCGCAGATTTCACAAACTCTGGACATTTTCGCGTTCCTTTCGTTTGAATGTGATTAGTTGCCGGGCTGCCACTCGACGTTCGCGAAGGCGTTCTCGAACGCGGCGGAAAGCCCGCCGAGGTTCTCGCTGCCCGCGCTCGTCGACGAGACGGGCGTCTTCTCCTCGCCTGCGGCTTCCGCCTCAAGCGCCTTGATCTCGTCGTCCGTCATGCCCATCGCGCGGATCGACAGGCCGATGCGGCGCTCGCCGCGGTCGACCTTGACCACGCGGGCCTCGACCTCCTGGCCGACCTCAAGCGCATCCTTGACCTTCTCGACGCGCTGGTCGGAGATCTGGGAGATGTGCACGAGACCGTCCACGCCGTCCTCGAGCTCGACGAACGCGCCGAACGAGGCGATCTTCGAGACCTTGCCCTTGACGACCGAGCCGACCGGGAACTTCTGAGCGATCTCGTCCCACGGATCCTGCATCGCCGCCTTGAGGCTGAGCGAGATGCGCTGCTCCTTGGCGTTGACGTCGAGGACGACCGCCTCGACCTCCTGGCCCTTCTGCAGGCACTCCGACGGATGGTTGATCTTGCGCGTCCAGCTCATGTCGCTGACGTGGATCATGCCGTCGATGCCCTCCTCGAGCTCGACGAACGCGCCGTACGCCGTGAAGTTGCGGACCTTGCCCTTGACCCGCGAGCCGACCGGGAAGCGCTCCTGCACCGTGTCCCACGGGTTGGCCTGGGTCTGGCGGATGCCGAGGGCGATCTTCTGGTTCTCGACGTCGACCGAGAGGACGACGACCTGGACCTCGTCACCGACCGAGAGCATGTCGGACGCGCGCGCGACGCGCTTCGTCCAGCTGAACTCGGAGATGTGGACAAGCCCCTCGATGCCGGGGGCGATCTCGACGAACGCGCCATACGCGGCGAGGTTGACGACCTTGCCCGAGACGCGCGAGCCGACCGGGAACTGCTCCAGGATCGTGTCCCACGGATTCGGCGTCGTCTGCTTGAGGCCGAGCGAGATGCGCTCGCGCTCGCGGTCCACGTCGAGGACCATGACGTCGAGCTCCTGGCCGACCTTGAGGATTTCGCTCGGGTGCTTGACGCGGCCCCAGCTCATGTCCGTGATGTGGAGGAGGCCGTCGATGCCGTCGAGGTCGATGAACGCGCCGAAGTCGGTGATGTTCTTCACCTTGCCCTTGCGGATCTCGCCCTTCTGGAGGCTCTCGAGCAGCTCGGCCTTCTTCTCGGCCATCGTGCCCTCGATGAGCTCGCGGCGCGAGACGATGAGGTTGCGGCGCTCGTTGGAAATCTTGATGACCTTGAACTCGTACGTCTGGCCGACGTAGGGCTCGAGATCGCGCACGGGCGTGACGTCGACCTGCGAGCCGGGCAGGAACGCCTCGACGTCGTCGATCTGGACGAGCAGGCCGCCGCGGACGGCCGACTTGACCGTGCCGGTCACGACGCAGCCCTCGACGTAGCGGTCGAGGATCTTCTCCCAGCGGATCTTGTCGTCCGCACGGCGCTTCGAGATCTCGACCATGCCGGTCTTGTCGTCCTCAAGCTTGACGAGCATGACGGTGACCTTGTCGCCGACCTTCACGTCGGCGCCCTCGCCGAACTCGTTGAGGCCGACCGTGCCGACCGACTTGTAGCCGATGTCGACGAACACGTCGTCACCCTTGATTGCGCTGACGGTGCCCTCAATGAGGCTGCCGCCCTTGAACTTGGACTCCTGCCCCGCCTGGGAGAGGATGTCGGCCATCGCCGCGGACTTCGCCGCAGGAGGCGTAGGCTTTCTAATCGCCATTGAACTTCTTTTCTTATGTTCGTTTGTGTTCGCGGTTTTCTGCCGCGTCCGCCCCGTCTTTGGGCACGGAAGCGTGTAGTATACCAAAATTGATCGTCAACGCGCAACCTCGCCGCCCTTCGCCCAGTAGCTCAGGTATTCGACGTTGCCCATCTCCTTGCCGCGAATCGGAGACTCGGCAAGGCCCAGAAGCCGCAGCCCCAGTTCCTCCGTCGCGAAGCGGACGATGCCGTCGCGCGCCTCCAGCCGCAGGGCCTCGTCGCGCACAAGCCCGCCCGGCGCCTTGCCCTTGCCGACCTCGAACTGCGGCTTGATGAGCGCGACGATGCGCCCGCCCGGCGCCAGCACGCCCTCGATCGGCGGCAGGATGAGCCGCAGGGAGATGAACGAGACGTCCGTCACCGCGACTTCCGGGGTTTCCGGGAGATCGTCCGGCGTCATGTAGCGCGCATTGAAGTTCTCCCGCACCCAGACGCGCGGATCGGCGCGCAGCCTGTAGGCGAGCTGGTTCGTGCCGACGTCGACCGCCATCACGCGCGCCGCGCCATGCTGCAGAAGGCAGTCCGTGAAGCCGCCCGTCGACGAGCCGACGTCCAGGCAGACCTTGTCCGCCACGTCCAAAACGTCAGGACCTGCCAAGCCTTCCGAACCTTCCGAACGACCAAACCTCTCGAACGCCCCCTCCAGCTTCTCGCCGCCGCGCGAGACGAAGCGCGGAGGCGCCTCGACCGAGATCTCCGCCGTTCCGTCGAGCGTGCGCGACGCCTTGGTCTCGACCTGCCCCGCGACGCGCACCTTTCCCTCGAGGACGAGCGCCTGCGCCCGCGTCCGGGACGCGGCCAGCCCCCTTTCCACAAGCAGCAGATCCAGACGTTGCCTCATTTCAGCTCCCCCGCGACCGCCGGACAGGCCGCTGCGCCTCGTCTCCGCCTCTCGTCCAACGTGCGGAGCAGCTGCGCGGCGGCGGCGGCCTCGGCCTCCTTGTGGCTGCCGGCGGACGCCTCGGCGCAGCCGACGCCCTCGACCGTGACGCACACGGTGAAGACGGGCGCGTGCGCCGCGCCTTCCGCCCTGACGAGCTCGTAGACGGGATGGCGCGGCGGCTTCAGCGCCTGCACGCGCTCCTGCAGCGCGCCCTTCGGGTTGTCGCATTCGGTGTCGTCCGACTGCCCCTGCGTCGGCAGCCCCAGCGTCTCGAAGATCGTCCGCGCCGCCGCGAAGCCGCCGTCCAGGTACGCCGCGCCGAGGATCGCCTCCACGGCGTCCGCAAGCGTCTTCGCGTGGCGCGAGAGCTCCGACGCGCCGCGGTTGCGCTTCAGGCGCGAGACGAGGTCGAAGCGGTTCGCCGCCGCGCAGAGGGCCGCCGACGACACCATGTGCGTGCGCCGCACCGTGAGCGCGCCCTCCGCCGCGTGCGGAAACGCCGCGTAGAGGCGTTCTGCCGCGAGCAGGCCAAGCACCGCGTCGCCGAGGAACTCCAGCCGCTGGTTGTCCGTCGCGCGCGGATGCACCATGCGGTACGCCGGCGTCGTCAGCGCCTCCTTCAGGAGCGCGTCGTCCCGAAACGTGTAGCCGAAGATCTCCATCGGCCCCTCAGTGGCGGAAGCTGCGCTGGCCGGTGAAGACCATCGCGACGCCCGCGTCGTTCGCGCAGTCGATGACGTCCCAGTCGCGGATCGCGCCGCCGGGCTGGACGACCGACGTGATGCCCTCGCGGATGCCGACCTCAAGCCCGTCGCGGAACGGGAAGAAGGCGTCGGACACCATCGCGCAGCCGGGCAGGCCGCCCCTCTCGGCCTTCGTCTGCTCCAGGATCTCGGCCTGCCGCTTCGCGCCGTCCGCCTCGCCGAAGGCGAGCCGCAGGTCGTTGAACGGCTTGCCGTACCGCTTCCAGGCGATCCAGTCCGCGCGCTTCGTGTACGCCTTGTCGCGCGCGATCTCCGCGACGCCGACGCGGTCCTGCTCGCCCGTGCCGATGCCGACGGTCGCGCCGTCCTTCACGTAGAGGACGGAGTTCGACGTCACGCCCGCCTCGACGAGCCAGCCGAAGACGAGGTCCGCGTACTCCTTCGCCGTCGGCTGCCGCCGGATCCGGTGCTCCTCGTAAGTGACGGCGCCCGTCGCCTTGTCCGTGACCTTGCGGCTGCCGACGGCCGGCAGGAAGTCGGCGGGCTTGCGGGCGTTCGCGCAGAACGAGGCCTGCGCGACGAGGCCGCCGTCGACGAGCGACTTGAAGTCGATGACGCGCTTCGCGACGAAGTCGGCGAGGCGCGCCATGTTGCGGATGCGGAAGACGCGCAGGTTCTTCTTCGCCGCGAAGACGTCCATCACGCCCGGCAGGAAGTCCGGCGCGACGACGACCTCGGCGTAGTTCTCGACGATGAGCTTCGCCGTCTCCAGGTCGCAGTCGCGGTTGAGCGCGATCGCGCCGCCGAACGCGGCGAGGCGGTCGGCCCGGTTCGCGCGGAAGTAGGCGTCGGCGAGCGTGGCGCCCGTCGCGACGCCGCACGGGTTGTTGTGCTTGACGATGACGGCGCACGGCTTGTCCATCAGGTAGCGCAGGATGTTGAGCGCGTTGTCCGTGTCCGTCACGTTCGTCTTGCCGGGGTGCTTGCCCGACTGCAGAAGCTCCGGCACGGAGGCGAGATAGCGCCCCGGCTGGACGAGCTCGACGTCGCCGAGGACGAGGTTGCCGTTGACGAGGCGGTAGAGCGCGGCCTCCTGGCCGGGGTTCTCGCCGTAGCGGAGGCCCTTCTTCTCGCCGCCGATGTCCCACGTCACCTTCTCGTAGCGCAGGGTCTGGCGGCTGTCGCCGTCGATGAACGAAATCTCCATCTGCGGCGCGAAGTGGTCGGCCTCGATGGTCTTGTAGGCAGCTTTCAGGTCTTTCATGGGGTCAGTCCTCAAATGACAGGGCGCGTTATTATACCATAATTCCGGCTGCCGTCCGCGCACGTCACGTTGGCGGACAGGCCGTCCGGCGCCGTCAATCGGTGTCGAAGCGGACGTGCCGCCCGTCGCGGAGAATCCACAGCGCGGACACGCGAAACGCGGGCTGCGCCAGCTGCGGCAGCCGCTCGCGCAGAAAGCGCCGACCGTCGTCCGGTCCCAGCACGAACAGCGTCGTCGAGAGGCCGTCCGCCCACATCGCCGACGCGCAGCGCACCGTCACGGACGCCACGTCATTCGAGACAGGCCGCGCAGTGCGTCCGTCGAAGATGTGTCGGCCGCGGAAATACGCGGCGCTCGTCGCCAGCGCCTCGCCCGCGCGCAGCGTGACGACGGCGGCGACGCCCCCGCCGTCCGGATCCCTGACGCCGACTTTCCAGTCGCCGCGCACGGCCTTCAGGTTGCCGCCGAGATCGACAAGCGCCTCGGCCGTCCCCGCCCGTTCCGCCGCGTCGGACGCCCGGTCGACGGCGAAGCCCTTCGCGATCGCCCCCAGGTCCAGCGTCCCCGGCCCGCGCCAGCGCGGATTGAACGCGCCATCCGTCGCGCGCATCAGCCGAAACGCCGCCGCATAGCAGAGGCGTGTCGCGGCGTCGCACTGCGCCTCGACCGCCGCGTCGGGTAGGCGCGCCAGCCGACGGATCTCCGCGTCCGGGTCATGCGCGTTCAGCAGGCTCTCAATCGCCCTGAAATCCGCCTGCACGACACGGCGCACCGCTGCGGCGGACGCCTGGGCGTCCGGCCCGCGCGTCTGCACGGCGGCGACCGTCCCCATTACGGGCCATTCGACGCGCTCGACCGGCGCGGCCGGCCCACAGCCCGCAAAGGCCAGGGCCAAGCTAAAGCGCCACCACCTCATCCTGCGCAAGAACCTTCAGCACGACGTCCGTCCGTCGGAGCGCGACCAGCGTCTCGCGCATCGCCGTCTCCGCGAGGAGCGGCGAATTGCAGTCGCGCGAGAGGTGGGCGAGCGCGAGCCGCTTCAGGCGCGGCGACGCGAACCGTTTCACCAGGTCGCACGCCTGGTCGTTCGAGAGGTGGCCGCGCGGGCCTGCGATGCGCTGCACGAGGCAGGGCGGACGCCCCGACTGGCGCAGCATCACCGGATCGTGGTTGGACTCCAGCGTCGCGCAGTCGGCCTCGGCGAACCGGACGCCGATCGAGTCGAGCGGCGTCCCGATGTCCGTGCCGTGGAAGTACGTCACGCCGTCCGCCTTGACCAGGTACCCGACCGGGTCGTTCGTGTCGTGCGGAATCGAGAACGGCAGGACGGAGAACGGCCCGATGTCGAAGGCCTGTCCGTTCTCGAAGCAGACGAACGCGGACTCGTCAATCGCGAACTCGTGCGCGACCGCCTCCGCCGTCATCGCGTTCGCAAAGACGGGGATCTCGGGATGGCACTTCAGGAGGCGCGGCAGACCGGCCGTGTGGTCGCCGTGCGCATGCGTCAGCAAGACGCCGATCGGACACGGCGGCAGAGTGCCCGCCCCGCAGTCCGCCACGCGCCCCCGCAGCGTCCGCAGGGTCAGTCCGCAATCGATGAGCAGCGCCGCTCCCGCGTGCTCGACCACATAGGCGTTGCCGTGGGAACCGCTCGCAAGAGAGACGACCTTCACCGCTCGAATGCGCGATGCGCGATGTCCTTGCGGTAGAACATGCCGTCGAAGGAGATTTCCGAAACGCGCGCGTAGGCGTTGTCCACGGCCTCGCGCAGCGTCGCGCCCAGCCCCGTCACGGACAGGACGCGCCCGCCGGACGTGACGACCTTGCCGTCCTCGGCCTTCGTGCCGCAATGGAAGACAAGGCTTTTCGCGGACAATTCCCCCGTTCGCTCATTCGAAAATTCGATTATTCGATTATTCTCGTACTTCCCGGGATAACCGCCGGAGGCGAGAATGACGGTCGCGGAACAATCGTCCTTCACGACGATGTCCTCGTCGCGGAGGCATCCCGTCGCCGCATGCAGGAGCGCCGTCGCGAACGAGCCGCCGAGGCGCGGCAGGACGGCCTCCGTCTCCGGGTCGCCGAAGCGCGCGTTGAACTCGACCACGTTGATCGCGCTGCCCGACTTCGCGACGGGGCCGTGCGGAACCGACTGCGCGTCGTTCACCATGAGTCCCGCGTACAGGATGCCGCGATAGGTAATGCCGCGTTTCTTCAGTTCGCGGACGACCGGCAGGACGATCTTCTCCCGGATGAGCGGCAGCTTGTCCGCCGTGACGACCGGCGCGGGCGAATACGCGCCCATGCCGCCCGTGTTCGGCCCCTTGTCGCCGTCGAAGATGCGCTTGTGGTCCTGGCTCGCGGGCAGCAGCACCGCGTGTTCGCCGTCGACCATCGCGAGAATGGAACACTCCTCGCCGTGCAGGAACTCCTCGATCAGGACTTCCGCACCCGCCGCGCCGAACCTGTTCCCGACGAGCATGTCGTCGATGGCCTCCTCGGCCTGCTCGCGCGTCTCGGCGACGACCACGCCCTTGCCGGCCGCGAGGCCGTCCGCCTTGATGACGACGGGCAGCCCGAACGCGGGCAGCGCGGCCTTCGCCTGCGCGGCGTCGGCGTACGTCTCGGCCTTGCCGGTCGGCACGCCCGCCGCGTCCATCACCTCCTTCGCGAACCGCTTCGAGCCCTCCAGCCGCGCACCCGCCGCGACGGGGCCGAAGCAGACGACGCCTTCCTTCTCCAGGGCATCGACAAGCCCGATGACGAGCGGAGCCTCCGGGCCGACCACGACGAGATCGGGCCGTTCGGACTTCGCCCACGCGACAAGGCCCGCCACGTCATCCGCCTTCAGGGGGACGTTCGTCGCGACTTCGGACGTGCCCGCGTTGCCCGGCGCACAGTAGAGCTCATGCTTCTCCGCATCCTGCGCAAGCCGCCACGCAATCGCGTGCTCGCGTCCGCCCGAACCGACAACAAGAATCTTCATCTGCTCTCAACCTCCTAAACCTTCCAAACCTTCCAAACTTCCCAAACCTCACTTCGGCAACATCAGCTTCTGCCCGATGCGGAGATTGTCGTTCTTGAGGCCGTTCATCTCCTTGATCTGCCGAATCGGCACGCCCGTCGCCTGCGAAATGAGCGAGAGCGTGTCGCCCTTCTCGACGACATACTCGTTGTGAGGCCCGACGACCGTCCGCTTCGTCGGCTCGTGCCGCGTCGGCGGGGGCGACGGCGGCTGCATCTTCGCGAGCCGCCCCGAAAGGTCGCGGACGATCTCGTCGCGCTGCGCCCCGAGCTGGCGGCGGAGCGAGGCGACCTCGGCCCGCAGCGCCTCGACCTCGCGGCGCAAGTCCTGGCTGTCGTTGCCGGCCTCCAGCCGCGCGACGCGCCCCTGAAGCTCGTTCAGGTTCGACTGGAGGACGTTGACCTGCCCCTGCACGCGCTGCATCTCGGCGTATGCCTGCTGGACGACAAAGGATTCCCTGCCTTGCGCGAACGCAAGGCAGGGCACGAACGCGAGAACAAGCATCGTCTTCATCTTCAGCCTCATGTCCGCGACATTATACCAAAAAACGTCCGCGCGCGGCGGAGGGCCAAGGGCATCACTCCAGCCGGATCGTGACCGCGCCGTCGCGGCGGCGGCCCGACACGCGGTGGCCGTCGGAGAGCGCGACATTCTCGAACGAGACGTCCTTCCACGATTCGGGGCATCCCCGGAAGAAGCGCGGCTCGCCGTCGATCTCGTGGACGAGCAGCTCCAGGACTGCCGCGACCGCCGCGCACTGCCCATCCATCTGCATCACGCTGCGCCCGTGCCGGAAGTTCGTGAACCCGTCGTGGACGGCGTTGTGGTGCGAGCCGTGCCCCTCGTCGCAGAAGTAGGCGTCCCACGCCCGCAGCAGCTCGACCGCCGCCGTCGCGTTCCCCGCGTCCGTGTGCAGGATCGACGCCCACGGCACGCACCAGCCCGTCCAGAGTCCCGTGCCGCGCAGCGCCCAGTTCGCGTAGGTCGCGTCCAGCGCCGCCCGGTTCTCGCCCCTGCCGCGCGGAATCGTGTCGAACGGGTAGACGCCTGCCATGTGCGAGTGGTGGCGGTGGCTCTCGCTCAGGTTCACGCCCTCGAAGATCGCGATCCCGCCGTCGTCGGCGCCGTTCCAGACGGCCGCGTCGCCCGCCTGCCCCGCCACGCGCGCGAAGGGCGGCAGACGGTTCGTGACGCCCGCCCAGCGCGGGTCGGGCGTCTCGCCCAAGAGCCGCGCCGCCGCGATCAGGTCGCGCGCAAGGCGGTGGCACGCCGCCAGCTGGAAGCTCGGATTGCGCCCCACGGCGCGCGCAAAGTCGGACCCCATCCACTCCGGACTCGGGCCGAGCGGCAGCGCGAGCTGACCGTCCGCCCCCGTCTCCAGCATCGCGAGGTAGACGTTCATCGCGCCCTTCATGAAGTCGTAGGCGGACGCGCGCAGGAAAGCCGTGTCGCCCGCGTACTTCACGTAGCGGAACATGTACGAGGCCATCCACGCCGTCGAGGCATGGTCGATCGTCCCCGTCCAGAAGCCGCCGATGCACACGCCCCGGTCGTCGACGGAGTGCGGCAGCACGTAGCCGTCGCCGATTCCGCAGAACTTCCGCGCGTTCTCGCGCAGGAGCGGACGCCACGAGAGGATCATGCGGAAGAGCGGCATCAGGTTCGCGAAGTGCCCGCCGCGAAAGGCCGGCGCGTAGCACTCCTGCACGTTGATGTTGAAGTGGTAGTCGCCGTTCCAGGGGACGAGCCGGTCGTCCTCCAGCCACGGCCCCTGCAGACCCGCCGGCACGCCGTCCGCGTCCGTCATCGCGCCGAAGCGGTACATGCCGTAGTCGAAGACGCGCTGGAGATCCGGGTCGGGCAGGCGCACGCGCGCGCTGTCCGACCAGAAGCGCGTCCAGTGGGCACGCGACTCGTCCCGGACGCGGTCGAACGGCGGCGCGACGGTGCGCGGGGCGTCGCCGCGCCGCGTGGAGACCGCCAGCTCGCGGCCTGTCTGCGCGAAGTCGAGCGAGACGGACGGATCGGCCGGCAGCGCCCAGTCGAAGCCGTCCGCGCGTTTCGCGGGCGCGGCGAAGCCGAGCGGCGCGAGCGCCTGGCGCGCGCGCGGCTGCTCCATCGACGGGACGGACGCGACGGAATGGGCGAGCCCTTCCGGGAAGCGCACGGCGAACGTGCGCGACGCCTTCGACATCGCGAGTTCCAGCGTGCGGCCGTCCGCGAGCGTGACCGTGCCGAGGCCCGTGCGCACGTCGAGTTCGCCGCGCTTCAGCTCCGCGCCGGGCATCTTCACGACGACGCGGCCGAGCGGCAGCATGTACGGGTTGCGCGGCTCGCCGGCGGGCGTCTCCTTCCTGAAGAGCGAGAGGAGTCGCTCCTTCTCGCCCGCGCGCCAGAGGGCGACGATGTTCGTGTAGCTCTGCGCGTCCGTCCACGGATAGCCGCCGCGATGGTCCCACAGGTCGGCGCGCCCGACGGTGAGGCGCAGCTCGTCGCCGCCGCCCCAGACCAGGACGCCCGTCACGCCGTCCGCGAACGCCATGCCCTCATGGCAGTTCCCGAGGCGCGGAAAGTCCCAGAGGATCCGCCCCGCCGCCTCCGCCCCGGCCAGGGACGAGAGAACGCCGCCAAGCACACATGCCGAAAAGAAGATTGCCTTTTTCACTGTCTGGTTCCTTTATCTTGTCTGGCACATTATACCGAATCGTTCCGCCTGCACGGACAGCCCGCGCAGCCGTGGGCGCAGGCCGCGGGCAGGGACGGGTCCTCGCCCGTCCAGCAGTACGTGCAGAGCCGGTCCTTCGGCAGTCCGATCGCCGCGACGAGGTCGTCCACCGTCTGGAACTTGAGCGTCGTGAGGTTCAGCTTCCGCCGGATGTAGTCGACCATCGCCGCGTAGGGCGCGCCGTTCGGGTCAAGGTACTTCGCGACGTCCGCGCTCTCGCCCTCCTGCTCGCGGATGAACCGCCGCGTGATGAGGTCATAGACGCTCTTCGAGCGCGAGAAGTTGATGAACCGGCAGGGATAGAGGAGCGGCGGACACGCGATGCGCACGTGCGTCTCCCTGCAGCCCTCGCCGTAGAGGCGGTTCGCCTGCTGTCCGAGCTGCGTTCCGCGCACGATCGAGTCGTCGCAGAAGACGAGGCGTCGGTCCCTGATCAGGCCGGGAATCGGGATGAGCTTCATCGACGCGACGCGCTCGCGCTGCTTCTGGTCGGACGGCATGAACGAGCGCGCCCACGTCGGCGTGTACTTCACGAAGGGGCGGCAGTACTTGATCGCCTTCTCGTGCGCGTAGCCGAGCGCGTGCGACGTGCCCGAGTCGGGGATGCCGCACGCCGCGTCGGCCGCGATGTCCGCATCGCGCTTCGCGAGCGCCGCGCCGCAGCGGTAGCGCGCCATCTCGACGTTGCGCCCCTCGTAGGACGAGGCCGGGTAGCCGTAGTAGACCCAGAGGAACGAGCAGATCGCCATCTTCTCCTGCGGCGCAATGAGCGTCGTCGCGCCCTCCGGCGTCAGCTCGACCATCTCGCCGGGGCCGAGGTCGCGCAGGTACGCGTAGCCGAGGTTCGCGAGCGCGCACGACTCCATGAGCGCGATCCTCGCGCCGTCCTTCTGGCCGAGGACGACGGGCGTGCGCCCGAAGCGGTCGCGCGCGGCGAAGAGCCGCCCGTCGTCCGTCACGATCAGGAGCGAGCAGCTGCCCTTCACCTTCGCCTGCACGTACTTCACGCCCTCGACGAACGACGGCTGCGTCACGAGCAGGGCCGAGACGACTTCCGTCGGCCCCACCATGCCGCTCGTCGTCGAGTACTGGAGCTGGGCGGAGTTCGTCCTGAACAGCTCGTCCTTCAGCTCCTCGATGTTGGAGATGAGGCCGACGGTCACGATCGCGAACGTGCCGAGGCGCGAGCACATGACGAGCGGCTGCGGATCGGTGTCGGAAATAACGCCGAGGCCGGCGCGGCCGGCGAAGCGGCCGACGTCATGCTCGAACTTCGAGCGGAACGGCGCGTTCTGGATGTTGTGGATCGCGCGCTGGAAGCCCCCCGCCCCGCAGACGGCCATGCCGCCGCGGTGCGTGCCGAGGTGCGAATGATAGTCCGTGCCGAAGAAAAGGTCGCTGACGCAGTCCTGTTTCGAGATGACGCCGCAGAAGCCGCCCATGAAAAAAAACTCCTTGTTGTGGTTGGTGTTCAGGTTAAAGGTGATGATTATATCAAATCCGCCGTTTCTTCCGCCCGCCGTCAATTCTCTTCGGCCTCGACGACCCGAACCTTCTCGAAGAAGAGGCGGCGGAGGCGCGGCAGTCGGCGGTCGTGGCGCTCCAGCGCCCAGAGGGCGAACTTCCACTTCGCCGCGAAGCGGAAGCGCGCCGGCACGTCCGGGCGGAACGCCTCGAACCGGTCGCGCAGGACGGACAGCTGCCACTCGAGCGCGTGGATGCGGAACTCGAAGCCGCTCATGAACCGCTCGGCGACCTCCGTCATCGTCACGCACGGATGCTGCGCCCGGTACGCCTTCACGGCGTGCGCGAAGTAGCCGAGGTAGAAGTTCGCGATCGCGTCGAGGTTCGCGTCCGTGAAGGACAGGTCCGGCCAGCCGAAGCTGCCGCGCACGGAACACGTCGAGACGCGCTTCGGCACGACCATCTCGCGCACGAGGTCGTACTCGAACTCGTAGATCTCCTTGCCGACGCCGTAGAGCGGCGTCCCCGTCGCGGGGTCGAACTTCTTCATCGCGAGGTTCTGCGCCGCCGCGTCGCCCATCAGCGTCGCGAGCGACAGCACGACCTCCTTCTCCTCCGCGCCCGAGCCGTCCGCCGACTGGAAGTAGTTCGCCGGGATCGCGTCCATCGGCTCGCCTTCGCACCGCCGGCGGATGTAGTGCTCGTGGAACCCGTGCCGCCTGCCGGGGCGGTGCTTCAGGAGCTGGTAGTAGTCGCTCAGCGCGATGCCGAGCGAGCGGAGCGCGCCGATGCGCGAGAGGAGGTAGGCCGAGTAGCCCTTCCCCGACCCGGAGAGGCGCTTCTCGACGAGCGAGTTCTCCAGCGGCCGCCGGCTCGTCTTGTAGACGATCTCGCGCGTGTCGCCCTTGCCGAGCGGCGCGTCCACGTCCTTCGTGCGCAGCTCGTAGACGTTCGCGTACTCGACGACCTCGTCCTTCGACATGAAGCCGCGCAGGTTCGCGACGAGGATCTCCGTCCGCGCGTCCGCGCCCGGGTGCATCACGGGGCGCCCGTCCACGAACGTCGCGCCGGGCAGCGCCGTGCGGCGGTCGTCGAACGCGGGCGTCGTGCCCTCGCCCATGACGGCGTAGACCTCGCCCGTGATGTGCATGTACAGGGTCTCGACGAAATCCCTCGACGACTCGTCCGCCAGCGCGGGGCGCGCGAGGAGCGTGCGGTAGAGGCCGACGATCTCCTGCGCCTTCTGGATGACGCCGAGCTGGCCGAGGCGGTCGAGCGCGACGGCCTCCATGAGCCGCTCCAGCTCCGGCACGAGCCGTTCGGCCGCGACGCCGCGCAGCAGCCCGAAGAACTCGATCTCGTGGTGGCCGCGGTACTTCGGCTGGCGCATGAACGAGACGCGGTTGCCCTCGTAGACGCCGACCAGCTCCTTGAGCCCGCGCAGGAACGCCGCCGGGTCCGTCTCGGCGAGCGCGGCGAACCGCTGGAACTCCGGGTACGTCAGCCAGTGGACGCCGCGCGCGGAATGGTAGTAGGACAGGCTCGTGCCGATGCGCTTCTTCGCGGCGGCGAGCGCGACGCGCATCTCGTTCTCCGTCCACGCGAGCGGCTTCACGCGCCACTCCTGGCCGAGGCGGCGGTAGAACTCGAGCGTCGCCTCGTTGCGCTCGCCCATGACGATGTCGGCGAACGAGAAGCCGACCGTGCCGACGAGCCACTCGTCGCCCTTCACGAGCGCGGCGGTCGGCACTTCGCGCTGGGAGATCTCGATCGTGTCGCCCGTCACGTTCGCGCAGAGGACGCGGTGCATGAGCACGTCGCCGCGCGCGTCGGGCTTCAGCGTCGAGAGCCGCCAGAAGCGCCCGTCCAGGAGCGGGAACGCCGCGACGGCGTGGTTGCCCGTCGTGAGCGTCAGGACGCGCCCCTTCGCCCGGCGGCGCAGGGCGCCCTTCTCGACGACGAGAACGCTCGCGCGCGCCGAGAGCCGCGCGCCGACGCCGCGCTCGAAGATGAACGTGTCGGCGCCGAGGTCGTAGGCGTCGAACGTCCGCGCGACGCCCATCGAGACCGTCTTGACGGCGCCCGGCCGGCGCACGCCGGCCGTCTTGATGCGCGTCAGGAACTGGCGAATCGCGCTCATGCGGGAGAGGCGGACGCGTTGCCGCGCCCGCACGGGACAGGCGAGCCGTGGTGATGGTCATGGCCGCAGGCGCACGCGCCGCCGTCGGCGTGGCTGTGGCCGCAGGCGCAAGGCTCGCCGGGCGCGTGGCGATGGCCGCAGGAACAGGCCTTGCCGTGTTCGGCGCGGCGCTGCTCGGCGGCGATCAGGTCTTCCGCCAGCGCGCCGGTCGCGTCCAGCCCCGCCCGGTCGGCCGCGTCCAGAAGGTTCTCCAGCGCGGGCAGCACGAACTTGCCGAACTGCGGCTGGCCGACGGACGCGAGCCGCCCGTACGCGCCGAGGCACTGCACAAGCCGCTGGACGGCCGCATACGGCAGGACCTTCGGCAGCTCGGCGCGCCCGGCCCTCTTCGCGTAGAGCGCGACGAGCGCGCGCCGCTCGCCCTCGGTGAACGTCGCGTAGGGATCGTAGACGAGCGAGGCGAGGTCATAGGCCGCAGGCCCCAGGCGCATGCCCTGGAAGTCGATGAACGCGAGGCGTCCGTTCTTCCAGAGGATGTTCGTGGACTGGAAGTCGCGGTGGACGAGCGCCTTCGGCTCCTTCTCCAGGATCGCCGCGACGTTGCCGAGTTCCGCGCGCACCGCCGCCGGCAGCTCGCGCCTGAAGCGCGTGCCGAGGCAGTGCTGCGCGAAGAGGTCGTGTTCCCACGCCCACGTCTCGCCGTCGAACGGCGGCAGCAGGTCGGGCAGGTCGGGCTCTGCGCCGAGCGCGTTGAACGCCGCGAGCGCCTCGACGACCTTCACGTACTCCTCCAGCGTCATCTTCTTCTCGACGCCCGCATGCGACAGGACAAGCGTCTTCGTCGCCGGGTCGTCGAACAGGACGTCCGGCACCGGCACGCCCTTCGCCTTCAGCCAGCGCGCGTGCCCCGCGTACTTGCCGTTCTCCTTGCGGTTGCCGTCGTCGTAGAGGATCGCGACGCCCCGGTCGCAGCCGAAGAAGACGCGGTCGCTGCCGCGCGCGCCGAGGAAGGCGAAGTCCTTCGCGCCCGTCGCCTTGAGCTGCGGGATGTCCGCAAAGGCGTTGTCGTCGCCGTCGCGGTTCAGGTCGACGTAGCGCGCGACCGTCCCCGCGTCCTCCCACAGGAGGTCGTCCGAACGGACGGTCTTCATGAAGTGGCCCGCCATCATCGCCCGCTCGTAGGCCGAGACGATCGACGAGAAGCCCTCCGGATTCACGAAGTCAAGGACGCGCGGCTTCAGGATCGCGACGCCGCAGTAGGTGTACGTGCCGTCCAGCCCCGCGTCGTCGCTCTTCCAGTTCGTGACGAAGCCCGACTCCGGCTCGACCTCGACCGTGCGCGGACCCGTCTCGCCGACGAGGCAGACGCCCAGCACGTCGTCCGCCGTCCGCACCGCCGCAAACGCCGCGCCCAGGTCGGGCACGTTCTCAGCGACGATGTCGGCGTTGACGAGCCAGAACGGCTCGCCCGCGATCCAGTCGCGGATCGGGTTGAGCGCGCCACCGCTGCCGAGGATCTCCGGCTCGTCGCTGACCGTGAGGCGGATCTTCTCGCCGCGCGACTGCGCGTCGTGGCGGTAGGCGTCGCTCCACGCGCGGATCTGCTCGTGCAGGTGGTGGGCGTTGACGACGAAATCCTCGACGCCGCGTGCGCGCAGGAGGGACATGACGCGGTCGAGCATCGTCTCGCCCCAGACGGGCATGAGCGGCTTCGGCGTCGCGCACGTGAACGGCCTCAGGCGCGTCCCGTGCCCGGCGGCGAGGACAACGGCTTTTCTCACCAAACCTTCCAAACCTCCTGAACCTCCCACACCATCTAAACCTTCCAAACTTCCCAAACCTTCCAAACCTTCCAAACTTTCCAAACCTCCCAAACTTTCCAAACCTCCCAAACCCCTACCTGTAGACACTGCGCGGCCTCTGCTGGTGGACCTTGGGCTCTTCGAGCAGGAGCGAATACCATTGGTCGCCCAGCCCCGAGTTCGTGAAGTGGGCGACGCGGTTGTTCATCAGCGTCTCGTGGTTGCGCTTCAGCGTCTCGTTGTCGCTCTTCTTCAGGGCGTCCGTCAGCGTCTTGAACGCGCCGTCCGCATCGCCGCGCTGCACCTGGATCCAGCTCATCGTCGCGGCGAGGAGGACGTTGCCGTTATAGCGCACGCGCCCGGCGGCCTTGCGGTAGACCTTCGCGATCTCGGCCGCCGGCCTCTCCAGCATGTAGAGGCGCGCCATCTTGATGCAGCACATCGTCGGGTCAAGGCAGATCGCCTTCGGCATGAGGCGGTCGACGGTCTTGAAGTCCTTGACCATCCACGAGAGCTGCAGCTGGGCCGTCGCGATCTGGCGGCTCATCAGCGGCACCCACGGCGTGAAGCGGCGCAGCGTCTCCGTCTGGGCCAAAGCCTCCTTCACGAAGGCCTTCGTGTCCTCGAACACCTCCTTCTGCGCGGCGGCGACGGAACTCGGCGGACGCATCTGCCAGCGCTGCATCTTCGCCTGCAGCCGCTTCTGCCCGGCGAGGAGAATGGCCTGCACCTTCTCCATCTCGGCCTTGACGCGCCGCTGGATCAGGAAGCCGGCGACGCCCTGAAACACACCGAACCCGAGCACGCCCGCGAAGACGCTCCACCCGGTTCCCCAGTCCCCCGCGAAGTAGGCGAGGGAAAAGCCGCCGCAGCCGACGGCAATCGCTACAATCAACGTTATCATGGTCGGGAATTATACCACTTTTCGCGGCTTCGCCGCAACCGGCTACAGAACCTTCTTCAGCCGCTCGATCGCCGCGAGGACGTTTGCGCGCGAGTTGAACGCGCTGATGCGGATGTAGCCCTCGCCCGCCGCGCCGAAGCCGGCGCCCGGCGTCGTGACGACGTTCGCCTCCTTCAGGAGCCGGTCGAAGAACGCCCAGCTGTCGCCCTTCACGTCCACCCAGAGGTACGGCGAATCCGTCCCGCCCGTCACCGCGTAGCCGAGGGCGAGCAGCGCCTCCTTCATGAGACGGGCGTTTTCGAGGTAGAAGTCGATCGTCGCCTTCGTCTCCGCCTGGCCCTCCGGCGAGTAGACGGCTTCCGCGCCGCGCTGCGTCAGGTAGGACGCCCCGTTGAACTTCGTCGTCTGGCGGCGCGTCCACATCGGGCGGAGCGGCACCGCCGTGCCGTCGGCATTGTACGCGACGAGCCCGTCGGGGACGACCGTGTAGCCGCAGCGGATGCCGGTGAAGCCCGCCGTCTTCGAGTACGAGCGGATCTCGACGGCGCACGTCTTCGCGCCCGCGCACTCGTAGATCGAGTGGGGGATGCCCGGCGTGCGGATGAACGCCTCGTAGGCCGCGTCGAAGACGATGAGCGCCCTCTTCGCGTTCGCCCAGTCGACCCACGCCTGCAGCTGGGCCTTCGTCGCGACCGCGCCCGTCGGGTTGTTCGGATAGCAGAGGTAGACGATGTCCGCCGCGCAGCCGTCCGGACCCGGCACGAAGCCGTTCGCCCTCGTACACGGCAGGAGCTGGATGCCGTGCCGCCCGGCCATCACGTTCGTGTCGACGTAGACGGGGTAGACGGGATCGCCGACGGCGACCTTGACGTCCGCGCCGAACAGCTCCTGGAAGTTGCCGCAGTCGCACTTCGCGCCGTCCGAGACGAGGATCTCGTCCGCCGAGATGTCGATGCCGCGCGCCCGGAAGTCGACCGCCGCGATCTTCTCACGCAGAAAGGCGTAGCCCTGCTCGGGGCCGTAGCCGTAGAACCTCTCGCCCTTGCCGGCCTCGTCGTCCACGGCCTTGTGCAGCGCGGCAATGACGCTCGGCGCGAGCGGCTCGGTCACGTCGCCGATGCCAAGGCGGATGACCTGCGCCTCCGGGTGCGCGGCCTGATGGGCCGCGACGCGGTGGGCGATCTCGGCAAAGAGGTAGGTGGGCTTGATCTGGGCGTAGTTTTCGTTGACGTGCAGCATGGTCAGTGTTCCTTGTTCATGTGAAGGTCTCCGTGCGGAATCGGCTTCCAGCGGCGCGTCGGCCGCACGAGCGTGTAGAGGACGGACGCCGAAAGGACGAGCGAGAACACGGGGAACGTCAGGATCGACGCGACGCGCGGCCGGCGCTTCTGGGGCGAGAGCGCGACCGCCGCCCACGCCGTGAACCACCCCATCACGAAGACGAAGAGGAACACGCCGAAGAAGAAGTGGACGGCCGCCGCGTCGGCCGAGCCGCACGCGAGCCGCACGAAGAGCGCGAGGAAGTTGAACAGGAGGACGAACGCGACGGACATCCCCGTCAGGATCGCGAAGAAGCTGTCGAACAGCCGCAGCGACGGGTGCGCGCGCAAGGCGCGGATCCACGTCGGGAAATACAGGCGCACGACCTGCCAGCCGCCCGTCGCCCAGCGGCGCAGCTGCCGCCACATGTACGGCACGGTCACGGGCTGCTCGTCCGCGTAGTCCGCCTCCGGCACGTAGGCGACGCGGCCGCCGCGCAGGTTCGTCTGGACGGTGAACTCGACGTCCTCGACCATCGTCTGCGTCCGCCAGCCCTCCGGCCCGAGCGCGGAGAGGAGGAACGCGAAGCCCGTGCCCGTCAGCTTGCCCGACAGGCCGAGGTTCGTCCGCACGCGGTTCGAGAGCTCGTTCATCATGTCCCAGTAGACCGTGTACCAGCCGGAGATCACGTTCGCGCGCGCGTTGGACGAGCGGCGGCGGCCCGTCACGACCGTCTCGCCGTCCTGCAGCGCGTCGTTCACCGCGTCGAACCAGCCGTCGGAGCAGATGTTGTCCGCATCGAAGACGGCGACCGCGTCGCACGTGCGCTCGGCCCGCAGCTTCTGCAGGCCCCACGCCAGCACGTCGCCCTTGCCGCGGCTCGGCACCGTCTTCTCCCAGACGGTCGCGCCCGCCGCGCGCGCCGCCTCCGCCGTGCGGTCGGCGCAGTTGTCCGCCAGCACGATCACCTCGCGCAGCTCGGCCGGATACTTCGAGAGCAGGACGCTCTTCACCGGCAGGCGGATGACGGACTCCTCGTTGCGCGCGCAGACGAGAACGGCGAACTTCAGCCTGCGCGCGGCCTTCGGATGCGGCTTCGCCGGCTTGATGAGCCCGACGAGGACGAGGAACGTCGACCAGAGGAAGACGAAGCTCAGCCCCAGGCAGAGGAAGTCGCAGATCATCGAGAACGTCGCGTTAGTCATCGCGCCACCTCCTGTGCAGCCAGAGATACTGTTCGGGATACTCGCGGATCGCCGCCTCCAGACGGTCGTTCAGGAGCTGCGTCGCGGCATTGCGGTCGTCCGCCTTCGAGAGGACGATCGGGTCGCCGGACGCGACGAGGCGGTAGCGGTAGGGCGCGACGCGCACGAAGGAGCCGACGACGATCGGGCAGCCCGTCCGCATCGCGAGACGCGCCGCCGTCGTGTACGTCCGCGCCGGACGACCGAAGAACGTGAGCGGCGCTCCCTTCCCCGCGTGCTGATCCATCAGGATCGTCATCGCGGCGCCATCGCGCCGCCACTGCTCCAGCACCACCGGCGTGAAGCCGTGGTTCTTGCTCACGACCGTGACGGGGCCTCGAAAATGGTGCCTCTTCATCCACTTCGCGACGAGGCGGTTGTTCTGGACGCGCGCGATGGCAATCATCGGCCGCGCGAACGAGAGGATGTTCGTCGCCGCCTCCCAGACGCCGTGGTGGGACGAGACGAGCAGGATCGGCCGGCCGGGCGAGTCCAGCAGCAGCTTCACGTTCGCGTCGGAGACGCCCGACGTGTCGAGATGGTCGCGGTAGTTCTCCCGCGTGACGACCGCCGGCACGAACAGGGCCTCGCCGATGTGCCCGGCCAGGTGGCAGAGCGAGCGCTTCGCGATCCGCCGCGCCTCCTTCGGGTCGTCCGTGACCTTCGCGCGCAGGATGTTCTCGACGGCGATGCGCCGGCGCTTGCCGAGGAACGGCCAGACGCAGGCCGCCACGGCACAGCCGATGGCGTAGGCGTGTCTCTGGATGAAGGTCATGCGTCCTTTCGCGGCAGGAAGCCGGGGATGGCGGCGAGCGAGACGAAGAAGAGCGTCAGCACCGCCGGCGAGCGCAGGGGACAGTCCCCGAAGGCGTGGATGAGCGTGCAGGCGACCGTGACGAGCACAAAGAACGCCGGCGCCGGCAGGGCGAAGACCTGCACGGGCTTCGGCGGCGCGTCACGTCCCGTCCTGAACCGCGCCTCTCGCGCGAGAAGCCGCCAGGCCTGACCGACCGGCCACAGCAGGAGGATGACGATCGCGACGAGCGCCCCGAACCCGACGAGCCCGTGCTCGGCGAGGAACTGGAGGTGGTCGTTGTGCACGTTGATGCCGCCGACGACCTGGATCTGCTTGCGCTCCTGCGGCGTCATCTTCGGGATGCAGAAGTGGATGTAGCCCCAGCCGCCGCAGCCGAAGAGGACGTGATCCTTCCAGATCTCCGTCGCGACGCGCGCATGGTACTGGCCGCGCCCCGTCACGCGGTCGAGGACTTCCGTCGTGCCGAGCGTGTTGACCTCGCGCTGGAGCCCCTTCGGCGCGAAGAGGCACGAGAGGAAGATGACGACGCCAAGCCCCAGCGCCGTCCAAGCCCCGGCGCGCACGCGGTCGGCCTTGCGCTTGTGCGCGACGAACGAGACGAACGAGTGGACGAAGAAGACGACCGCCGAGAGCGTGACGAGCAGGATCGCCGCGCGCGAGAGCGTGTTCAGCGCCGCGTAGAAGAAGATCACCGCCGGGATGAGGAAGTAGTGCTTCGTCCAGAACATGCGCGGACGCGGCGCGGCGGCGGACGAGATGTCCTTCGTGCGGTGCGCGTCGCGCAGGTCGTCGAGATTCCGCCGCCAGAGCGCGAGCGCGAGGCCGAAGAGCGTCGTGAAGTAGTCGCCGGCCATGTTCGGATAGCCGAACGTCGCGAAGAAGTCGCCGACCGAACCCGTGCCGCTCGCCGTGCTCCAGAGCGGGCCCGGCGCGCCGAGCGCGCTCTGCAGGAAGCCGAGCGCCGCCAGCGCCGTGCCGTTCCAGACGATCAGCTCCAGCACGAGCCGCTTGCCGTGTCGCGTGAGCGCGTGCCGCACGACGAGAAGCGACGACAGCGCAAGCGCGAACCAGAGGACGACGTTCAGGTGGTCGATGCGATCCACGCAGAACGGCAGGATCGGCACGGGCGGGTCCGCCGGCAGCCCCTCGGCGAGGCTCTTCGCGTCGCAGACGGGACACAGCCCGTTGTTGACGAACGGGATCAGCAGCAGCACGAAGAGGCCGAGGGCGATCCACGCGACCGGGTCTTTCTTCAGCGCGTGCCAGACCCGCGCGCGCGCCTCGTAGGTCGTCTCGTTCGGACGCCGCTGCGGGAAGCAGAACAGGACCTCGACCAGCAGGACGACCAGCCACGGCACGACCGGGATCAGCAGCCCGCCGCGCGTGCCGCCGAACATCCACACGACGGCCGACGAGACCGCCGCAACCGCGAACGGCGCAAAGTTATTCAAAAGAAACGACATGCTCCACCACCTTTCTGACAGCCTCCGACTCCGAAACCTTCTCGACGAACCGCCCGCGCACGTACAGCAGGAACTCGCCCGCGCCGCCGCAGAGCGCGATGTCCGCCCCCTTCGCCTCGCCCGGCCCGTTCACCGCGCAGCCCATGACGGCGACCTTGGGAAATCTTCGAATTTCTGAATCACGAATTCTTGAATTGCGCTCCGCCCCTTCGCCCATTCGATCACTCGACAATTC
>DCMF01000061.1:0-5009 GCA_002321305.1 Verrucomicrobia bacterium UBA1629 | reverse complement strand
CGCACATCCTACCATTCGATCATTCGACGATTCGACGATTCGATTATTTCCCCAGTCCCTGTACAGGACGTCCAGCGCCTCCTCGACCTGCGCGGCGACGCTCATGAGATCGACTTTCGTGCGCCCGCACGTCGGGCAGCTCGTGATCGCCGGGCCCGGCGCGCGCAGGCCGAGCGCGCGCAGGATCTCCAGCCCGACCTTGACCTCCTTCTCCGGCTTGCTCGTGAGCGAGACGCGGATCGTGTCGCCGATGCCCTCCGAAAGCAGGATGCCGAGCGCGACCGAGCTACGCACCGCGCCCGGCAGCAGCGTTCCCGCCTCCGTCACGCCGAGGTGCAGCGGACAGTCCGTCTTCTCCGCAAGCTCCCGGTAGGTCGCCTGCGTCTCCGCGACGTTCGACGCCTTGGCGGAAATGACGACGTCGTAAAAGCCCTCGTCCTCCAGGAGCTTCAGGTGCTTCAGGGCGGACGACACGAGCGTCTCGCCACGCTCCAGGCTGCCGCCGTTCACGCCGATGCGGATCGGCACGCCCTTCGCCTTCGCCGCGCGGGCGACGGCCTGCACGCGGTCGCGCGAACCGATGTTCCCCGGATTGAGCCGCAGGGCGTCCGCCCCCGCCTCCAGCGCGGCGAGCGCGCAGCGGTAGTCGAAGTGGATGTCGGCGACGACCGGGATCGGCGAAGCCTTCTTCACCTCGCCGAGGACGCGCGCCGCCGCCACGTCGGGCACGGTCAGGCGAAAGAGGTCGCACCCCCGCTCCGCACACGACAGCAGCTGCCGCAGGCACGCCGCCGCGTCATGCGGATCGGCGTTGCCCATCGTCTGCACGCTGACGGGCGCGCCGCCGCCGACCGGGAGGTTCCCGACCTTAAGGCTTCTGGTCTGCTTTCTCGAGAACATTCGTCTCCGCGCTGTCGGGCTTGAAGGTGTGGATCCTGTAGCTGCGCCAGCTGTCCTTCAGGATGAGGACGCCCATGAGGCCAATCAACAGGAACATGAAGCCCATCGAGACCTTGGCGACGAACCAGTCCGGAAGCCGCCGCCGGCAGACGAGCGCAATCAGGGCGAAAAGGATGAGGCCGCCGTCCAGGACGGGGATCGGCAGCAGGTTCAGGACGGCGAGGTTCACGTTCAGGAAGCGCAGGAAGCCAAGTCCGTCCCACTTGTCGCGGCGCACCTGCCGGTACAGGCCCTCGGCGATCATCACGGGGCCGCCGAGCGCGCCCGCCGTCGCCTTCGCCTCCTTCGGCGTGACAAGGCCCTTCAGCACGCGGAAGATCGACCCCGCGTCCCACGCGAGCTGCTTCCACGGACTGCGCGCGGGCATCCACGCGACGGCTCCCGTCGTGTTCGTCTCGCTCAGCGCGAGAATGTACCACGCGCCCGACACCGCGTCGCGCTGCGGCGTGACGGTGAGCCGCACGTCCGCCGGGCTCACCGCGCCGCGCGCGACGACGAACTCGACGGGCTTGCCGCCCGCGATCTGGACTTCCGTCTGCATCTCCGACCACGTCTCGACCGGACGCCCCCCGACGGACTTGACGACGTCGCCGGCCTTGAGCCCCGCCTCGAACGCCGGGCCCTTTTCGGGGACGCTGCCGATCTTCGCCGCGAGCGTCCCGAACTTCGCGCCCGGCACGAGGGAGAGGCCGACCGCCAGCACGACCGCGAGGACGATGTTCATCGCCGGGCCCGCGACCGAGACGAGAATCTCCTTCCACGCCGGAATGCGCACCTTCGGCGCATCCGCGCGATTCGGCGATTCGTCAACTCGCGAATTCGACGATTTCTCCAAGGCCTTCGTCCCTTCGGGATCGACGTCGGGAATCGAGACGTAGCCGCCGAGCGGAATCCAGCCGATGCGGTACTCGACGCCGTTGACCTTCCTTTTCCAGAGCGCCTGCCCGAAGCCGATCGAGAACGCCTCGACGCGGAGGCCGAGCTTCAGGGCGACAATGAAGTGCCCGAACTCGTGAATGAGGATCGCGAGCGCGAACAGAAGGACGCAAAGGACGATGTAGAAGACGGTTGTCAGTAGTTCGATCATGGTTTCCTGTCAGGTTGCACGGCCGGATGCCGGCGCGATTTGACATATTATACCATTCTGCGCGCCCGTCGTGTGCAAGTGCCTCAGACTTCACACTGCCTTGGAGCCTCACCCGAAAGCGGAGACGAGCGCAGCGCACCAAAGCGCGAGCGTGAGGACGAGCAGCACGAAAACGGACGCGCTGGCCGTGTCCTTCGCCTTGCGTGCGAGCGGATGCCACGCCGGCGAGACGAGATCGACAACAGCCTCGACAGCCGTGTTCAGGAGCTCGGCGGCAAGGACGGCCGCCCCAGCCGCCGCGAGCGCGAGGCAGAACGCGATGTCCATCGGCACGAGAAGGAGCGCTGCGTAATGCAGTACGCCAACCGCGCACTCCTGGCGGAACGCCGTCTCGTGCAGCGCGTCCAGCAGTCCCCGCAGCGAGTTCGCCGCCGCAGCCCGGAGATGCCGCAGCCCGCCCCCGCCAGCCGGTCGTGCCACCGCCGGCTTCACGGGCCCTGCTGCCTTTCCTTTCGCGATTCTCCTCATTTCGCACCCCTCTCTTGAATTGCCCTCGAATAGACGCGGCGACCCTTGTCGATTCGGCGACGGGAGCGTCCCTTGAAGGCGGGATCGAGAAAGCTCTTCTCGGACGTCCAGCCGGGTGCGTCGGCGATCCGTCCGAGCTCGAGCAGCCCGAACGTCAGCTCGTCGCTCTGCATCGGACGGCCAGCGGCCGCATGCGCTCGGCTGACGACATCGGGGAACGCCTCCCGATACGATTCCGAAAACCACACGACCATCGGCACCTCGTAGACGTCATTGTCCGCATAGTCGCGCCATCCCGGAGACCTCGGCGATTCGCCGTGATCGCTGACGAAGAGCAGGCACGCGGGGCGGCGGCCCTCCGCCTTCACGGCATCGACAAGCAGCCCCAGAACCTTGTCCTCGTAGAGGATGCCATTGTCGTAGCGGTTGCGCCGGTCACGCATCCGTGCGTCCAGCCCCTTCAGCGTCTCGCCTTCCACCGCATCCGAAAAGTGGTCATCTCCTTTCGGGTTCACGTCATGGACGGGATAGTGGATGCCCGCCAGATGAACAAAGACGATTCGGGGACGACTGTCGGGACGTGCCAGCTCACGACGGAGCAGTTCAGCCGTCCGCTCGTCAAAGACCTTGCCCTGCACCTTCCGTTCGTCCGGGAACGCCGCGTGCAGGGATATTCGCTCGTCGCAGCTGGCGAAGATGCGGTTGAGCGTTCCCGTCATCGAGTCGTTCCACGCAAACTGGTTGTTGGAGATGAGGACGCTCCGAAAGCCGGCTCGGCGATAGACCTCCGAAAGCGTCCACGATCCAGCGGACAGGTCGTCGGTCGAGACGTCCGTCAGCATCGTGCAGATGGCCTCGTCCGTCGCAGGGTAGAAGCCCACGACGTCACGGAAACAGATGCCGCCATCCGCCGCGCAGAGCGCGTCCATGCGCGGCGTCGTCCGGCGCGGATAGCCGTAGAGGTGCCAGTTGTTTCGCGTGGCAGACTCGCCGAGAACGATGATGACGTTCGGCGCCCGATCTGCCTCGACGGCGAGTGGCAGGGATTCGGGAAGCTGCGCGTTTGCGCACGCCATCAGGATTCCTCTCATCTGGCGACAGGACATGACGGACGAGACGATGAAGCTCGTGTAGCGCATCTGGGCGACGCCGAAATGCCAGTTCATGGTCAGCACGTTCAGGACGAGAAACGGCAAGGCCAGGGCGAGGCCACAGGCGAACGTGCGCGGAGAGGGGCGCGGATAGCGCGCCTGCATCAAGGCGCGGACGCCACAGGCAAGGAAAAGGAGAAACGCAAGAAGGCCGAGGACGGCCGTCGGCGTCAGGACTGTCTTCAGAAAGGTGAGAGCTTCCATGACGGACGTGTTCAGGAGCAACGAAATCCAGATCTCCGACAGCGACGCATGCCAGACAAGTTCCGTGTATTTGCAGGCGGCCTCAATGCCGGCGACAAAGGCAAAAGCCGGTGCCAGCAGCCATCGTGCCGCACGCCCGAACAGGAAGACGGGAGCAACGGCGAGCAAGGTGTATCCGCAGGCATTCCGCAAGGCGACCCAGAAAGAGAACAAGGCAAACGGAAGAGGCGGAAGATCGACCGCCTGCCACCCGAATCGGTCGATGACGTCAAACAGGTTGACGGCGCCGAAGAGGACAAGGGACACGACGGCCGCCTGCCCCCAAATACCATCAAGCATGAGTTTACGTTTCCTCGTCTCTGGACATGACGTCCTGTCGGCATTCTTATCCTTCATTCCTTCTCGTCTTCCTTCCCCGCCGCGCTGTTAGGAGGGAGAACGGAAACGCGCGGCGGCAGAAAGAAGCGCGTGCCTCGTTCGAGATATCTCTACAGAGGCACCGCTAAGAGCCCGGACAGAAATTCAAGAACGGGCACGCAGAGCGGGCAGACTACGAGGGAGCGCAAAACGCGCCCCCTGTCTGCAGGCCTGCGCAGCCACATTCTTCACTTCCGTCCTGAAAATTAGCGGTTTTCTGTAGAAGCAAAAAATGCGCTTGCGCACATTTGATGATGGCGGCAAACTCCATGAAAGCGCGTGCCGCCGATATCAAAGATCAATCGCCCGCGCCAAACCGCCCTTCTCCGGGCATCCACCGCGAACGGCGTGAATTATACCATATTTCGGGGACACCTACTTCGTGAGAGCGAAACGACACAGACCGCCGCAGTTCGACGAATGAACGAGTTTAAGATTTTTCCGCAGAGAGTTCTCATTTATGGTATAATATGCGCCATCGGCACGAAAAGCGTCCGAAATGGCAGAAAAAGAAGGAGGACGGACATGGCACGGAAGACCTACGAGCACTCGGCGTACTGGTACGCGAAGAACTGCGGCTGGACGCGCAGCGACAGGGCGACGCACGTCGAGCGGCTGATCGACGGGGTGAGCCGCGACCTGAAGTTCGGCGGCGGGCGCGT
>DCMF01000031.1:4640-11526 GCA_002321305.1 Verrucomicrobia bacterium UBA1629 | reverse complement strand
CGTCAGGACGCTTCAGCGCGTGGCGTTCGTCAAGGTCTACGAGACCGACGGCGTGACGGAGGCGAAGCTCGAGATCGGCGCGTACGCCTTCGGCTCGACGGGCGTCTCGTCGCTTGCCGTGCCGGACGACGTGCAGGAGATCGGCGACTACGCCTTCTCGAACTGCGGCAGCCTGACGCGGGTGTCGGTCGGTCCCGGGACGACGGTCAGCCCCAAGGCGTTCTACCGCTCCGGCATCACGGCGGGAGCGAAGCCGGAAGTCCTGACGCTGGGCGCGTTCGCCTATGACGGCGCGACGGCAACGGCGACGATGACGGTGAAGGGCAGCGGCGGCACGATTGACCTGTCCGGCCTCAAGATCCTCTGCTGGACGAGCCTCGACGCCGAGCCGACGGAACTCGCGTATCGCGTGGGCGAGACGGTCCTGACGGAATCGGGCTGCGAGGTCACGGTCACGGTTGACGTGCCGGCGGGCGCAACGGGCGCATTCTTCCGCGCCGAACTGGCGGAGTAACACATGGAGAAAGGAGAACTGAACATGAAGAAGAACCAGATTCGTGTCCTTGCGCTGGCGCTCTGCGCGGCTACGGCCGCGCAGGCGGGCGGGTGGCGGCTTTCGGTCGGCCCCGCGTATCGCGCGCGCATGAAGACCGAGATGCGCGGCGCCCCGACCGTGGCGGACACGACGGAAACCACCTGGACGGGCCGGTACCGCGACATGAAAAACGGCGACTGGGGGGCGTATGCGGGCGACAGCGTGGCGCGTCCGGATCCGGAGGCCGGCAATTACGGCATTCCGGCCGATGCGCGGCTTTGGGGCATCTCCGCGACCTACAGCGAGACGACCGTCGCCTACGACGGGAGCGGCTCGGCGATCGACGCGACCGACCGTCCGTCGTCGCTCGGCCTCAAAGCGCGCGTCGGCTACGACTTCTACGAGAGCGAGCCGCTCGCCGTCGGGCTCGACCTGCGCTTCGCGGGCTACTGGAACATGAAGGCGTCCGCCTCCGGGCGCATTGCGGGTTCGCGCGCGATCACGCGGGAGATGAGGGACTGGTGGCTGTTCACGGGCGGGCCGTATGACATGACGACGCCGCCTGCCTTTGCGGACGGCTGGCAACCCACGCTGGATCCCGGAAGCCGAGAGGAGGTCTGTTCGGTCGTGGGCGCGACGACGGCCGGGCGCACGGTGCGTGCGCGCATCCGCGCCGACCTCTACCAGGTTGGCCTGGGGCCGACCGTGACGTGGCATGCGCTCTCGTGGCTGGACGCCTACGCGGGCGCGGCGGCGCTCTGCAACATCGCGTCGCTGGACTTCGACGCGGGCTCGTCCAGCCTGTCCGAGACGCGGTGCCGGCTCGGCTTCGCGGGCGAGGTTGGGCTTGCCGCCTGCCTGACGGACAGGCTCGGCCTCTACGCGGAAGTCGGCTACGAGTGGGTGGACGGCTTCGACGCGGCCGTTGATGGCATCGCGGCAGACGTCGACTTCTCGTCGCTCGTCGTCTCGGCAGGGCTGGCCTACAGGTTCTGACCGTCGCCGCGCGTCAGCAAACGGCCGCCCCACGACGGCAAGCCCCGCACTCTCACTTTTTTAAAAAAGTGAGAGTGCGGCTCCGTTCGCCACGCCCTATAGAGGCGGTAACGAATGTCGCGTTCGGCGCGCAACCGTCCGCGAACATTTGGTATAATGTGTGACATTCCGAAATAAACAGCGAAAGGTTGCTTGATGATGAAAGGTGTGACATCTGTTGTTGCCGTTGGCCTGACGGCAGTCCTGTCCGGCGCGCTGTCGGCGCGGACGGTCGAGGACTTCAACGCGGGCTGGGAGTTCGCCCGCGAAGGCGAGGCGTTCGCGCCCGTCGCCGTGCCGCATGACTGGGCGATCGCCGGGCCGTTTGACGCGCAGCACGGCGGCAACGTCGGGAGCCTGCCGTGGAAGGGCAAGGGGACGTACCGCAAGTCGCTCGTCCTCGCGGAGAAGCCGAAGGGCCGCGTCTTCATCGAGTTCGACGGCGTGATGTCGCGCGCGACGGTCTTCGTGAACGGCCAGCCCTGCGGGCACGGCGACTACGGCTACCTCGGCTTCGTCGCGGAGGCGACGCCCTACCTCCTCGCGGGGACGAACGCGGTCGTCGTCAAGGTCGACACGCTCGACCACGCCTCGCGCTGGTATCCGGGCGCGGGCATCTACCGCGACGTCCGCCTCGTCACGACGGACAAGGTCCACTTCGACGCCGACGCCCTGCGGGTCGAGACGGACGACGTGCTGACCGGCAAGGCGAAGGTGACGGTCGCGGGCGCGGTCGAGAGCCGCCTCCTGGCGGACGCCGACGCGAAGGTCACGGCCGTCCTGCGCGGGCCGGACGGGCAGGTCGTGGACGACGCGGACGCCGAGATCGAGATCGACGGCTGCGGACGCGGCGAGTTTGACCTTGAGCTGAAGGTGCGGAATCCGCAGCTCTGGCGGCTGGAGGACGGCGCGAAGCTCTATTCGCTCGAGCTGCGCCTCGCGGGCGACGGCTTCTCGGACGCGCTCGTGCGGCGGATCGGCCTCCGCGAGTTCCGCTTCGACGCAGAGCGCGGCTTCTTCCTCAACGGCGAGCGTGTGCAGCTCAACGGCGTCGACCTGCACAGCGACCTCGGCCCGCTCGGCATGGCGTTCGATGCGGACGCGGCGCGCCGCCAGCTCGCCGTCATGCGCGACATGGGCGCGAACGCGATCCGCATGTCGCACAACCCGCCCGCGCCGCAGGTGCTGGACCTCTGCGACGAGATGGGCCTCTTCGTCTGGGATGAGGCGTTCGACAAGTGGAACGCCACCTGCGGACGCGGCGACATCCCGCTGGAGGCGTTCGTGCCGCGCCAGCTCGTGAAGCTCGTCCGCCGCGACCGCATCCACCCGTCCGTTTTCGTCTGGTCGATCGGCAACGAGATTTCGCCCGGCAAGGCGACGCCGCCGGGGCAGGAGGACTGGGCCGGCCCGATCGCCCTCGGCACGACGGCGGAACGCTGCGCCCGCTTCCGCCGCGTCGTGCTGGAGGAGGACGACACGCGGCCCGTCGCGATCGGCAGCTGCTTCCCGGATGCCGTCGGGCGCGGCGACCACGATGCGCTTGACGTCACCGGCTGGAACTACCGCGAGATGTACGTCGGTTCGCACGCGAAGCGCCCGACCCAGCCCGTCCTCTACTCGGAAAGCGCGTCCGCGCTCTCGGAGTTCGGCTTCTATGCGGACGCGCTGCCGACGAACAAGACGGACTTCGCCTTCCGGACGGAGAACGTCGATTCCTACGACCTGAACGCGGCGGCGTGGTCGGACATCCCCGACCGCGAGTTCGCGCGCATGGAGCGCGACCTGTTCTGCGCGGGCGAGTTCGTCTGGACGGGCATCGACTACCTCGGCGAGCCGACGCCGTATCAGCCGAACGCCGAGAAGACGTTCGGCTACCTGCCGCGCTCGCGCAGCTCCTACTTCGGCATCTGCGACCTGTGCGCGCTGCCGAAGGACCGGTTCTACCTCTACCGTTCGCACTGGAACAGGAAGGACTTCACGCTGCACATCGTGCCGGGCCACTGGAACTTCCCGAAGAAGGCCGGGCAGAACGTGCCCGTCTTCGTCTACACGAGCGCGGACGAGGCGGAGCTGTTCGTGAACGGCCGCTCGCTCGGCCGGCGGAAGAAAGACCCGACGGCGGGCGTCGTGGACGAGAATCCGGCGAACTACTATTCCGTCCTGCCGCGCTACCGCCTGATGTGGAACGACGTGCCGTATGAGCCGGGCGAGGTGAAGGCCGTCGCCTACGGCAGGGACGGCCGCGTCCTCGGCGAGAAGGCGATGCGCACGGCGGGCGCGCCGACGCGGGTCGTGCTGACGCCGGAGCCGCGCTACGGCAGCCTCTGCGTGGTCGTCGTCACGCTCGCGGACAGGGACGGCACGTTCGTCCCGAACGACAGCCGCCGCGTCTCCTTCGCGGCGGAGGGCTGCGAGATCGCCGCCGTCGGCAATTCGGATCCGCGCAGCTTCGAGAGCTTCAAGGACGTCTCCGGTCATTCGCTCGCCTTCGGGCGCGCGGCCGTCTACCTGCGCCTGAAGCCCGGCCGGCCCGCGAAGCTGACGGCGGCGGCGGAAGGGCTTGCGGCGGCGACGGTCCGGCTCGATGCGATGCCCTGACGGCCCGCATCCATGCCGGTCAACTCGTTCGAGAACTATCCGATGAGCTGGCGGCCCGCGCGCGCCGCGCTGGGGTCCGGCCCCCTGTACCTCGCGCTCGCCGCCGCGCTGGAGCGTGACGTGCGGTCGGGGGCGCTTCCGCCGGGGACGCGCCTGCCGCCGCAGCGCGAGCTTGCCGACTTTCTCGACATCGACTTCACGACCGTCACGCGCGCCTACGGCGTCTGCCGCGCAAAGGGTCTCGTCTACGGCGTGACGGGGCGCGGCACGTTCGTCGCGTCCGTGCCGGGGCTTGCGGAGGACGAGCCGCGCGCCCTGATCGACCTGGGCGTCGTCCAGGCGTTCCCCGAAGTCGGTGCGGCGACGGTCGTCGCGGCGGCGCGGACGGTGCTTGCGCGCGAGACGGCGGGGTGCCTCTTCACCTACGGCGACCGGGACGGCAAGCGGCGGCACCGCGTGGCCGGACGGCAGTGGCTCGCGCGCTGCGGCGTGGAGGCGCCGGAGGCCTGTGTGTCCGTCTTCCCCGGCGTGCAGGGCGCGATCTCGACGGCGCTCCTGGCCGTCTTCGGCGTGGGCGACGCGATTGCCGTCGATCCGTTCACCTACGCGAACCTCCTGGCGTTCGCCCGGCTCGCGGGGACGCGACTCGTGCCGGTCGCGGGCGATGCGCAGGGCATGTCGCCCGAAGCCCTTGACGCGGCGGCGGCGACGCGCGGCGTCACGGGCGTCTTCCTCATGCCGAACTGCGCCAACCCGACGACCGTGACGCTGACGGAGCGGCGGAAGGACGAGCTGGCGGCCGTCATCGCGCGGCGCGGCCTGATGGCCCTGGAGGACGACGCCTCGCTTCTGCCGCCCGGCCGGCGGCGGCGTCCGCTCCAGGCGCGCATCCCCGACCGCACCGTCTACCTCTCCGGCACGACGCGGCTCATTTCGCCGGGCCTGCGGGCGACCTACGTCTGCGCGCCGCCTGCCGTCTGCGCCCGCTACTTCGCGGGGCTTCACCATGCGGCCATCAAGGCGAGTCCGCTGGATGCGGAGATCCTCGGCGAGCTCGTCCTGTCGGGCGCGGCGGAATCGGCGCTTGCCGCAAAGGCCGCGAAGGCGCGGACGGCGAACGGCCTCTTCGACCGGGTCTTCGGCCTTCGCCGTGCGGGCGATCCGCTGCGGCTCTTCCGCACCGTGCCGCTGCCGGACACGTCGGGACGAGGGCCGGAGATCGAGCGCGCCTGCCGCGACGCGGGCGTGCGCGTCTTCCATTCGGACCGCTTCGCCGTCGTGCGCGGCGCGAAGGAGTCGTTCCTGCGCGTCTCCCTCAGCTCGGCGGGCGGGGCCGCGCGGCTGAAGGAAGGGCTGGAGACGCTGGTGCGGACGGTCTGGACGTCGGCGTCATTCGGTACGCCCGTCCGTCGGGGACTTGCTACTTGCCGACGTTCAGGACTTTGAAGCCGATCTCGCGCAGCCGGGCCGCGTCCAGGCAGTTGCGCGTGTCGAAGACGAGGGCGGGCTTGCGCATCGAGCCGTAGATGCGCCGCCAGTCGAGCGCCGGATACTCGCGCCAGTCCGTCATCAGGAGGATGGCGTCCGCCTCCTGTGCCGCCGCATAGGGACATTCCTCGTAGGCGACGCCATGGAGGTCGGCGAGGTCGAGGCGCGCGTTGTCGAGCGCCTTCGGGTCCGTGACCGCCAGGCGCACGTGCTCCTCGGCGAGCAAACGCGCCACCGCGCCGGCCGGCGTCTCGCGCGTGTCGCCCGTGTCGGCCTTGAACGCGAAGCCGAAGAGCGCGATCTTCCGGTTCGCCAGCGTGTTGAACATCTCCCTGAAGAGCCGCGAGACGATCCGCTCCTGCTGGTGGTCGTTCATCTTGATGACGCCCGCCCAGTATTCGGCGGCGGTGTGCAGGCCGTAGCTCTCGCAGAGGTAGACGAGGTTGAGGACGTCCTTCTTGAAGCAGCTGCCGCCGAAGCCCGGCCCCGCCTTGAGGAACTTCGGCCCGATGCGGCGGTCCGCGCCGATCACGCGGGCGACCTCGTCCACGTCCGCCCCCGTCGCCTCGCAAAGCCCGGCGAGGGCGTTGACGGAGCTCACGCGCTGGGCGAGCATGGCGTTCGCCGCCAGCTTCGTCAGCTCCGCGCTCCACACGTTCGTCGTGAGGATCCGGTCTTCCGGGACCCACGGCGTGCGGCCGCGGTAGATCTCGACGAGCGCGCGGACGGCCGCCTGCCCGTCGGGCGTCTGAGGGCCGCCGATCAGCACGCGGTCGGGGTGGAAGAGGTCGTCGATTGCCGTGCCCTCGGCCAGGAACTCGGGGTTCGAGAGGACGGTGAAGCGGTGTTCGGCGTGGTCGTTCAGGATCGCCTCCATCGCCGCCGCCGTCCGCACGGGCAGCGTCGACTTCTCGACCACGATCTTGTCGCCCTCCGCAAAGCGCTTGATCTCGCGGGCCGTCGCCTCCCAGTATTGCAGGTCGCTCGCGCGGCCCGCCCCGCGCCCGAACATCTTCGTCGGGGTGTTCACGCCGACGAACACGATGTCGCAGGCCTTGACGGCGGACGCGATGTCCGTCGAGAAGAAGAGGTTGCGCCCGCGCACCTCCCGCACGACGTCCACAAGCCCCGGCTCGTAGATCGGCAGCCTGAAGTCGGCGGAGTTCCAGGCCGCGATGCGCGCCGCGTTGACGTCCACCACAACGACCTTGCGGTCGGGGTTCATCT
>DCMF01000031.1:0-4589 GCA_002321305.1 Verrucomicrobia bacterium UBA1629 | reverse complement strand
CACCGCCATCGTCGGCCCGCCGATGTAGCCGGCGCCGATGCACACAATGTCCCGATTCATCTTCATGGGCCGTATTATACCAAATCGGCGGATCGCCGAGGGATTATGGTATAATCCGCAGACATGAAACTCAGCCCCAAACAGCGCGCGGCCTCGCAACTGATCGCGGACGGCAAGTTCTACCCCTGCCTCGTGAAGGAGGAGGACGGCTGGCACGCCCGCTGGCGCGGTCTCGCGTCCGATCCGTCTCTCGACGGCTGGATCGACGAATACGTCCGCGAGGCGGCGATGACGCGCCTCACCGAGGATGCGGAGGAGGACAAGCACGAGACGCTGCACGACGCCTGGATCATGGCCCTCAAGAGCCGCACGGGCCTCGTCGTCTGGGACGACGCCGAATGTGCGGCGTTCGCCGCCGAACTCGCGGCCTGGAGCGGCAACGCGCAGGAGGACAAGGCGGCGCGTGCGGCGATTCTCCTTGACCTGACGACCGTCGGCGAGACGTTTCGGCTGTCGTGCGCCGTGCCGCGCGGCCGCGCCGGACTGAAGGCCCTCGGACAGGCGGCCTACGTCTTCGGGCCGTTGCGCGGCCTGCGGGCGCAGAAGGGGACGGATCGTCTCGCCGTCGACCTGACGCGCGGCGAAGCCGAGGACTTCGTGCGGCGCGGCGCGCGCGACCTGCGGGACGCGGGCTACGGCGTCACGGGCGTCGATCTCGCGGCGGCCGTCACGGCGTCCGCCGAAGTCGAGGCCGGCGACGCCGCGCCGGCGTCCGAGGCGCGGACGCGCGACGTCCGCTTCAAGCTCGTCGTGCGCGTCGCCGGCGAGCCTGTGACGGCGGACGAGATTCGCTTCCTGCTCGACCAGGGCTCGACGCTCGTCTACTTCCGAGACCACTGGATCGAAGTCGACCGCAACATCCTGAAGCAGGCGTTGCGCGCGCTGGAGCGCGGCGTGGACAAGAAGGCGCATCCGCTCGCGTTTGCGCTCGGCCTCGGCCACGTCGGCAAGCTGGAGCTGGAGGAGGTCGTCGCGCACGGCTGGGTGCGGGGGCTGGTGGAGGAACTGAAGAGGGAAGAAGGAAGAAGGAAGGAGGAAGGAGGACGGGGGGATGAGCTGCGGCTGGAGGGGTTTGCGGGAACCTTGCGGGACTATCAGCGTGAAGGCGTCGCGTGGATTCGGTTCATGACGGAACACGGGTTCGGCGCGCTGCTGGCGGACGACATGGGCCTCGGCAAGACGATCCAGACGATCGCGTGGGTCATCTCCACGACCTCCGGCCCCTCTCGTCCCTCATCCCTCATCCCTCATCCCTCATCCCTCATCCCCCATCCCCCCATCCTCATCGTCGCGCCGCTGACGCTCTTGGCCAACTGGGCGCACGAGTTCGCGAAGTTCGCGCCCGGCCTGAAGATCTACGTCCATCAGGGTTCGATGCGCCATCTCGCGAGCGGCTTCCGCCGGGCGGCGCTTGCGGCGGACGTCGTGCTGACGAGCTACACGCTGCTCGTGCGCGAGCAGTCGGCGTTCGCGTCCGTCGACTGGGACGGACTCGTCCTTGACGAGGCTCAGGCGATCAAGAACCCGGACACGCAGGCCGCGCGGGCCGTGCGCGCGCTGACGCCCGCGAAGCGGCTGGCGCTCACCGGCACGCCGATCGAGAACTCGGTCGCCGACATCTGGTCGATCGAGGAGTTCCTGAACCCCGGCTTTCTCGGCGAGCGCAAGGCGTTCGGCGAGCGGTTCGCGAAGCCCATCGCCGCCGACGAGCACGGGCGCGCGGCGCAGCGGCTGAAGCACGCGCTGGAGCCGTTCGTGCTGCGGCGGCTCAAGACGGACGCGGGCATCGCCGCCGAGCTGGGTCCGAAGCGCGAGATTCGCGAATACTGCGAGCTGCTGCCGGCCGAACGCCGCGCCTACGAGGCCGCGCTGGAGGACTTCCGCGCACGCGAACGGGAGCAGGGCGACGTGTTCGCGCTCCTGACGCGGCTGAAGCTCATCTGCGACGGCGACGGCGCGGCGGAGTCGGGCAAGCAGCTGCGGCTGTTCGAGCTGGTCGAGCAGATTCTCGCGAACGGCGAGTCGGCGCTCGTCTTCACGCAGTATGCGCGCGTCGGCGCGGCGTTGCAGGCGGCGCTCGAGAAGCGGTTCGGGCGGCGCGTCCCGTTCCTGCACGGCGCGCTGGACGCGGCGCGGCGCGAGGCGCTCGTGCGCGACTTCCAGGCGTCGCACCGTCCCGGCGTCTTCATTCTCTCGCTCAAGGCCGGCGGCTTCGGCCTGAACCTCACGAAGGCGACGCACGTCATCCACTACGACCGCTGGTGGAATCCGGCGGTCGAGAACCAGGCGACGGATCGCGCGCACCGTCTCGGCCAGACGCAGACCGTCTTCGTGCATCTCTTCATCGCGGCGGGCACGGTCGAGGAGCGCGTGGACGAGATCCTCGCCCGCAAGGAGTCGCTCAAGGATCTCGTCGCCGACGGGCAGGCCTTCTGGAACGCCGTGCGCCTCGGCTAGGACGTTCCTCCGCCGCCGGGACGGTGGGGACGGATGTTTTTTGGTATAATCCCCGCCGCTTGACGGTGATCGCCGTCCGATGTCGGGAAACGGCAGGTCGCGTTCAGGCGTGTTCAACAAGGAAAGAGGAGAAAAGAAATGAACAAGGGGTTTCTCGTGGGAATGGCGATCTGCGGACTGTGCGCGAAAGGCGTGTCGGGGGAGGCGGCGGACGCGGCGCTCGATTGCATCGACCCGCTGATCGGCACGGAGGGCGCCGGCTCGGAATACGGCGGCATGATGCCGTACATCGGCGTGCCCTTCGGCAGCTTCCACCTCGTGCCGATGACGCGCCTCAACCGCGTCGGGCAGCTGTCGTTCAACAGCGCCGACGACACGCTGCTCGGCTTCATCCTGACGCGGCAGCCCGCGATCTGGATGGGCGACTGGGGCGAGGTGCGCATCCCGATCGAGCCGCGCCGGATCGAGAGGGCCGACTACGCGCCGTACCGCGCCCGGCTCGTCGCGGGCGGGCGCGCCTACGAGTTCACGGCGACGGCGCACGCCGCGTGGCTGCGCGGCGACCGCCTCGACGACGTGCGGCTCCTGAACGGCTTCAACGTCAGCCGTGACGACGCGAACCTCGGACGCGAGCTGCCGAACTTCAGGGGCTGGCGCTACGTCGAGCGGCGCGGCAACGACCTCAAGGTCGGCGTCTCGCTGATCTCGCTCGAACAGGCGCGCGCCAACCTCGCGCGCGAGATCGGCGGTCGCACGTTCGAACAGGTCGTCGCCGAGACGAAGGCGGCGTGGGCGTCGTATTTCGGGCGCGTCGAGATCGACGCGCCGGCGGACGTGAAGACGATCTTCTACACGGGCCTCTACCACACGCTTCTCTATCCGCGCCAGATCGACGAGGGCGGCCGGTACTACTCGGCCTTCGACGACCGGGTTCATGCGGGCGTCGCCTACAGCTGCTACTCGCTCTGGGACACGTACCGCGCGGAGCATCCGTGGCTCACGCTCATCGCGCCGGAGCGGGTGGACGGCATGATGCAGTCGCTCTGCAACGCCTTCCGCGAGGGCGGGTGGCTGCCGAAGTGGCCGAACCCCGGCTACACGGGCATCATGGTCGGCGCACCGGCGGAGATCGTGCTGGAGGAGGCGATGGCGAAGGGCTTCACGGGCTTCGATCCTGCGCTCGCGCGCGCGGCGATCACGAAGAACCGGACGGTGCCGCAGAAGTTCGACACGACGCGCCGCTGGCGTGACCGCGAGGAGTACGGGGCCTGGCCGGAGACGCGGGCGGGACTCACGAGCTACCGGGAGCGCGGCTACGTCGCCTGCGACGAGACGGAGGAGTCCGTCTCGCGCACACAGGACTTTTCGCTTGCCGACCGCAACCGGAACTACACGAACCTCTGGTGTGCGGCCGAAGGGCTCTTCCTGCCGCGCCGGGCGGACGGCTCGTTCGTCTCGCGCAAGGAGCTGAAGCCGCCCTACCGCGACTACTGCGAGCAGCAGCCCGAAACGGGGCTTTGGGCGGTGCCGCACGACCCGGAGGGCCTGGCCGCGCTGCTGGGCGGGCCGGAGGCGGCGACGCGGAAGCTCGACGACTTCTTCGACCGCCTTTTCTTCAAGCCGGATGGACGCGGCAACGGGTCGATCCACGGCAACGAGACGAGCCACCACTGCGCGTATCTCTACAACCGCTTCGGACATCCCGAGAAGACGCAGCGGCGGGTGCGGCAGATCCTGACGCGCTGCTATTCGACGAACCGCAAGGGCTTCGACGGCAACGAGGACTGCGGGCAGATGAGCGCATGGTACATCTTCTCCGCGCTCGGCTTCTATCCGCTCGATCCGGCGTCGGGCTGCTACGAGCTCGGCTCGCCGCTCGTGCGGGGCGCGACGCTGCGGTTCGGCGCGCCGTATGCGCCGGCGACCTTGCGGATCGTCGTGCGGAACGGCGCGCCCGACCGTGGACGCGTCCGGCGCGTGACGCTGAACGGACGCGAACTCGCCGATTGGCGTGTCCGCCATGCCGACCTCGTGAAGGGCGGCGAACTCGTCTTCGAGATGGCGGCGGACGA
>DCMF01000117.1:42970-46842 GCA_002321305.1 Verrucomicrobia bacterium UBA1629 | reverse complement strand
CCTCCTCGAACGCCTCCCGCGCATCGTCGCACCGCCGCTCGTCGTCGGAGCGGAATATCAAGCTTGTCGTCTCGCGCGAGAGAAGAAAGGACGTTTGCCCCTCCGCACTTCTTCCATCTTCCTTCTTCCCTTTTCCTTCTTTCGCCACGACGGCGGCAAAAACGTTCGTCAGCAAATCGTCCGAGGCGAGCGCCGAAAAGTCGTAGCGATAGGCGAAGTTCCCGTTCGGGTTCAGCTCGACCTGGAGCGAGACGGGGTTCGCCGCCGCACGGTGCAGCAGCGCGTCCCGCCACGTGAGGACGAGCGTGTTGGAGGGCGTGAGGCCATGCCAGAAGAGAGAGGCGGGGGAGGTGATGGAGGTTTGGGAGGTTTGGAGGGTTTGGAAGGTTCGGGAAGTTTGGAGGGCAGAATCGGATGACACCCCCGTCAAACCTCCCGAACTCGCCAAACCTTCCAAACCTTTCGGACCTCCCAAACTTCCCAAACCTCTCTCCGGCACGAGTCCGAGAGCGGCCGTGACGGGCCGCAGCGCGGCATTCGCCGAGAGGAGGATCGTCCCGTCCGCGAAGACGACCAGGTTGGAGAACGTCGAGCCGCCGAACGGGAACTCCCAGTTGCCGAAGGAGAGGCGCCGCCAGTCCGTGGCCGCGCCGCGCCGCCGCCAGTTCTCGGCGATGACGGCGCCCTCCGGCGGATCGAACGCGAAGACCTCGTTCGTGCCGATGCGAGAGAGAGAATAACATTGGGAGTGGTTGCAGTCGCTTAACACGGAGAAAGCGGAGGAACGGAGGCACGGAGTTTCTTTGACGGGATTTACAGGATTCACAGGATTGGGAGAGTCTAACCCATCACCGTCAATCCTGTCAATCTTGTCAATCCTGTCTAAAACATCCTCACCCTCTCCGTGTCTCCCGGTCTCCTTCACCTCCGTGTTAGGCACCGCAGGCTCCTCGTCTGTCGAAGTCTTGTCCACGAATTGACACGAATTTTCACGAATTGAGATTCGTGCCGATTCGTGAAGATTCGTGGCTACATACGCAGGCTTCTGCGCGAAGACCGTCGCGAGGGCGACCGCCGTCACGACCACGGCCTTGGTGGACGGCGGCAACCTAACGAATCGTTCCGAAAACTCCAGCAGAAACCGCCTCTGCCAAACCGCGAGAGCCGCAAGCGCGCAGCCGCCCACCAGCGATGCGCAAGCCCAGACGAAAGCCGATTCTCGAAAGACAGGCGCGGCCATCACCAGATCTCCGCGAGGGCGTCGGCGTCAAACGGCAACGGCTGGACGGCGACGCCCTGTGCCAGAAGGGCGCACAGAACCGGAAGGGCACGCAGAAGGGGTGTCGCGACAGTCAAGAGAAGTTTCATTTTCCGAATTATATCAAAATTCATGCTTTCTCGTTCACTTGTCGGACTTGCGGCGGTTGCACGTGCGGCAGAGCATCTGGCAGTTCGCGGCGACCGTGCGCCCGCCCTCGGCCCACGGCGTGATGTGGTCGGCTTCCATCTCCTCGAACGCGAATCGCTTCCCGCAGATCGCGCAGACGCCCTTTTGCCGCTCGTAGACCTCCCGGCGCGTGTTGCCGTCGAACGCGCGGAGCTGGAGGTGGTGTTCGTCGCCGTCGAAGACGTAGGCGTAGATTCCGCTCTTCTTCGCGACGTCGCTGTCCTCCATGAGGGCCTTGACGCGGCGCTCCAGTTCATTCGCGTCGTAGGCGTTCGCGTGGTACTTGTCGTAGAGCTCGCCCCATGCGACGCCCTTCATGTCGCGGCGGTAGCGCGGAAACACGGCCTTGACCCATGAGATGACGGACTGAAAGTAGAGCCAGAGCGCGGCGGCGTTCGGGTCGTGCTGGTGCTTCGCCATGTACCCTTCGACGTCGCCCTTCGAGATCCACCGGATCGCCGTCTCCAGGTAGTCCTGCCGATTGCAGACGCCCGACAGGTAGTCGTGGGCGAGTCCGTAGGCCGGGCCGTTCGTCTTGCTGAAGTACCGCTTCGCGTCCGTCGTCCACGGGCCCGCGTACACCGCGTTCCGGATCTCCTGTTCGGTCAGCCTCTCGCCCGCGATGTTGATTGTCCTGAACCACGCCAGCTTCTCGCTGTCCGTCCCCTCGCAGACGTAGACCGTGAGGCCGTAGTCGAGGATGAGGTCGCGCCGGTCGTCCGTCAGGTTGCAGTAGCCGAGCATCGCGCCGTCCCAGTCGATGAAGAACTCGTTGGCGACGTACTGGCAGATGGAGAGCGTCCGCTGCTGCCCGTCCAGCACTTCGTAGCCGCCGTCCGCGCGCTTCACCCAGTACATCACGTTCAGCGGGAAGCCCTTGCGCACCGTGTCGATCACCGCCGCGCGCTGGGCCTCCCTGTAGACGAATTCGCGCTGGTACTTCGGGCGGATGTCGAGCCGCCCATGGAAGCCCACGACGCCGCCCTCGTCATTGTCTGCGTAGCCGTCCACGAGGTCGCGCACCTTGACTGTCCGCAGTTCGATCTTCATCTTGCCGCCTCCTTTCCATTGCGCCGACGGATGAGGATGCGGGCGTAGGTTTCCCGCCCGTTGAGCAGGAAGCGATGCCCGTAATGGGGATTGTCCTCGACGTAGCGGTCGAGTCCCACGATCTCGAACTGCTCTGGGCTGTACTTGTCGAGGAAGGTGATCGGCACGCCCATCACCCCGTCGTAGTCCGCCGGGATCGCGTTCGTCCTGTCCACGTTGATCGCGTCGTAGTTGTCGTACTTCGGGTACTTTTCGGGCGAATACGTCTCGTAGAGCACGAGGTCTTCGTGCCGCTGCCGGTAGTCGAGGTTCGTGAACCACCTGACGCCCTTGACGTGGATGAACCGCTGGCCTTTCTCGTCCACGCCGCACGTCGCCGCCTCCAGCGGATAGTCGTCCGGCACGCCGAACTTGCGGTCGCCGCCGTGGATGCTCGCGCCGAGCCAGAGCCGGTTCGCCTTGACGAGGGGGAATATTTCCTTGTAAGTGAGCGCGTTGACGTTCCCGATGATGAGGAACTTCTTGCCGTGCTGGACGAGCTGGGCGACATATTCGCGGAAGAGCGAGAACGGCGGGTTCGTGACGACGACATCGGCCTCCTTCAGGAGCGCGACGCACTCCGCGCTGCGGAAGTCGCCGTCGCCCCGAAGCGCGTGGATGCCGATCTCCTCCGGGTCGGGGACGCGGTTGCCGTTGCGGTCGCCCTCGTATTCGAGCCAGATCGCCCGCTCACTGGCGTTCCGAGTGAAGAGGTCTCTATCCTGGCTCTTGTAGCAGGTGGCGACGAGCTTCTTCAGCCCCAGCCGCTCGAAGTTGTGGCTGAAGTAGTGGAAGAAGTTGCTGATGCGCGGGTCGTCGCAGTTGCACAGGACGACCTTGCCCCTGAAGTGTTCGGCGTAGTGCCGCACCTCCTCGGCGATGTCGTCGAGCTGCGTGTAGAATTCGTCCTTCTTCGCCCGCTTGGCTGCGGACAGTCCCCTTGTCCCGGTCATGGTTGCCTTTCGTGCGGCAAAGCAACCACGGCAAACGAAAAGGCGCACCTCTCGCGTGTCTCTGCTGAGGCCCTGAGATTGCCCATAACGAAACACGACAAGAAGCGCGCACAGTGTGCGCACCCCTTGCATCGCATCGTCGTTATTGAAATTTCTCAGGTTTCAGCAGACGATTACTTTGCAGTAATGCTAATTGGTTCGACCCCTCGGATGTCTCCCCTCGGGCGTCGGTCCGGCAGACGGATGACCCGCCGAACACCGCGCATTATACCATATCTCGCCGAAGCCCACCGAGGGGCTGGCTCCCTTGGGACAACGATCCGCTACTGAAGGGTGCAAACGAGAAGAACGGTTTTACCAACCGCCCAATTCTCACTTTTTTA
>DCMF01000117.1:0-42923 GCA_002321305.1 Verrucomicrobia bacterium UBA1629 | reverse complement strand
TTAAAAAAGTGAGAATTGGGCGCGCGAGCAGGGTCAGACATGATTGCCACAGGTTCCCTCGTCCTTCGGCAGTGAGATTCCGCTTTTCCGCGCCCGACAGCCGGAGCCTGTATAGGGGTTGGCGGGACGGTCAGTTGGAAATATATTGGGCGTTGCTGTGGCAAGCATGTAGCGTTCCGTCTTTGCGGACGGGCGAACGGCGCGGCGGCGGCTGTGGTATAATGTCCGGCATGAAGAGACTGCTTGAAGCGATCGGGCTGCACCCGCGCAGCCGCGACAGGCCGGAAAGGGACGGCGAGCCGAAAGGCTATGGGTTCGGGACGTTCCAGGGCGTCTTCACGCCCAGCATCCTGACCATCATCGGCGTGATCCTCTACCTCCGTTTCGGGTGGATGCTCGGAAACGTGGGACTCGCGACCTCGCTCGTCATCGTCACCGTCGGCAGCGCGATCACCTTCCTGACGGGCCTTTCCATCTCGTCGCTCGCCACGAACATGCGCATGAAGGGCGGCGGGGCCTACTTCATGCTGTCGCGCTCCTTCGGCGCGGAGGCGGGTGCGGCGATGGGCATCCCGCTCGCGCTTTCGCAGACCGTGTCCGTGACGTTTTACGTGGCGGGCTTCGCGGAGGCGCTGACGCAGTCGGGCCTGCCCGTCGTCTCCGCCTGCGATCCGCGCCACGTGGGTCTCGTCACGCTCACGGCGCTCGCGCTCGTCGCGACGCTCTCCGCGAACGTGGCGCTCAAGAGCCAGTACCTCATCATGGCGGCGATCGCGTTCTCGCTCGTCGCGTTCTTCCTGGGGGGCGCGCCGGAGGGGCTGGCGGCGCCGCCGCCGGACCGGGTGCCGCCGCCGCTGGGGTTCTGGCCCGTCTTCGCGGTGTTCTTCCCCGCCGTGACGGGCATCCTCTCGGGCGTCGGGATGTCCGGCGACCTGAAGGACCCCGGCACGTCCATCCCGCGCGGCACGCTCGCGGCCGTCCTCACGGGCTACCTCGTCTACATGTCCGTGCCCATTGCGCTCCATGCGTTCGTCTCCGACGCGGCGATCCTGCGCACCGACACGATGATCCTCCAGAAGTGCGCCCGCTGGCCGTTCGCGATCCTGCTGGGCGTGTGGGCGGCGACGCTCTCCAGCGCCGTGGGCAGCTTCCTCTGCGCGCCGCGCGTCTTCCAGGCCCTCGCGCGCGACCGCCTGCTGCCGGGCCTGTTCGGGCGCGGCTTCGGCGCGAACGACGACCCCCGCCTCTCCGCGCTCCTCTGCTTCGCCCTCGCGGCGGCGGGTCTGTGGCTGGGGGACATCAACGTGATCGCGCCGGTGCTCACGATGTTCAACCTCTCCACCTACGCGCTCCTGAACCTCTCCGCCGCGCTGGAGGAGCTGATGGGGAACCCCTCCTGGCGGCCGACCTTCCGCGTGCGGCCGTGGCTGTCGCTGGCGGGGTTCGCGGGCTGCACGGGGGCGATGCTCATGATCAGCCCGGGGTGGACCTTCATCGCGCTCGGGTGCGAGGCGGCGATCTTCTGGCTCGTGCAGCGGCGGGCGCTGCGCGCGCGCTGGGGCGACATGCGCACGGGGCTCGTGATGGCGCTCGTGCGGCTCTGCGTGCAGCGGCTGGCGCGCCGTCCGGCGGCGGACAGCCGCAACTGGCGTCCGAACGTGCTGGCGCTCACGCCGCTGCCGGTGTCGAGCCCGTGCGTGCTGCTCCTCGCGCGGGCAATCTCCTGCAACCGGGGGCTCGTGACGCTCGCGGCGGTGGTGCCGGGCGCGCTCGCGCGCCAGGCTGAACGGCTGGACGAGCTGCGCGACGCGCTGGAGCGGTGCGCCGAGCGCTTCCGCATGGGCGCGGTGGCGCGCGTGCAGCCGGCGGGGGACACGTGGAGCGGCGTGCGGGAGCTGGTCCGCACCTACGGGTTCGGTCCGCTCGTGCCGAACACCGTCCTCGTCGGCGCCCCCGTCGATGCCGACGCCACGGAGGCCTTCGGCGGGTTCGTCGTCGATCTCGCGCGGCTCCACCGCAACCTCGTGGTGATCCGCGAGCCGCCGGCGGCGCAGCAGGGCCTGCCGGTCGGACGGGGCGACCTGCGCCTCGACGTGTGGTGGCGCGGGCAGAACGCGAACGGGGCCTTCATGCTCGCGCTCGCCTGCCTCGTCCGCCGCAGCGCCCTGCGCCGGGTGCGCCTTCGGCTCTGCCAGATCGCGGAGCCGGGCGCCTCGGTGGCGGCGTGCGCGCGCGTCCTGGAGGAGTTCGCGCGGCAGGCGCGCATCGAGGCCGAGGTGCGCGTCGTGGAAGGGGACGGCCGCCCGTTCGCGGCGCGGATCTCCGAACTCTCGGCGGATGCGGACGCCACGTGCATCGGGCTCCGGATGCCGTGCGCGGACGAGACGCCGGAGTCCTACTGGGCCTACTTCCGGGCGCTGCGCGACGCCACCGCCGCCCTCCCGCTCGTCGCCTTCGCGCTCGCGTCGGAGCAGGTGAACTTCAAGGGCATCTTCAGGAACTGACGAGGCCGCGTGTGCGTGCAGGGTCAGCCGTGCGATTCCGTCGATACGGGCGTGTGCGCCAAGCAACACGGTAGGGGCGGTTTGTGATATAATGTCGCCTTAAAATTGCAGGAACGGAGATTCCCCGGGGCTGCAACGGGACCAACTGACAAGGAAAGGACGAATCATGCTGAAGGCCATCATTCTCGGCGCCGGGTATCGCGGGCGCGCCTACGCCGACTACGCGACGGAGCATCCCGACCAGCTGGAGATCGTCGGCGTCGCCGACCCCGTGCAGGCCGAGGTCATTCCGGCGAAGAAGTACTGGAAGGACTGGCGCGACTGCCTCGCGGAGAGGCCCGAGGCGGACATCGTGATGGTCACGATGCCGGACAGCCTGCACCACGACCCGGCGATCATGGCGCTGGAGGCGGGCTACCACCTGCTGCTGGAGAAGCCGATCTCGCCGACGGAGCAGGAGTGCCGCGAGGTCATCGACTGCGCGCTGAAGAACCGTCGGCTCGTCATCGTCGGGCACGTCCTCCGCTACACGGCCTACTTCGCGCACATCAAGGCGCTCATCGACTCCGGCGAGCTCGGCGAGGTCGTCTCGATCGCGCACCAGGAGTCCGCCGGGTTCTGGAAGGTCGCCCACTCCTACGTGCGCGGCAACTGGGCGAACTCGAAGAAGAGCTCGCCGATCATCCTCGCGAAGTGCTCGCACGACCTCGACCTGTTCGTCTGGTGGCTCGGCGGGAAGAAGTGCAGGAAGGTGACGTCGTTCGGCTCGATCAAGCTCTTCCGCAAGGAGATGATGCCGAAGGGCGCGGCGCACCGCTGCGTGGACTGTCCGCCCGCCATCGAGAAGCGGTGCGTCTGGAGCGCGCGCAACATGTACGTCACGCACGACGAGCTGAAGTACCTCTTCGCCGACCATTCGGACGCGGCGATGGAGAAGCTGATCGAGGAGACGGAGTACGGCAAGTGCGTCTACCAGTCGGACAACGACGTGCCCGACCACCAGACCGTGACGATGGAGTTCGAGGGCGGCGCGACGGTGAGCCACGTGATGACGGGCTTCACGGCGAAGAACGTGCGCACGACGCGCATCGCCCTGACGCGCGGCGAGATCGTGGGCGACGGCGAGAACCTCGACATCTGCCGCTTCGACGGCAACTCGGTCGAGACGGGCGTGCCGACGTGCTTCCGCCTGCCGAACAGGTCGCGCCACGGCGGCGGCGACTTCAACCTCGTCTCGGAGATGATTCGCGTCCTGCGCCGGAACGACCCGGAGGAGATCCGCGAGATCACGGCGGAGGCGCTGCAGAGCCACCTCATCTGCTTCGCGGCGGAGCGCTCGCGCCTCGCGGGCGGGGCCATCGTCGAGATCAACAAGGACTGAGGCGGCACATGGCGAAGACGCTCCTCGTCGGCTACAAGGCCGCAGACCTCACGCCCGCGCTGCTCGCGGGGGACGTGACGTGCCACACGCTTGACGTCTACCACCGGCACGCGATCGAGAAGGTGCATCACGCGAAGGCGATCTGCTCGGCGCACCTGCCCGAAGGGCCGTGGGACGTCGTCCGCTTCCGGACGGGTCCGAAGCTCATGAGCGGCGAGCTTGCGCTCGACCTGCTGCAGGAGTGCGCGAAGCTCGTCGGGCACGCGCTCAAGCCGCCGCGCTTCGTCCTCGACTACGTGGGGCGCGAGCGCGACCGCAACGACCTGCTCGACAAGGTGCGCAAGGACGCGAAGCGCGAGCGGTCGTTCAAGGCCGAGTGGCCGGCGTCCGTGCCGGGCGGCCCGAAGCTGACGTTCACGAGTTCTCCGGGCTGCTTCTGCCACCGTCGGCTCGACGAGGGCGGACTCGCGCTCGCCGAAGTCGTCAGCCGCGAGCTGCGTGAAAACCTCCCCACCCTCCCAAACCCTCCAAACCTCCCAAACTCCCCAAACCTCCCAAACCTCCCCAACCTCCATCTCCTCGACATGGGCTGCGGGTGCGGACTGGTCGGACTGCTGATCGCGACAGCGCTGAACGAAGGGAAGGGAAAAAGTAAGAAGGAAGAAGGGAAAAGTGAGGAATCCGCACTCCTTCCTTCTTCCTTCACCCCTCTTCCTTCTCTTGTCCTCGTCGATTCCCATGCGCGGGCGGTCGAGGCGGCGACGGAGAACGCGGCGAAGTTCGGCGTCCCGGCGGAGGTGATCCTGTCCGACAACGGCACGCCCGCGCGGATGGACGGCACGTTCGACGTCTTCGTCGGCAACCCGCCGTACTACAGCGACTACCGCATCGCCGAGGTCTTCCTGGAGACGGCGCAGCGCGCGCTGAAGCCGGGCGGCGTCTGCTACCAGGTCGTGAAGAACGCGGCGGGCCTCGAGCCCGTGCAGAAGCGCTTCTTCCCGGAGGTCGAGGTCATCAGGCGTCGCAACTACGCCGTCCTGAAGTCGGAGAAGCGGTAGGAGTGGCGCATGACGACCGAGCGGCTGAATCCGAAGCGAAAGCTGGTCGACGAGGTTGCCGACTGGCTGTGCGGCACGGGGCCTTTTGAAGGCCGGGGCCGCGTGAAGCGGACGTCCGAGGGCGCTCGGACGCTTGACCACGTCATGGTTGTCGTGCCGACGGCGCAGTCCGGGCGCAACCTGCGCCTTGCGATCGCGCGGCGGTTTCCCGGCTGCGGCGTGATTCCGCCGCGCGTCGTTCAGCCGATGCAGCTCGTGAAGCCGGCGGACGAGACGCTTCGCGAAGCGACGTCCGCCGAAGTCGCGGCGGCGTTCCTGAAATTCCTTGAAGCGCGTCCCAGGCGGCATGAGGCCCTGCAGAGCGGACAGAAGGCGCTCGTCCTCGACGAATGGACGCACCTTTTCCGGCGTGAGGCGTTTCAGGACCGGGAGGCGGCCTTTTCCCTGCTCGACCAGCTCCTGGACATCTGGCGCGTCCTGTGCGGCGGCGGGCTCCTGATGCGTGAGGTGCTGGAGCATGAGGGGGCGCGGGCCGTCCTGGAGACGGCGCTGGGCGACGAGGTTGCGCGCTGGCGGGAGCTGGGCGAGCTCGAGACGGCGTTTTTCGCGTTCCTGGAGGCGCAGGGGCTGCGGCATCCCGCCGCGCGCGTGCATCTCGCCAAGGCGCGGGCTGCGGAGCTGCCGGGCGAGATCGAGGAAGTCGTCCTGCCGGCGCTGGCCGATCCGGTCGCCGTCCTCTGCGACGTCTTGCGCCAGCAGCGCGAGACGCTGAAGATCTCCGTCCTGCTGCACTGCGGTCGGGCGGATGCCGGGCGGTTCGACGCATGGGGGCGTCCGAAGGTCGACTGCTGGACGGGGCGGGGCCGCCCGCGGCTCGCGGGGCTGTCCGAGGCGGACATCGTGCGCGCCGCGAACAGCGCGGATCTCGCGAAGAAGCTGGTGGCGGACTTCCCGCCCGTGCGGTCGGAGAAGGCGCTGCCGTCGCTGGCGCTCTGCGACGCCGAACTCTTCCCGGAGATCGCGGCGGCGTTCCTGAACGAGGGGTATGTCGTCCACAACCCGGAAAGCCACCGCCTCGCCGTGTCCTCGCTGGGGCGGCTCGTCCGTGACCTGCTGTCGGTCTGGGAGCCGACGGAGCGCGGCATTGGCTGGGATGCGTTCGTGGCGATCCTGCGCGCGGACGACGTGCTGTCGGCCCTGGAGGGGGCGGGCCGGATCGCGTGCCGGGAAGACGTCTTGACGGGGCTGGACGTCGTCCAGAACCGCTATCTGCCGCGCTTCGTGACGGACGAGCTGGCGTTTCCCCCGGTCGAGACGAGGCCGTCCGAGCGTCTGGCGGTCGAGGCTTTCAAGGCGGCGGCGCGCGCCGTTCTCGCGTGGCTGGCCGAGGCGCGGCAGACGGGGACGCTTGTCGGGTTCGTGCGGGCGTTCCTTGGGCGGACGTTCGGTCGGCGGTTCCTGACGGGCGCGCGCGGCGAGGAGGAGTTTCGTGCGGCGGCAGCCTGTGTCTGGGAGGCCCTGGACGCCCTTTCGTCCGGGGTCGTGCAGGCGCTGGGCCTTGCGCCGAGGGATCTGCTGGCGCTGGCGCGGCGTCAGCTGGAGGCGGCGACGTACGCGCTGGAGCCGGCGACGGCGGACGCCGTCAAGACGGAGGGTTGGCTGGAGCTGGGCTGGAGCGAAGGCGACCGGCTGGCGCTGGCGGGACTCCATGAGGGCGCCGTGCCGGATTCGGTTGTCGGGCACGCATTCCTCCCGAACGCCCTGCGGGAGGCCCTGGGGCTCACGTCGAACGCGATGCGCCTGGCGCGCGACGCCTGGCTGCTTCAGGAGCTTGTGGACGCGCACGCGCCCCATGCCGTGCGCGCGTATGTCGCGCGGACGACGGACGCGGGGGACATCTGCCGTCCGAGCCGTCTCCTGTTCCTCTGCGAAGATGCGCAGTACGCGACCCGCGCCGAACACCTCTTCGGCGACCTCGGCGAGTCGTCCGTCACGCCGCCGCGCGAGGTGGCGGCCCGCTGGCGCCTGCGTCTGCCCGACGCGGTGCCGCTGCCGCATGGCCATCTGTCCGCGAGCGCGCTGGAGACCTACCTGAATGCGCCGTTCGTCTACCTCCTTCAGTTCGGACTTGGCATGAAGCCGTTCAGGGAGAAGCGCGAGCTCGGCTTCGACGACTTCGGCTCGCTGGTGCACAAGGTCCTCGAGATCTACGCGAACGAGCAGTTCGAGGTCTCGGAAGCCGGCGGTTGCCAGCTGTCGGACGAGGCGGCGATCCGGGCGAGGCTGGGGGCGATCGCGGACGGTGTGTTCGCCCAGTACGGGACGTGCCTGACGGCGAACCTCCGCCTGCAGCTGGAGGCGGCGAAGGGGCGGCTGGAGGCGTTTGCCCATGTGCAGGCGACGTGGGCGGCGGACGGCTGGCGCGTCGGGGCGCGTCCCGAACGGAAGTTCCTGGCCCGGCCGTTCGACGACCTCGCGGTCGAGGTCAAGGGCTGCGTCGATCGCATCGACTGCCGCATCGGGGCGGATGGCGCGAAGGAGTACCGCATCATCGACTACAAGACATGGGACGACGCCGGAAAGGCCGCCGCGCATGTCCGCACCTGTGTGCCCGAGCAGATCGCGTTTGCCGACCGGCTGAAGCTGCCGACGACGCCGCCGGACGCAAAGGGCGTGCGGACGCGGCTTCTCGCGGTTCAGCTGCCGCTCTACGGCCGGTGCCTGGAAGTGTCCGATCCGGCGACGTTCAGGGGGCGCATCGTCGATTACTGCTATCTCGTCCTGGGCGCGGATGCGGAAAACGTGAAGCCCTACGGCTCGGCGCTCCCGTTCGGGGGCGTGCGTCCGTCGGGGGCCTCCGTCAAGCTGCTGGAGCTGCGCGAACTGGCGCTGGAGACGGCGCGGACGGCGATGCGCCGCATCCTGGCGAACGTCTTCTGGCCGCCGCGCGCGACGGCGGACGGCCCGCTGCACGATTTTGACGACCTGGTGCTGATCTCGCCCGAAAGGGATCAGGGCGAGGGCGCGGAGAGGAGCGCCTGGCTGAAGGCGCAGGAGGCGAAGCTGGAGGCGCTGGCATGATCGAGGGAAACCTGCTGATCCGCGCGTCGGCCGGCACGGGCAAGACGTTCTCGCTCGCGACGCGCTACATTCGCCTGATGCTGTTCGACGGCGTGGCGCCGGAGCGCATCGTCGCCCTGACGTTCTCGCGCGCCGCCGCGCAGGAGATCTACACGAAGATCCTCGAGCGCCTGTGGAAGGCGGCCTCGGGCGATGCCGGGGCCCGGGCGGAGCGGGACAATCTCGAAAGGGGCCTTTCGGACGCGCAGCTGGGCGAGATCGCCCGCCGGAGGGAGGGCTTCGCCTGGACGCCGTCCCTGTTCGGCGGGCTGCTCAAGCGGGTGGTCGATGCGCAGCATTCCGGCGCGATCGCGACGCTGGACAGCTTCATCTTGCGCATCGTGCGGAACTTTCCGCTCGAACTCGGCTTCCAGAACGCCGTCGAGGTGCTGGACGGCGCGGGCGAACGGGATGCGGTCGAGAAGGCGATGCGCGACATCCTGTCGCGGACGGAAGGCGTCGAGGGGTTCATGGCGGCCTTTCGCGCGGCGCGCGGCGGGAAGATGCCGCGCGTGCTGGCGAATGCGCTGGACTACATGATGGACTTCGAGGGCTGGCGCCGGTTCATGCTCGACCATCCCGAATGCACGGCGTGGACGGCCGACTCCATGGCGTCCGAACTGGGGCTGTCGCCGGACGAGGCGTGCCCGGACCTCTCGGCCGTCGTGCCGGCGGGCGCATCGGATCCGGCGACCGGCTTCCTGTCGCACGTCCGGTCCTACGACGGCACGGGGGCGGTCTTCCCCTCAGGCAAGCGGGGCGACCTGATGCGGCACCTGGTTCGGAACCCGGCGGCGACGTCCTTCGGCTGGACGACGGAGTCGGGCCGCGAACGCCGTTTCGACTACGGCGCGGCGGGCGCGGCGGCAATCCGCGCGGGCGTCCGCCACCTGGTGCGGCTCTTCCTGCGGCGCCAGCTGGAGGTCGTTGCGGCGAAGCTGCGCCTGTTCGCGGAGATCGACCGCGTCTACAACGCGAAGATGCGCCGTCAGGGAAAGCTGACGTTCGGCGACTTCACGAAGTTCTCGGCCGAGCGGGAGTCGTCGGAAGAGGGGCTGGCCCTCGCAAACCTGGAGTTCCGCTTTGACGCGCGGTTCGACCATTGGGCGCTGGACGAGTTCCAGGACACGAGCGAAGTGCAGTGGCGGTGCCTGGAACGCCTGGTCGAGTCCGCCGCGCAGCCGGGCGGCGGGCGGACGGTCGTCGCGGTCGGCGACCTGAAGCAGTCCATCTACACCTGGCGCGGCGGCGACGAGACGCCGTTCAAGACGATGATGGGCTGGCCGGCCTTCAGGGATCCGGCGTTCGGCCGGATTGCCGACGCGAAGGTCTCGTATCGCTACCAGAAGAACATCTGCGACTTCGTGAACGCCGTGTTCGGGCCGGGCAATCTCGGCATCGACGGCGGCGTCCTCCCGCCGTCGCGACGCCGGGCCGTCGCGCGCTGGCTTGCGGACGACTGCTGGAAGGCGCACGAGCCGGACCGGGACGCGCAGGGGGCGTTCAAGGCGAACGACTACGTGAAGGTGGTTGCCGTGCCGGTCGATTCCAAGGCCGGCCGGCTGGGGGTCGAGACCCTGCTGCCGGCGCTGACGGAGCAGGTCAGGGCCGTCTGGCAGGAACACGAGCGCGCGAGGAGCACCGAGCAGGTCGGCGTCCTCATCCGCACGAACGACGAGGGGTCGGCCATTGCCGAGCACCTGCGCGCACAGGGGCTTCCGGTCGTCTGGGAGGGGCTGAACGCCGTGTCCGACGTGCCGGCCGTGCAGGCCGTCCTGAACCTTCTCAAGCTGGCGGACCATCCTGAAGACACGTTCGCCTGGGAGACCGTGAACCGCCTCCTGCCCGTGCGCGAGATCCTGTTCCCGGAAGCCGAGTCGCCGGCGCGCGTCTCGCGCCTTGTGGCGCGGGACCTGTCGCGCAAGGGCCTGTCGCGTACGCTGAAGGACTTCTGCGGACGCCTGGCCGACGCCGCCGAGGGGCTGGACGCGCTGTCGTGCGAACGCCTGCGGACGCTGGTGCGCATGGGCGTCGACTACGAGCGCCGGAGCCCGAAGGACTTTGGCGTGGACGGCTTTGCGCGTTTCCTCGCGGCGACAGGCCGGCGCGAAAGCTCGTCGTCGTCGCAGGTGATCCGGGTCCTGACGATTCACCGGTCGAAGGGCCTGACGCTGGATCGCGTCTTCGTGCCGGTCTGCGAGAGCGCGACAAGCAGCATCGTGCGCCCGAAGACGAAGGGCGTCGTCTACGGCAAGGGCCGCGCCTGGGTGCTGCCGCACGTCCCGGACGACGTGGCGGCGATGAACGGCGCGGTCGCCGCCGTCGTCGCGGAGCAGGGCGACGAGCGTCTGCTGGAGGCGTTGCGGACGCACTATGTCGCGTTGACGCGCGCGCGGAAGGCGTTGTATGTCGTCCAGCCGATGGCGTCGGATGGGCAGGTCCATTTCCGCTCGCTGGTCGAGCAGGCCGTTGGCGTCGTCCCGGTGCGGACGGAGGGCGAGGCCCTGGTCCTGTTCGAGGCGGGGTGCCTCCCGCCGTTCGAGCGGGAGGAGACGGTCCGTGCGGAGCCTCTTCGCTGGAAGCACGCGTGCGCGCGGCAAGTCGTGGAGCGCGTCTCCCCGTCGCGTGTGCAGCACGGTCCTGTCGGGCGGGTCCGCATGCCGGCGGCCGCCCTTTTCGAGGCGGACTACGGCGAGGCTGCGCGGCAGGGCCTCGCGGCGCATGCGGCCTACGGGGCGATCGAATGGGCGGACGCGGAAACGGCGGCGAACCTGCCCGAGGCGTTCCGCGCGGCGTTCGTGAAGCCGTCTGCGGACGCCACGGTCTGGCGCGAGCGCGGCTATGAGCTTTTCGACGGCGTCCGGTGGGAGACGGGGCGGTTCGACCGCGTCGTCTTCGAGGGGGAGGGCGCTTCGCGTTCCGCCACGATCTATGACTTCAAGACGAACGCGAAGGGCGTGCGCGAGGATGAGGCCGCGTTCGCGAAGCGCCTGGGCGGACTGTATGCCGCGCAGATGTCCGCTTACCGGCAGGCTCTCGGACGCCTCACGGGAATCCCCGTCACGCGCATCGCCACGAAGCTGCTTTTGGCGGCGACCGGGCAGTCGGTGACGGTCGAAGGGTGAACGCCTCGCGCCTGACCGTGTCCGCAGTCCCGCCGGACGGTCGCAGGGCTTCGGCCGAACAGGGGGACACTCCCCCTTGACAGCTGTGAGTTAGATTTGGTAAACTTCGCGCCTGTTGGAAGTTAGTGCCCTCTAACAGGGGCGTTGAAGCGAAAAGGAAGGTCAGAATGCCATTGTCGTTTTTCAAGGCCGGTGAAGCGGCGCGCGTGATGCGCGTCGGCGGCGCCGACGCCACGCGCAAGCATCTGGGGAGTCTCGGCTTCTCGGCCGGGACGGTCGTCCGCGTCATCGAGGACACGGAGGGCGGCAAGATCGTCGGCATTCACGACAGCCGCCTCGCCCTCAACGACGAGCTTGCGCGGCGCATCGAGTGTGCGCCCGTGTGAGAAAGGAAGAGGGAAAAGGGAAGAGGGAAGAAGTGCGGAATGCTTCGGAACTTTGATTTTGTCAGGCAGAACATCTGAAAGAGAAGTCTGCAACCACGAACAAGGAAAAAGCGAATGAAGACATTGAATGACATTCCCGTCGGGGCGACGACGCGCGTCGTCCGTCTTCACGGGGAAGGCGCCGTCAAGCGGCGCATCATGGACATGGGCATCACGAAGGGGGCCGAGGTCTCCGTGCGCAAGGTCGCGCCGCTCGGCGATCCCATCGAGCTGACCGTGCGCGGCTACGAGCTCTCGATCCGCAAGGGCGAGGCGGCGCTGATCGAGGTCGAGTGAAAATTTTTTTGAGGGAAGAATTAGTTATGTCTAATAAAGTTAACGAAGGGAAAGTGCCGGCGTCGGGTGCGGTGAAGATCGCGCTCGCGGGCAACCCGAACTGCGGCAAGACGACGCTCTTCAACGCGCTCACGGGCTCGAACCAGTACGTCGGCAACTGGCCGGGCGTCACGGTCGAGAAGAAGGACGGCCTCCTCAAGGGCGACAGGTCGGTCGTCATCCAGGACCTGCCGGGCATCTACTCGCTCTCGCCCTATTCGCTGGAGGAGAAGGTCTCGCGGCGCTACCTCGTCGAGGACTCGCCGTCGGCGATCCTGAACATCGTGGACGGCACGAACATCGAGCGCAACCTCTACCTGACGACGCAGCTCGCCGAGCTGGGCCTGCCGATGGTGGTCGCGGTCAACATGATGGATCTCGTGCGCAAGAACGGCGACAAGATCGACATGAAGCGCATCGCCGAGTCGCTCGGCTGCGAGGTCGTCGGCATCAGCGCCCAGCACAACGAGGGCGGCGTCGAGGCGGCGGAACTCGCCGCGAAGCTTGCGCGGGAGGGCAAGAAGGGCGAGGTTCCCCACGTCTTCACCGGACCCGTCGAACACGCGATCGCCCACATCGAGGAGACGATCCAGGGCAAGGTTGACGCGCGCGCCATCCGCTGGTTCGCCGTCAAGGTCTTCGAGCGCGACGCCGAGATTATCGACATGCTCGGCCTCGACGAGAAGACGCGCGAACATCTCGACGCGCACGTCCGTGACTGCGAGAGGGAGCTTGACGACGACGCCGAGTCGATCATCACGAACCAGCGCTACGACTTCATCAAGACGCTGGTCGGCAAGGCCGTGGCGAAGAAGCGCGGCGCGAAGACGTTGACGCTGTCGGACAGGATCGACAAGGTCGTCACGAACAAGATCCTCGCGCTGCCGATTTTCATCGTCTCGCTCTGCGTGATGTGGTTCCTCGCCGTCTCGGACTGCGGCCCCGGCACGAAGCTCACCGACTGGGCGAACGACGGGTTCCTCGGCGACGGCTGGCACCTGCCGTTCACGATGCACGAGGTCGACGGCAAGGACTACGACACGGCCTGCGAAGACTTCGCGAAGGCGGAGGCGACGGTCGCGGCGTGGGAGGCCGGCGAGAAGGAGGCGTCCATCGAGGACGAGGAGACCGGCGAGACGGCGGAGGAATGGACGATCGACGAGGCGGCCTACAACGCGGCCAAGAAGGTCGAGGAGCCGAACCCGTCCGACTACGGCGTGTGGATCCCCGGCATCGGCGCGCTCATTTCCGAGGCGCTGGAGAAGGTCGGGGCGTCCGACATGGTCTCGTCGCTCGTCAACGACGGCGCGTGGGGCGGCGTCGCGACGGTGCTCGGCTTCGTGCCGGTGATCACGATCGTGTTCCTGTTCCTCGCGTTCCTGGAGGACTGCGGGTACATGGCGCGCGTCGCGTTCATCATGGACCGTCTCTTCCGCAAGTTCGGCCTGTCGGGCAAGTCGTTCATCCCGATGATCGTCGGCAAGGGCTGCGGCGTGCCGGCCGTCATGGCGGCGCGGACGATCGAGAACGAGCGTGACCGCCGCATGACGATCATTCTCGCGACGTTCATCCCGTGCGGCGCGAAGACGGTGATCATCGCGATGTTCACGGCGATCTTCTTCCGTGAGATGTGGTACGTGGCGCCGCTCATGGACGTCATCGGCATCGCGATCATCGTCCTCGGCGGCATCGCGCTCAAGAAGTCCAGGGCGTTTGCGGGCGAGGCGGCCCCGTTCGTGATGGAGCTGCCGGCCTACCACCTGCCGACCGTGCGCGGCATCCTCATCCACACGTGGCAGCGCGTGAAGGGCTACATGCTCAAGGCGGGCGTGATCATCTTCCCGGCGTGCGTGTTCCTCTGGTTCATCATGCACTTCGACTGGTCGCTGAACCTCTTGGCGGACGAGGAGATCGAGCGCTCGATCCTGCATGACCTCGGCAGCTGGATCGCCTGGATCTTCGCGCCGCTCGGCTTCGGCACGTGGCAGGGCGCGGCGGCGACGGTCTCGGCGGAGATCGCCAAGGAGCAGGCGACGGCGACGCTCGGGCTCGTGTCCTCCGGCTTCGACGGCGCGACGACGGCCTCGAACATTGCGGCCCTCTTCGGCTCGATGAGCGACTTCCCGAAGCTTGCGGCGTTCTCCTTCATGGTGTTCAACCTGTTCGTCCCGCCGTGCATGGTGGCGATCGCGACGACCTTCCGCGAGATGGGCTCGCAGAAGTGGGGCTGGTTCGCGATGGCTTTCCAGCTCGCGGTCGGCTACGTGATCGCGCTCTCGGCCTACCAGGTCGGCATCTTGGCCTGCGGCGGCGGCTTCAGTCTCTGGACGGCCGTGACGCTGGCGGTCGATGCAGCCGTCCTCTGGGCGGTCTTCCGTCCGGCTCCCAAGGAGGTGCGGGCATGAACGCGGGTTCCGTCGCCGTCCTCGCGCTTGTCCTCGCCCTGGCCGCGCTCGCCATCTGGCGGGCGTGGAAGAAGGGGGCGCCGTGCGAGTGCGGCGGAAACCGAAAGCTCTGCGGCGGGCACTGCCACTGCAAGGAAGAGGTGGGGGATGAGGGATGAGGGATGAGAGGTGAGAAGTGAGAATCCGGCAAGCCGTTGTCCATTGTCCACTGTCCTTTGTCCGAAATTGGAGTCAGAGGACAGAAGACAGCGGACAAAGGCGAACGGGATCTGACACAAAGACGATTTTGGACCAATGAAATCCAAAAAAAACAAAAACAAAGTAAGACAAGACTAATAAAATAAGGTTAAACTAACAATGAACTCAAAGCACATCATGACAACGATCGCCTGTGCAGCCGCTTTCTGCGGCAGCGTTCGGGCGGAAGCGGAAGCGAAGGAAACCGAAGAGCAGGGCCTCAGCTGGGCCATGGGCGAAGGCGTGGCGTTCGGCGAGACCTCAATCGTCTCGGCGGAAGTCGGCCTCGCGTTCGACTCGAAGTTCATGAGCTACGGCCTCGTGGACAACAACGACCCGATCCTCACCCCGTCGGCGGCGCTCACGTTCTTCGACTGGGTGACGTTCAGCGTCGAGTCGATCTTCGACACCACGCGCTACGGCGAGAAGGCCGGCTACGGCAACCGGGCGTTCAAGTACCAGGAACTTGACCCCGGCGTGGCGCTCGGCCATGCGTTCGGGCCGGACGAGGGGCTGCCGACGACGGTCGAGTTCGAGCTCGGCTACATGTACGAGGCGCACCCGGAAGTCACGGGACCCGACACGCAGTTCGTCACCTTCTCGGTCGGGCTGCCCGACCTCTGGTTCGAGCCGACGTTCTCCTATGAGCGCGACATCGACCGCGACGACGGCACGTACCTGAACCTCGAGATCGGCCACACGTTCACGATCGTCGAGGGCAAGGAAGAGGGCGACGACGACATCCTCGGCTTCCGCGTTTCCGCCGCGCAGGGCTGGGGCGACCGGAAGCGCGTCCGCGCCTATCTGCCCGACGTCAATGTGGCCGTCGAGGAGGACGAGGATGCTCCGGGCCTGGATCACGCCGGCCTGATGGACACCTGCATCAAGGGCGAGCTCACGTGGAACATCGCGGACGGCATCTCCCTGGGCGCGTACATCGCCTACTACGACTACCTCTTCGACGCGACGGCGCGCGACTGCGCGAAGGCCTATGAGGCCACGGGCTCCCACACGGACAGCTACAACTTCGTGACGGGCGTCTCGCTCGCGATCGCGTTCTGATTTCTCGGTCGCACGCACACACGATCCGAGGGAAAAAATCCTGTTGGTGGTTACAGCGGGTCCCCGGTTCCGGAATTTCCGGGCCGGGGCTTTTCCGCATTCTGCCGGACGCCGCGCGAATTTGGTATAATTCCCGCCCATCAGATGAGACTGCATTTCCATGTGAACGGCGAGAAGCCCTCGGCGGCGGCGCACAGGGACGCATTGGCGGCGGAAGCCGCGCGCCTCGGCCTCGACGTCGTCGCGGAGGGGCGCGCGGCGGACGCCGTCGTCGCCCTCGGCGGCGACGGCACGCTGCTCCGCGCCGTGCACGAGTATCCGGGCGTTCCCGTCCTCGGCTTCAGGCTCGGCGGGCTCGGCTACCTGTCGAGCGTCGGCGAGCGCGACTTCGCCGCCGCGCTTGCGGCCCTCGCCGCCGGGCGCTACCGCGTCTCGGCGCGGCGGCTTCTTCAGGTCGGCGGGCACGCCGCGCTCAACGACGTCGTCCTCACGCGCGAGATGAGCGGCCATTCGGCGCGCCTCGACCTGGAGGCGGACGGCAAGCTCGTCACGCGCTACATGGCCGACGGGCTCATCTTCGCGACGCCGACCGGCTCGACCGCCTACTCGCTCGCGGCGGGCGGGCCCGTCCTCATGCCCGACTCGCGCAGCTTCGTCGTGACGCCGCTCAATCCCCATGCGCTTGGCGTGCGGCCGCTCGTCGTGAGCGACGCGGTGTCCTTCACGGTCACGGTGCGTCCGCGAACGGCGGGGAACGCGCTGCGCGTCGGCGTCTATGCGGACGGCGCGAACGTGGGCGCGCTGGGCGCGGGCGAGCAGGTGACGATCGCGAAGAGCGCCGCGTCGGCGCAGCTGGTGGAACTCGAAGGCTACGACCCCTACGACGTTCTCGCGCGGAAGCTCGGCTGGTCGGGGAGCAACGTGACATGACGGTACTCGAACTCAACGAATGCATCGCGGACGGCTCGATCGCCGAGCTCATCCGCGTCGCCGAGGCGCGGCAGGTCAAGGCCCTCTCGAAGATCGCGGACATCGTGTGCGGACGCCCCGGCATCCGGCTCGTCCTCGTCGCGGGCGGCTCGGCCGCCGGCAAGACGACGACGGCGACGCGCCTCTGCACGCAGATCCGCGTGAACGGGCGCGCCGCCTACCACCTCTCGACGGACGACTACTTCGTCGGCGACGCGCGCAACCCGCGCGACGCGAACGGCGAGCTTGACTACGAGCACGTCGAGTGCGTGGACATCCCCGCGCTCGCGGCGGACGTGAACGCGCTCCTGCGCGGCGAGACGATCCGCGTGCGCAAGTTCGACTTCGTGCGCCACGAGCCGCGCTGGACGGACGGCACGGTCTCCCTGGCGAAGGGCGGGTTCGTCGTGCTGGAGGGCATCCATGCGCTCAATCCGCGCCTGACGGAGGGGATCCCCGACCGGGCGAAGTACCGCGTGCTCGTCGAGCCGCGCCCGACGCTGGACGTCTTCGGCGGCATCACCCCGAAGCCGTGCGAGGCGCGCTTCCTGCGGCGGCTCGTGCGCGACAGCCAGTTCCGCAAGATGAGTCCGACGACGACGGTGCGGCTCTGGCCGAAGGTGCTGGCCGGCGAGGCGAGGTGGATCCGCCCGTTCTGCGGCAACGCCGACCTGACGTTCGACTCCTACCTCGTCTACGAGCTCGCGGTGCTGAAGCCGTTCGCGGGCGGGCTCCTGGAGCGGGCGCGGCTCGAGGTCGGGGACGTGCCGGCGGTCATGAACATGATCCGCCTTCTCGCCGCCGTCGCGCCGACGACGCCCGCCTACGTGCCGGGCGACTCGATCATCCGCGAGACGATCGGCGGCAGCCAGCTGGAGTACTAGGGCACGATGATGGAGCGACAACCCGTGACGAGCCCGCCCCCTCCGCTGGCCGACCTCCTGCCGCAGGCCGCGCCGATGATCCTGCTGTCGGGGTACGAGACGCCGGTCGCGGAGGACGCGGTCGAGGCCTTCGTCGACGTGGCGCCGTCGTCGCCGTTCTTCGAGGCCACGATGGACGGCGTGCCGTCCTGCGTGGCGCTCGAATACATGGCGCAGGCCATGGCGCTGTGCGTGGGGATCCGCAACCGGCGCCGGGGGCTGGCTCCGCAGGTCGGCTTCGTGCTGGGTTCGCGGCGGCTGGAGCTGAGGCTCGCGCGGTTCGCGGCGGGCGAACGCTACCGTGTCCGCGTGGCCTGCACGTTCCAGGACGAGGCGTTCGGATCCTTCGACTGCGCGATCCGGGACGCGTCCGGCGAGACCGTGGCGTCCGGGACGCTGACGGCGTTCCAGCCCGGCGAAGAGGCCCTCGGCCCAGGTGCGGCGTCCGGGCTTATGGTATAATACGCAGACCTTATGGCGAAGGAGAGGCAGAGCGAGGAACTGAACCGGTCGACGGCGTTCGACAACCGGCTCCGTCCGACGGACTTTCAGGGGTTCGTCGGGCAGGAGAAGGTGCGCGACCGCCTGCTCCTGGCCGTGAAGGCCGCGAAGGACCGCGGCGAGTCGCTCGACCACGTGCTGTTCTCCGGCCCGCCCGGCCTCGGCAAGACGACGCTCAGCTACATCCTCGGCGAGGCGATGGGCGTGAACGTGAAGACGACGTCGGGTCCCGTCATCACGAAGCCCGGCGACCTCGCGGGGCTGCTGACGTCGCTGGAGCCCGGCGACATCGTCTTCATCGACGAGATCCACCGCATGGCGAAGACGGTCGAGGAATACCTCTACTCCGCGATGGAGGACTACGCGATCGACATCATGCTCGACCAGGGGCCGAACGCGCGCTCCGTGCGCCTCGACCTGCCGCGCTTCACGCTCGTCGGCGCGACGACGCGCATCGGGCTGATCGCCGCGCCCCTGCGCGCGCGCTTCGGGCTCGTGAACCGCCTTTCCTACTACGAGCCGCCGGAGCTCGCCGAGATCGTGAACCGCTCGGCGGCGAAGCTGGGCGTTGACATCGATGCGGACGGCGCGCTGGAGATCGCGCGCCGGAGCCGCGGCACGCCCCGCATCGCGAACAACCTCCTGCGGCGCGTGCGCGACTACGCGCAGGTCAAGGCCGGGAACTTCATCACCGGCGACGTGGCGACGGCCTCGCTGTCGCTCCTGGAGATCGACCCGCACGGCCTTGACGAGATGGATCGCCGGATCCTGGAGACGATCTGCGTCAAGTTCGGCGGGGGCCCCGTCGGGCTTTCCACGATCGCCGTCTCCGTCGGCGAAGAGCCGGACACGATCGAGGAGGCCTACGAGCCGTTCCTGATCATGGAAGGGTATCTCGAGCGCACGCCGAAGGGGCGCGTCGCGACGAATTTGGCTTACCAGACACTGGGAATCGAAAAAAATGAACAACACTGACAAATGGCAGCATCTCGACGAGGCGATGACGCGCTCGTCCCGGAAGACGATCAAGGAGCTCTTTGCGGAGGACCCCGCGCGCGCGGCGACGTTCTCCCTCGAGGCGGCGGGCTGGTTCCTCGACTACTCGAAGAACCGCATCGACCGCGACGTGATGAAGGCGCTCGTGAAGCTCGCCGAGGCCTCGAACCTCAAGGCCGAGATCGAGCGGATGTTCACGGGCGAGAAGATCAACGCGACCGAAGGCCGCGCGGTGCTGCACACGGCGCTCCGCAACTGCGACCCGAAGGCGCAGGTGTTCGTGGACGGCCGGGACGTGATGCCCGACGTGCGCGCGGTCCTGATGCAGATGGGCGACTTCTCCGACCTCGTGCGGCAGGGCAAGTGGCGCGGCTTCACGGGCAAGCGCATCCGGTACGTCGTCAACATCGGCATCGGCGGCTCCGACCTCGGCCCCGTCATGGCGAACTTCGCGCTCACGCCCTATGCGAAGCGGACGCTGAAGTTCTTCTTCGTCTCGAACGTCGACTCGACGCACCTCGCCGAGACGCTGCGGCAGGTGAAGCCGGCCGAGACGCTGTTCATCGTCGCCTCGAAGACGTTCACGACGCAGGAGACGATGTCCAACGCCGAGGCGGCGAAGGACTGGCTCGTGAAGGCGCTCGGCGACGAGAAGGCCGTCGCGAAGCACTTCGTCGCGCTCTCGACGGCGGCGAAGGAGGTCGCCGCGTTCGGCATCAGCCCCGCGAACATGTTCCCGTTCTGGGACTGGGTGGGCGGCCGCTACTCGCTGCCCTCGGCGATCGGCCTGTCGCTCATGATCGCGATCGGGCGCGCGAACTACGCGAAGTTCCTGAAGGGCTACTGGAAGATGGACAAGCACTTCCGCACGGCGAAGCTGGAGCGGAACATGCCGGTCGTCCTCGCGCTCCTCGGCATCCTCTACTCGAACGGCTATGGGGCGGAGACGTACTGCTGCCTTCCCTACGACCAGTACCTTGCGCGCTTCCCGGCGTACCTCCAGCAGATGGACATGGAGTCGAACGGCAAGGGCGTCGACCGGGACGGGAACGTCGTCGACCGCGAGACGGGTCCGATCGAATGGGGCGAGCCGGGCACGAACGGGCAGCACTCGTTCTACCAGCTCATCCACCAGGGCACGCACCTCATCCCGTGCGACTTCATCGGCTGCTGCCGGACGCACAACCCGATCGGCGACCTGCACGACAAGCTGATGGCGAACCTCTTCGCGCAGACGGAGGCGCTCGCGTTCGGCAAGACGGCCGAGCAGTGCCGCGAGGAGGGCGTGCCGGAGAGCCTCGTGCCGTTCAAGACGTTCGAGGGGAACCGTCCGACGAACACGCTGCTCTGCGACGAGCTGACGCCCGAGACGCTTGGCGCGCTCATCGCGCTCTACGAGCACAAGGTCTTCGTGCAGGGCGTGATCCTGAACGTCTACTCGTTCGACCAGTGGGGCGTGCAGCTCGGCAAGGTGCTCGCGAAGGGCGTCCTCTCCGACCTCACGGCCAAGGAGGCGTCGGGGCGGCATGACGCCTCGACGAACCAGCTCATCGCCCGCTACCGCGCGGCGGTCGGCCGCTGAGCGGCGGTTTGAAGTCGGCTGAGGATTTGTGGTATAATTCGACCCATGTTCAACAACAAGGTGTACCATAGGATCGACGCCCTGTCGGGCTCGGTCGCCACGCTTCGCGCCGAGGGCGTGAAGTACAACGAGATCGCCGAAGTCGAGTCGCGCGCGGGCACGTCCCTCGCGCAGGTCATCAAGCTCGATGGCGACAGCGTGACGCTGCAGATCTTCGCCGGGGCGCGCGGCGTCGACACGGCCGCGCGCGTCCGCTTCCTCGGCGAGACGATGAAGGTCCCCTTTTCGCACGACCTCCTGGGGCGCGCGTTCACCGGCGCGGGTGTGCCGCGCGACGGCGGCCCGGCGATCGAGGGCGAGATGTCGCCGATCGGCCAGCCGTCGGTGAACCCGGCGAAGCGCATCATGCCGCACGAGATGGTGCGCACGAACATCCCGATGATCGACCTTTTCAACTCGCTCGTGAAGTCGCAGAAGCTGCCGATCTTCGCGCGGGCGGGCGAGCCGTACAACGAGCTTCTCGCGCGCATCGCGCTGCAGGCCGACTCGGACGTGATCGTCATCGGCGGCATGGGCCTCAAGTACGACGAGTACCTGAAGTTCCGCTCGACGCTCGACCAGTCCGGCGCGCTCGCGAAGACGGTCATGTTCGTCCACACGGCGGCGGACCCGACGGTCGAGTGCATGCTCGTCCCGGACGTCTCGCTCGCCGTCGCGGAGAAGTTCGCGCTGGAGGGGAAGAACGTGCTCGTGCTCCTGACGGACATGACGTCGTTCGCGGACGCGATGAAGGAGATCGCGATCACGATGGAGCAGATCCCCTCGAACCGCGGCTATCCGGGCGACCTCTACTCGCAGCTCGCCGCGCGCTACGAGAAGGCGGTGGACTTCGACGGCGCGGGCTCGATCACGATTCTCGCCGTGACGACGATGCCGGGCGACGACGTCACGCACCCGGTGCCGGACAACACGGGCTACATCACCGAGGGCCAGTTCTACCTGAAGAACGGGCGCATCGAGCCGTTCGGCTCGCTCTCGCGCCTGAAGCAGCAGGTCAACAAGGCGACGCGGGAGGACCACCGCACGGTGATGGACGCGATGATCAAGCTCTACGCGCAGTACAAGGAGACGGTCGAGAAGCAGTCGATGGGCTTCAGGATGAGCGCGTGGGACCAGAAGCTCCTCAAGTACGGGGCGGACTTCGAGCGCGAGATGATGGACCTGTCCGTCAACATCCCGCTGGAGCGGGCGCTCGACCTCGGCTGGAAGATCCTCGCCGACAACTTCGAGAAGGGCGAGGTCGGCATCCCGTCCAAGCTCGCGGACAAGTTCTGGCCGACGAAATGATGAACAAGGGAAAGGGAATGACGATGCAGCTTGACCCGACGAAGATGAAGGACTGGCAGATTGCCGAGGCGGCCGAGGCGAACCTGAGGCCCGCCGCCGACCTCGTGCAGGAGCTCGGCATCCGGGACGGCGAGTGGGACGCCTACGGGAAGTTCCTTGCGAAGGTGGACGTGACGAAGGTCCTGAAGCGCGTGGGCGCGGGCCGGAAGGCCAAGTACATCGACGTGACGGCGATCACGCCGACCGCCCTCGGCGAAGGCAAGACGACGACGACCCTCGGCCTCGTCGAGGGGCTCGGCCGGCTCGGCAAGAAGGTGATCGGCTGCGTGCGCCAGCCGTCGGGCGGGCCGACCTTCAACATCAAGGGCTCCGCCGCTGGCGGCGGGCTTGCGCAGGTCGTGCCGCTCACGTCGCTCTCGCTCGGCCTCACGGGCGACATCGACGCGGTGACGAACGCGAACAACCTCGCGATGGTCGCCCTCAACGCGCGCATGCAGCACGAGCGCAACCACGACGACGCCTGGCTCGCCGAACGCGGCCTCAAGCGCCTCGACGTCGACGAGAACCGCATCCAGTTCCGCTGGGCGATGGACTTCTGCGCGCAGGGGCTTCGCAACATCGAGATCGGCAAGGGCGGCAAGCTTGACGGCTACACGTGCGCGTCCGGCTTCTACATCACGGTCGCCTCGGAGGTCATGGCGATTCTCGCGATGGCGTCGGGCCTGAAGGACCTGCGCGAACGCCTGTCGAAGATCATCGTCGCCTACTCGAAGGCTGGTGCGCCCGTCACGACAAAGGATCTGGAGGTCGACGGCGCGATGTGCGCGCTGCTCGTGAACGCGATCAAGCCGACGCTGATGCAGTCGCTCGAAGGCCAGCCGATGTTCGTCCACGCGGGGCCGTTCGCGAACATCGCGATCGGGCAGAACTCGGTCGTCGCCGACCGTCTCGCCTGTGCGCTCGGCGACTACGTCGTCACGGAGAGCGGCTTCGCGTCCGACATGGGCTTCGAGAAGTTCTGGAACATCAAGTGCCGCTGTTCGGGACTGAAGCCCGACGCGGTCGTGCTGGTCGCGACGGTGCGCGCGCTGAAGGCGCACGGCGGCGCGCCGAAGGTCAAGGCGGGGCTGCCGCTCGACCCGGCCTACACGACGGAGAACCTGGCGCTCCTCGAAAAGGGGTGCGACAACCTGCTCGCGCACATCGACATCATCCGCCGCGCGGGCGTCCAGCCCGTCGTCTGCCTCAACGCCTTCTGCACCGACACGCCGGCCGAGCGCGCGCTCGTCCGCACGGTCGCGGAGCGCGCGGGCGCGGCGTTTGCCGTCTCCGACCACTGGCTCAAGGGCGGCGAAGGCGCGCTCGACCTCGCCAAGGCGGTCATTGCGGCGTGTGACGCGCCGAACGACTTCGCGTATCTCTGCGATCTCGCCGAGCCGCTGAAGGATCGCATCGAGAAGCAGGTCAGGGAGATCTACGGCGGCGATGGCGTCGACTACGAACCTCAGGCGGCGGAAAAGCTCGCGGCGTTCCAGGCGAACCCCGGGACGGCGCACTTGCCGGTCTGCATGGCGAAGACGCAGTATTCGCTCTCGCACGACCCGAACCTGCTGGGGCGGCCGAAGGGCTGGCGCCTGCCGGTGCGGGACGTCCTGCTCTACCAGGGCGCGGGGCTGATCGTCCCGGTCGCGGGCGAGATCAAGCTCATGCCGGGCACGTCTGCCTCGCCGGCCTTCCGCCGCGTCGACGTCGACGTCGAGACGGGCAAGGTGCGCGGGCTGTTCTGAACGGAACGGGCCGCAATTGACGGGGCGGACTCCCTTTTGGTAGAATACGCCGCCCCGTTGGGGGACGAGGACATTTCATCGCAAATCAGTCAACGATCAAAACAAGGAACAACATGCTCAAGAAACTATTCAGGCTCGACGAGAACAGGACAACGGTCAAGACCGAACTCGTCGCCGGCCTCACCACGTTCATGACGATGGCGTACATCCTCGCCGTGAACCCGAACATCCTCTCGATCGCGGGCATCCCGCGCGGCGGCGTCTTCGTCGCGACGTGCCTCGCCGCGTTCGTCGGCACCGTCCTCATGGCGGCCCTCTCGAACTATCCGTTTGCGCTCGCGCCGGGCATGGGCCTCAACGCCTTCCTCACCTTCGGCGTCTGCCTCGGCATGGGCTACAGCTGGCAGTTCGCGCTGCTCGCGGTGTTCGTGGAGGGCCTCGTCTTTCTCGCGCTCTCCCTGACGCCCGTCCGCGAGGCGATCTTCAACTGCATCCCGTTCACGCTGAAGAAGGCGGTGGCGGCCGGCATCGGCCTCTTCATCTGCTTCATCGCGCTGCAGACGGCGAAGATCATCGTCAACAACGACGCGGTTCTCGTGGGCCTCATGAGCTTCAAGAACGCGCCGTTCCACACGCAGGGCATCTGCGCGACGCTCGCGATCCTCGGCACGATCCTCACGGGCGTCATGATGGCGCGCAACGTCAAGGGCGCGATCCTCTACGGCATCTTCGTGACGTGGGGCCTCGGCATGGCCGCGCAGGCGGCGGGCGTCTACGTGCCCGATCCGAAGGCCGGCTACTTCTCGCTCTACCCGGCGCTCTCGTTTGCGGGCATCGCCGACTCCTTCGCGCAGTTCAAGACGACCTGCTGCGCCGTCTTCGACCCGGCGGGCTGGACGCACAAGGGCGATCCGAACGCGGGCTGGGCGCTCGTCAAGGGGCTCGACTTCTTCGTCGTCATGTTCGCGTTCTTCTTCGTCGACCTCTTCGACACGCTGGGGACGCTGATCGGCGTCTCGATGAAGGGCGGCTTCCTCACGAAGGAGGGCAAGCTGCCGCGCATCTCCGGCGCGCTCTGCGCGGACGCGATCGCGACCTCGGTCGGCGCGGTGTTCGGCACGTCCACGACGACGACCTACGTCGAGTCCGCCTCGGGCGTGATGGCGGGCGGCAAGACGGGCCTCACGGCCGTCACGACGGCCGTCCTCTTCCTCGCGGCGCTCGTCTTCGCGCCGGTGTTCCTCGCAGTTCCGGGCTTCGCGACGGCCCCCGCGCTCATCGTCGTCGGCTACCTGATGCTCTCGTCCGTCGCCGAGATCGACTTCAGCGACGCGAGCGAGGCGATCCCCGCGTTCCTGACGGTCGCGTTCATGCCGTTCGCCTACTCGATCTCCGACGGCATCATGGCCGGCGTCATCTCGTACACGCTCGTCAACCTCATCGCGGGCAAGGCGAAGAAGGTCCACTGGATCATGTACGTGCTGACGGCCGTCTTCATCGCAAAGTACGCGCTGATGTAATCCCATTTCACAAGCAACACGGCACACGCTGAACATGAAAAGCTACAACTGCGTCGTCTGCATCAAGCAGGTCCCGGACACCCAGAAGGTGACGGGCGAGGCGATGAAGGCGGACGGAACGATCAACCGCGCGGCGCTGCCCGCGATCTTCAATCCCGAGGACAAGAACGCCCTCGAGGCCGCGCTGTGGGTCAAGGAGACCTACGGCGGCACCGTCACCGTCATCACGATGGGCCTTCCCGCCGCGAAGGCGATCCTGCGCGAGGCGCTGATGTGCGGGGCCGACCGCGCGGTGCTCGTCACCGACCGCAAGGCCGCCGGCTCCGACACGCTCGCGACGAGCTACATCCTCTCGCAGGCGGTGAAGCGGTTCAGCCCCGACCTCGTCTTCTGCGGACGCCAGGCGATTGACGGCGACACGGCCCAGGTCGGCCCGCAGATCGGCGAGAAGCTCGACTGCGCGGTCGTCACCTACCTGGAGCGGCTGGAGATGGACGGCGACGTCGCGATCGCGACGCGCGACATCGGCACGGGCATCGAGACGTGCCGCGCGAAGCTGCCCGCGCTCTTCACCGTGACGGAGAAGTTCGGCGCGCTGCGTCCGTTCCAGATGCGCCGCGTCATGGAGTACAAGAACGCGGAGCCGGAGGTCCTCGACTGCGCGGCGATCGGCTGCGAAGACGCGCGCTGCGGCTTCGCGGGCTCGCCGACGAGCGTCAACAAGATCCAGTCCGTCGTCCTCGCGGGCGGCGCGTTCAAGGAAGTCGCCCCGACGGACGAGGGCATCGGCGGTCTTGTCGCGGAGCTCATCGCGGAGCATACGATCGGGTAGGGAAGGTTTGGAAGGTTTGGAAAGTTTGGAAGGTTTGGAAGGTTTTGAAACATGAACGACAGAACAAAGGGTGAAGTCTGGGTCTTCGCGGAGCAGGAGGAGGGCAAGCTCGCCGAGATTCCGTTCGAGCTGCTCGGCAAGGCGCGCGAGCTTGCGGACAGGCTGGGCGTCAAGGTCGGCGCCGTGCTGATGGGCGAAGGCGTCGAGCCGCTGGCGGCGGAACTCGTCACGGGCGGGGCGGACGTCGTGCATCTCGTCGACGATCCGGCGCTCAAGGTGTTCCGCAGCAAGGCGTACCGCCATGCGCTCGTCGAACTCGTCAAGGAAGAGCAGCCGCAGATCCTGATCTTCGGCGCGACGCACATGGGGCGCGACCTCGCGCCGGCCGTCGCGTCCGCGCTGCGCTGCGGCCTCACGGCGGACTGCACGGATCTCCAGATCGGCGACTACACGGACCGGAAGACGGGCGAGACGTTCGCGAACGTCCTGCACCAGATCCGTCCGGCGTTCGGCGGCAACATCATCGCGACGATCGTCAACGCGCGCCACTGGCCGCAGATGGCGACGGTGCGCGAGGGCGTGATGAAGCCGTTGGACAGAAATAATCGAATGGTCGAATTTTCGAATGACCGAATCAAGCGCCACGACTCCCACCTGGCCGGGGTGGAGATTCCGGTCGAGGTCGTGGAGATCGTCCGCAAGGTCTCGAAGGTCAACCTGAAGGGCGCGCGCATCATCGTCGCGGGCGGCGCGGGCGTCGGCTCGAAGGAGAACTTCAGGCTGCTGCACGACCTCGCGGCCGTCCTGGGCGGCGCGGTCGGCGGGTCGCGCGCGGCGGTCGATCTCGGCTACTGCGAGCACGAGCGGCAGATCGGCCAGACGGGCGTCACGGTGCGTCCCGCCCTGATGGTCAGCTGCGGCATTTCGGGCGCGGTGCAGCACCTCGCGGGCATGCAGGACGCGGCGAAGATCATCGCGATCAACACCGACAGGGACGCGCCGATCTTCAAGGTCGCGCACTACGGCATCGTCGGCGACCTGAACGTCGTCATCCCGAAGCTCATCAAGGCGATCAAGAACAAGGGCTGAAAACAATGGCTAACTTCTACAAGGACAATCCGGACATCCAGAACGTCATCGACGTGCTCGACCTTTCCGAGGTCGCGGCGCTCCTGGAGGAGGACTTCACGTTCGCGAAGGACTATCCCTTCGCGCCGAAGGACGCGGCGGACGCGCTCGACAACTACCGGCGCGCGCTCGACCTCTGCGGCGACATCATGGGCAGCCGCATCGCGCCCCTCGCGGAGGAGACCGACCGGGTCGGCAACACGCTGAACGCGGACGGCTCGGTGACGCGCGCGCCCGGCATGAAGCTCGCGCTGGAGCTCTTCGGCAAGACGGGCCTCATGGGCGTCACGATCCCCTACTACCTCGGCGGCCTCAACATGCCCTGCACGATCCTCACGGCGTGCAACGACATCGTCTCGCGCGGCGACGCGGGCCTCATGAACCTCTTCGGCCTCCAGGGCATCGCCGAGACGATCAACCAGTTCGGCGACGAGGAGCTGAAGAGGCAGTACGTGCCGAAGCTCGTCACGGGCGAGATGACGGGCGCGATGGTGCTGACCGAGCCGGATGCGGGCAGCGACCTCCAGAGCGTCAAGACGACGGCGCATCAGGACGCGGACGGCAACTGGTTCGTGAACGGCGTCAAGCGCTTCATCACGAACGGCTGCGGCGAAGTCCTGCTCGTCCTCGCGCGCACGGAGCCCGAATTCACCGACGGACGCGGCCTCAGCTGCCTTCTCGTCGAGAACGGCCCGTGGGTCAAGGTGCGGCGCCTCGAGAACAAGCTCGGCATCCACGGCTCGCCGACGTGCGAGATGGTCTTCACGGAAGCCCCGGCGAAGCTGATCGGCCTGCGCAAGCGCGGGCTCATCACCTACGTCATGGCCCTCATGAACGGCGCGCGCATGGGCATCGCCGCGCAGGGCACGGGCATCGGCGAGGCGGCCTACCGCGCCGCGCGCGACTACGCCGCGAGCCGCAGGCAGTTCGGCGTCACGATCGACAGCTTCCCCGCGCTCCGCGAGATCATGTCCACGATGAGCGTCGAGCTGCAGGCGAGCCGGCTGCTCACCTACTACTCGGCGAAGAACGTCGACCTGGAGGCGGGGCTGGACCGCAAGTTCAACGCGCTCAAGGGCACGCCGGAGGCGATGGACGTCCGCAAGCGCCTGAAGAAGGTCGCCGCGTTCAACAAGATGCTGACGCCGATGGCGAAGTACTACGGCTCGGAAATGTCGATGCGCAACGCGATGAGCGCGATCTCCGTCCTCGGCGGCTCCGGCTACATGAAGGACTATCCGTGCGAGCGCTACCTGCGCGACAGCCGCATCACGACGATCTACGAGGGCACCTCGCAGCTGCAGGTCGTCGCGGCGGTCGCGGGCGTGACGGGCGGGCTCGTCCACGACGTCCTCGACGACATCCTCGGCGCGGGGTGGAGCCCGGCGCATCCGCGCATGACGCAGCTCCTCGCCGAGCTGGACGCGGCGGTCGCCTACGTGAAGGGCCGCGCGGACGCGAAGGCGTACCACGACCTCTCGGCGCGCAAGCTCGTGGACGCGGGCATCGCGCTCGTCGTCGCCGCGCTCTTCGTGAAGGCGTCGGAGCGGCTCGACTACAAGAAGGCCGCGCTCGACCACTGGCTCAACGTCGAGTTCCCGCGCGTCCGCGCCCTGCTCGCGCAGGTGACGGGCGGCTACGCGGGCCCGGTCGGCGCCTTCGAGACGCTCGCCCCGGCCGTCCCGGCCGCGGACTGACGGACACCGGACGGTTGTTTTGGTATAATACGCCCCAATGCCGAAGAAGGTCAGAGATCCGCGTCCGTCGTGGGACGAGTACTTCATGGAGATCGCGCAGGTCGTTGCGCGACGCTCCAACTGCTCGCGCCGCAGCGTCGGGGCCGTCATCGCGCGCAACCACCACGTCCTCTCCGCCGGCTACAACGGCACGCCCAAGGGCGTGAAGAACTGCTTTGAGGGCGGGTGTCCGCGCTGTGCGGGCCACGCCAAGAGCGGGACGCACCTCGACGAGTGCCTCTGCACCCACGCCGAGCAGAACGCGATCTGCCAGGCGGCGTGCTACGGGCCGTCGATCGAGGGCGCGACGATCTACGTCACGATCTCGCCCTGCCTCACCTGCGCGAAGCTCATCATCAACGCGGGCATCCAGGAGGTCGTCTACGGCGGCGACTACGCCTTTCTCGAGACGGTCGAGAAGATGTTCACCGCCGCCGGCGTCAGGTACCGGAAATACGCCCCGCACGCCGAACCCCTCAATTCTTAATTCCCAATTCTCAACCCTCAACCCTCACTTCTCACATCTCACCTCTCACATCCCATTTCTCACATCTCACATCTCAACCCTCAACAAAGGAAAGAAACAATGAGCAGAAAGAAAATCATCGCTGGCAACTGGAAGATGAACGTCAAGCCGTCGGAGACCGCCGCCCTCGTCAAGGGCGTCGCCGAGGCGACCAAGGACTTCGCCGGCAAGGTCGACATCGTGTGCTGCACGCCCGCGATCGACGTCCCGGCCGCCATCGCCGCCGCTGCGGGCACGCAGGTCGAGATCGGCGCGGAGAACTGCCACTGGAAGGAGTCGGGCGCCTACACGGGCGAGATCTCGACGGGCATGCTCCTCGACGCGGGCGCGAAGTACGTCATCCTCGGCCACAGCGAACGCCGCCAGTACTTCGGCGAGACGGACGAGACGGTCAACCTCCGCACGCGCGCCGCGATCGCGGCCGGCCTCACGGCCATCGTCTGCGTCGGCGAGACGCTGGAGGAGCGTGACGCGGGCAGGCTGGAGGAAGTCATCGTCCGCCAGATGAACGTCGGCCTCAAGGACGTCACGGCGGCGGACTGCGCGAAGCTCGTCGTCGCCTATGAGCCCGTCTGGGCGATCGGCACCGGCCGCACGGCGACGCCCGACCAGGCGCAGGAAGTCCACGCCCTCATCCGCGCGACGCTCGCGAAGCTCGTCGGCGCCGAGACGGCGGAGACGGTGCGCATCCAGTACGGCGGGTCGATGAAGCCGGGCAACGCGGCGGAGCTCCTCGCGAAGAAGGACATCGACGGCGGCCTCATCGGCGGCGCGGCCCTCAAGGCGGCCGACTTCGCCGGCATCATCGCCGCGGCGGCCAATGCGTAATCCAGGCGCCATCCTGCTCGCAACGGCGCTTGCCGCCGTTGCGGGGTGCTTCGACGAGCCGGAGCCGGCCTACAGGTCGGTTCCGGCCGAAAGCCGCCTCTACCTTCAGGACAGGGGGCTTTCGGACTTGAAGGCGACTGACCTCTCGAAGGTCGGCGACTACCTGAACCTCGACCGCAACGCGCTGACGAACGTCGATCCCGTCGCGACGCTCGCGGGCCTGAAGTGGCTGCGCCTGAACGACAACCGGCTGACGGCGTTGCCGGACCTGAAGGCGCTGACGCAGCTGCGGCGCATCTACCTGAAGAACAACCGCCTCGCGGAAGTCCCGGCGACGCTGAAGGACTTGCCGGCGCTGACGGACGTCGAGCTGTCGGGCAACCCGATTCGGGAAGTCCCGGCGTGGCTTGCGGCGAAGAAGGGCCTCAAGAACCTCTCGTTCAACGCGACGCATCTGACGAAGCTGCCGGACGACCTCTCGGCGTGGACGACGCTGCAGTCGCTGCAGCTGGGCGAGCTCAACCTGTCGGCGGCGGAAATGGCCCGCATCCGCAAGGCCCTGCCCAAGGTCGCCATCGTCTTCTGATCGGCTGTCGCGGCAGGGCGATCCCAAAACCTCTCGATCCGGAGGCCATCGAATCTCATGAACGCGCGCCAAGTCTCTCCCTGCTGCCTGACGATCGCCGGATCTGACTCCGGCGGCAATGCCGGCGTTCAGGCCGACCTCCGTGCGTTTCACGCCTACGGGCTGCACGGCTGCACGGTCTTCGCGGCCTTGACGGCGCAGAATCCGTTTGGCGTTGCGCGCATCCTGGACGTGCCGGCGGATTTCGTCGCCGCGCAGCTGGATGCCGTCCTGGGCGTCTACGCCATCCGTGCGCTCAAGACGGGGATGCTCGCAGACCCCGCAGCGATCGAGACGATTGCCGACCGCCTGGCGGCGCATCCCGAAATCGCGAAGGTCATCGATCCCGTGATGGTCGCGACGAGCGGTGCGCGGCTTGTGCCGGAGTCTGCGCGGCAGGCGATCTGCGCGCGCCTCCTGCCGATGGCGACGCTGATCACGCCGAACCTGCCCGAGGCCGAGATGCTGTGCGGACGTGCCGTCGGCGACCCGAACGCCGCGCGTGTGGGCGACGCGGCGCATGCCGAGGAGCTGGCGCGGCAGATTCATGGCAAGTACGGCTGCGCCGTTCTCGTGAAGGGCGGGCACGGCGACAACGCCGCCGCTGTCGATGTCCTCTTCGACGGACGCGCGGCGCACACGTTTGCGCTGCCGTGGGTGCCCGCCCCCGTCTCGACGCACGGCACGGGCTGCTCGCTCTCGGCTGCGCTCGCGGCGGAGCTTGCGCGCGGCCGCGATCTCGTGACGGCGGTCGAGGGCGCGAAGCGCCATGTCCGCGCGGCCATCGCCGGCGCCTATTGGGTCGGCGCCGGCTGTGGCGTGCTGGGCTTTGTGCCGGACGGGCGGTGAAGCCGTCGCATGACACCCTGGACTTGTCTTCTGACTGCCATGAAAAACTTTGTCTTCTTTGACCTGGACGGCACGCTCGCCGACACCGATCCTGACATTCGCGGCGCGTGGAAGGCCGCGCTCGCCGACCTTGGACTCTCGTGCCCGGATTTCGACGCGAAGTTCGTCGCGGGGCCGCCGATTGACGAGATGACCCAACGGCTCTTCCCCGACCGCTTCACGCCGGAGTTGGCGGACGCGATTCGCGAGGGCTTTGCGCGGCACTACGACCGGGACGGCTTCCCGCAGACGCGCGAGTATCCGGGCGTGATGGACGAGGTTCGCCGCCTGAAGGCCGAGGGCCGCACGGTCGCCATCGTCACGAACAAGCGGTTCGTCGGCGCGACGGCGATGGCGCGGCGCTTCGGCTGGGATCGCGTTTTCGACGGCATCTTCGCGGGCGACATGACGCTGCCGAAAGTGCGCAAGCCCGAACTGCTGAAGCGCGTCATGTCCGCTTACGGGGCCCGTCCGGCGGACTGTGCGCTCATCGGCGACACGGCGAACGACTTTGAGGCGGCGGCGGCGAACGGCGTCCGCTCGATCGGCGTCGCGTGGGGCTACGGACGCCCGGATGAGCTCGCGCAGGCGGACGAGGTCTGCCGGGCATTGCCATTTCCGCTTTGATTTGGTACAATTCTCACTTGTGAAAAACCCTTCTCGTAAACTGAAGTACCGCCGCATCCTCCTGAAGCTCTCGGGAGAGGTTCTCGGCGACAAGGAAACGGGCGAGTGCATCGACCCGAAAAAGCTGGCTTTCATGGCCGAGCGCGTGAAGAAGATCCACGCGATGGGCTGCGAGGTCGGCATCGTCCTCGGCGGCGGCAACATCTTCCGCGGCCTGACGGGCGCGGGCCAGGGCGTCAACCGCGTGACGGGCGACTCGATGGGCATGCTCGCGACGATCATCAACGCGCTCGCGATGATGAACGCGCTGGAGTCGATCGGCGTGCCGACGCGCGTCATGACGGCGATCGAGATGCCGAAGCTCGCCGAACCGTTCATCCAGCGCCGCGCGCTCCGTCACTTCGAGAAGGGGCGCGTCGTCATTTTCGGCGGCGGCACGGGCAACCCGTACTTCTCGACCGACTCGGCGGCCGCCCTGAAGGCGAGCGAGATCGGGGCGGACGCGCTCCTGAAGGCGACGAAGGTCGATGGCGTCTACACGGCCGACCCGAAGAAGGACCCGAAGGCGACGAAGTACGCCTCGCTCAAGTACGAGACGGCGATCGAGAAGCACCTGAAGGTGATGGACTCCGCCGCGTTCGCGCTCTGCATGGAGAACCACATCCCGATCATCGTCTTTGACTTCTTCGACAAGGAGGCGCTGGAGGCCGCCGTCGAGGGCAAGACGGTCGGGACGATCGTGAGCTGATGGCATGAAAGGCCGGAAGGGGGCTTCAAGATACGCGATTTAAAATCCGAGATTTACGAGCTAAAATTTACGATTTGAAATCCGAGATTTGAAATTTGAGATTTGAGATTTGAAATTTTGAAAACAAGAACGTCAAGAAGTAAGGAAAAGTAAGAAGTAAGGAAAGCAAACATGGAAACCGTTTCTGAAGTGCTGAACGACACGACGACGAAGATCAACAAGAGCTTCGAGGCCCTGAAGGCCCAGTTCGCGGGCCTGCGCACGGGCAAGGCCTCGCCGGCGATGGTCGATGGTGTGCAGGTCGAGGCGTGGGGCTCGAAGATGCCCATCAAGAACATCGCGACGATCTCGACGCCCGAGCCGCGCCAGATCAAGATCACGCCGTTCGACCCGACGACGATCGACGCGATCAACAAGGCGATTCTCGCGGCGAACCTCGGCGTCACGCCGCAGACGGACGGCAAGGTGCTGCGCATCACCGTCCCGGAGCTGAACGAGGAGCGCCGCAAGGAGATCGTGAAGACGGCGAAGACGCAGGCCGAGGCCCAGAAGGTCGCGATGCGCAACGTCCGCCGCGACGCGAACGACGCCGCGAAGAAGCTGGAGAAGGACAAGAAGATCTCCGAGGACGACCTGAAGTCCGCGCTGGAGAAGATCCAGAAGGCGACGGACGACGGCATCGCGAAGATCGACGCCGAGCTGAAGGCCAAGGAAGCCGAAGTGATGGCGGTCTAAAGGCGCGGGCCGAAATCTTGAACAACGGCCCGAACCTGAAGCCCGAAATCCGGTGGAACCTGAACTCTGAACTCTTAAATCTGAGATTTGAAATTTGAGATCTGAAATCTGAAATCAAACTCTGAACTCTGAAATCTGAGATTTGAAATCTGAAATTAAACTCTGAAATCTGAAATCATTGAAGCGGGAGGTTAAGTATGGCAGAAGAAGTTGAGATGACACCGGTCGCGGCGGAACCGCCGAAGGCCGATCCGCTGGCGAAGCCGGCCGCGCCGCTGGCGTCGACGCTGAAGCTGAGCCCGATTGCGCGCAAGCCCGTGCCGGGCGGCGCGACCGCCTCGGCGCTGCGCCCGGGGCTGAAGCTCCCGCCGAAGCCGGGCGCGACGGTCTCGGCCCTGAAGCCCGGCGCGACGGTCTCCGCGCTGAAACCGGGTCTCAAGCTCCCGCCGAAGCCGGGCGCGACGGTCTCGGCCCTGAAGCCGGGCCTGAAGCTCCCGCCCCATCCGGGCGCGACCGCCTCTGCGCTGCGCCCGGGGCTGAAGCTCCCGCCGAAGCCCGTCATCCACAAGCCCGGCGCGACGATTGCCGCCGCACCGCTGCCGAAACCCGTGACGCCTGTGCCCGCGCCGGCGGCTCCTGCCGCTCCGGCAGCCGAAGCCCCGAAGCCCGCCGCGCCCGTGTCGGTCGATGCGCAGGGCGTCGGGAAGCTCCCGACGGTCGAGGCGAAGGCGATTGCGCGCGACGCGGTGACGCCGCCGTCCGTGGAGTTGCCGAAGCCGATGGAGCAGCTGAAGTCGGTCACGCAGAAGCTCAAGGGCATCACCCAGCAGATTCCGCAGCAGGCGATCCTGCGCAAGACGGGCATCATCGCCGACGCGGCGATGAGCGAGGCCCAGAAAGAGGCCGCGAAGCACAAGACGGCCCGCATCTCGCTGTCGGACGCGATGGGCGTCGCGCCCGTCAAGGACGAGCACGCGCCGATGAAGACGATCCGCATCAAGCGGCCGATCGACATCCCGACGGCGCCCCCGGCGTCTGCGCCGGAAGCCGCCGCCGCGACGGCCGCCGAGCCGGCCGCCGCGACGATGACGCAGCGCAAGACGCTCCGCATCGCCCGTCCGGGCAGTGCCGTGCGTCCGGCCGGCAAGTTCGGCATCAAGCGTCCGGGCGCGGCGACGACTGCCGCCGGTGCGCCGGAGGGCGCGCCGAAGCGCGAGGGCGCGGCGCCCGAACCGGCGGTGGCGGACATCGCCGACATCCCGGAGATGCCGATGTCGCCGCTTGCGCCGTCCGCACCCGTTGCGACGGCGAACGACGGTCCGGCCTGGCTCTGGACGCTCTCGGCGCTCGTGCAGGCCGCCGCGTGCGTGGCGATTGGCGCGCTCGCGTGGTTCCTCTACGAAAACACGACGGTGCAGTACTTTTGAGAAAGTCCTTCTCAATCCTGAAGGCGACGGCTCTGGAGATCCTTTCGGAGCCGTTGTCTTTGCTGATTCTCCTGACGGCGCTGACGATGGCCGTTCTCGCGCCGGCCTTTCACTACCACCAGTTCGGCGAGCCGACGCGGATGGCGCGTGACGCCGGGTTCTCCGCGCTCTTCACGTGCGGGAGCGTCCTCGCGGTCTTCGGCACGATCCGCGCGTTCCGCCGCGAAGTCGAGTCCGGCACGCTGGAAATGGCGCTCGCGCACCCCGTCTCGCGCGGCGGCTTCTTCCTCGCGAAGGCGGCGGGGGCGTTCGTCGCCTACCTCGTGTTCGCGACGGTCGTCTTCGGCACGGAGCTGGCGATCGTCTGGGGGGCGGCCGTCGGCGGACGCCTCGCGGCGCAGACGGGCGGACTCGCGCAGGTGTTCGGCCCCGCGCTCGCGGCGGGCGTCGCGGTCATCCTGCTGCCGCTCGTGGTCGCGGCGGCCCTGAACCGCTTCGCGCGCTTCCGCTTCGTCCTCACGGCCTTTTCGCTGGCGTTCCTCCTCGCGCTCCTCTTCGGCGGCGCGGCGCTCGCGCTCGCGCCGCGTCCGCTGGCGAAGTATTTCCCGGTCGCGCTGCTGCTGGTCTGTCCCGCACTCGTCCTTCTTGCGGCGTCCGCCGCATTCGCCGTGCGCTTCAGGGCAAACGCCGCCGCGTCGGCGGTCGGCCTCGTCTTCGCCGCGCTGCTGCCGGCGGTCGGCAACTACTATCTCTCCGATGCGCTGTCGAAGGGCGGCGCCGTGCCGTGGCCGTATGTCGGGCTGGCCGCGCTGGCCGCGCTTCCCGCCGTCGCGGCGTTTCTGCTGCTCGGCGTCCGTTTCATGAACCGTCAAGAATAACGATTGCCCATGTCTGAAAGCATCATCGAACTCGTCGACGTGACGAAGACGTTCAGGGACTTCTGGCTGCGGCCGACGGTCAAGGCCGTGGACGGCCTGTCGCTGACGGTCGCGCGGGGCGAGGTCTTCGGCCTCCTGGGGCCGAACGGCTCCGGCAAGTCGACGACCATCAAGATGATCCTCGGCCTCCTGTCGCCGAGCGGCGGACGCCTCTCGCTCTTCGGGAAGCCGCCGCAGTCGGTTGCGGCGCGGCGGCGTCTCGGCTATCTGCCGGAGCTCAGCTACCTGCATCCGTTCCTCACGGCGCAGGAGACGCTGGGCTACTACGCGGGGCTGTCGGGCCTTTCGCGCACGGAGGCGAAGGCGCGGACGCGCGAGCTGCTGGCGATGGTCGGCCTCTCCGACGTCGCGAAGCGTCCCGTCGGCGGCTTCTCGAAGGGCATGGCCCGCCGCGTGGCCCTCGCCGCCGCGCTGATCGGCAAGCCCGACCTGCTCGTGCTGGACGAGCCGACGTCGGGGCTCGACCCGATTTCAACGAAGGAGGTCAAGCTGCTCGTCAAGGCCCTGCGCGCCGGCGGCATGACGATCCTCACGACTTCGCACCTGCTCGCGGACGCGCAGGACATCTGCGACCGCGTGATGATCCTGAACCACGGCAAGTGCGTCGCCGAGGGCAAGGTCTCGGAACTCGGCACGAGCCTTGAGGACTTCTTCCTCGCGAAGGTCGATGACGCGAAGGACTTCACCCTCGCCCCGTTCCTGGCCTCGTGATGCGCGCGTTCCTTGAAGTCGTCCGCCTCGAATGGAAGGCGCTCGTGCGGTCGAAGACCGTGCTTTTCCTCCTCGCGGCGGCGGTCGCGTGGATGGTCGCGTTCCCGTCGCTCGTGCGGGGCGACGGCACGGCGGCCGGCGCGCGCGAACTCGACATCCACTTCTCGCTCGGCGGCGTCTTCGCGCTCCTCGTCGTCGCGCTGCTGGCGTCCGCGACCGGCTCGCTCGCGCGCGAACGCGTCGAGAAGCGCCTCCAGCTGACGCTCGTGCGGCCGGTCGGACGCATCGCGCTGATTCTCGGCAAGGTCGCCGCGCACGTCGCCGTCGGCGCGGCTGTCCTCGCGGTCGCGTGCGGCATTCTCGCGAGCCGGGTCGACTGCGCGACGCCGTGCAGCCACGTGCTGTCGCCGATCCTGCCGTCCGTGCAGGCGGAGGCCGAGAGGATGTATGCGCTCTACATGGCGGACACGAACACGCCGGCGGCCGTGCGCCATGCGCCGAAGGCGACGGTGCTGCGGCTCCTGGCGAACCGGGCGATCGACCGCTATGAGACGGTCGGGACGAATGGGGTCGCGCGCTGGCGGTTCGCCGCGCCGGGCGATGCCGTGCGCATCCGCTTCACCAACCAGTTCGAGATGCGCCAGGACGTCTGCGGCGTCTTCCGATCGGGCGCGTCCGAGCTTGCGGTCAGCAACATCACGCAGGCCATTGTCGTCGTGCCGTTCAGGGGCGCGGATGCGGAACTCGCCTTCGAGAACCGCGGCGCGCACGCGCTGATGCTGCGTCCGCGACGCGACGTCAACGTGCTGCGGACGGCGGACTCGTTCCTCTGCAACCTGCTGCGCGCCTACGTCGTGCTGGTGTCCGTCCTCGCGCTCGTCGTCTCGCTCGGCCTGTTCCTCGGCGCGGGGCTGAGCCGTCCCGTCGCGCTCTTCGTCGCGTTCGTGACGCTTGCGGTCGGCGAAATGAGCCCCAGCGTCGTGGAGCAGTACCCAGACGAGCTGGAGACGAAGCTTTCGGATCGCATCGGTCTTGTCATCACGCGCTTCGCCGCGTCCGTGACGCGCCCCGTCTCGGCGTTCTCGCCGCTGGAGTCGCTGGCGAAGGACGAGTGCGTCGAGCCGGCGCGCGTTTGGGGACTCACCCTTGCGAATCTCGTGGGGCTGCCGATTCTGCTGGCGCTCCTCGGCGCGTTCATCCTGCCCCGCAAGCAGGACGACCTTGTCTGATTTCGGGAGGGACGCGCTTGTCGCGTCCGCAATCGACGCGAAGCCTTTTCGTGCCGCGCGTGTCAGCTCGCCGAAGGGTCGCGAAGGGCGGAGACGGCGTGGCGGTGGTACGCGAACGGCAGAAGGGAAATTCCCCGAAAATTTTCTCTTCCCATGCCGCATTGCTTAGGAAGATTCATCTCACCCCAATAAATAAAGGCCGAAATTCAGATTGCCGCGCCTTCTCGGCATTACCCATTCGGGTGAAGTGGGCTTGCGCATCCACCAGAATTTTTGGTATAGTTCGCAGTGTTAAGGGCGCGGAAGGTCTTCGGCGAGTGCCGAGCGGGTCTGATGCGTTCACAAAAACAAAAGGAAAGACAATGACGAATCGCGTCAAGAATGTGATGAAAGGTGCGAGCGGTCTGGGAATCGTGCGCACACGTTTGTCATGCCTTGGTGCCGTTCGCTCGGAATCTTCCCTCTCTCTCAATGGCACACTGGGTTGTGCCGGAAAGAAAACAACAATGAAGAAACTCATGATTGCGGCTTCCGCAGCACTCTTTGCGGCAGTCGGGTTCGGCGATGGAATCACCTCCGCGAACGTTGTCGGCTATGCGACGGTTGATTTGGCGGGCAAGCAGTACAACTGCATTGCGCCGGGGTTCATGACGGCGGGGACGGAGGAGGAGGACGGCACTTTCCAGATGAAGGCCTTTCAGCCGTCGGCGTTCAATGAGGCTTCCGACATCCTTCAGCTGCTCAACAACACACAGGCCCGCACGGTCAAGACCTACTTCTTCTACGAGGGCGCGTGGTACGAGAACGTCGATGACTGGAATGCTGGCGACGAAGACCGTTTCGACATCTTCCAGGGGTTTCTCGGCAACTTCGCCGCCAAGGACGTCGCGTTCCAGGGCTTGGGCACCGTTCTCGACAAGCCGATTCAGGTCGATTGCGCGACCGACAAGCTCCAGTATGTCATGATCGGCAACCCGCTTCCGATTGACCTGACGTTCAAGCAGATCGAGGTCGTCGCGTTCAATGAGGGTTCTGACATCCTCCAAAAGCTTGACGACACACGGGCGCGCACGATCAAGACCTACTTCGCCTACAATGGCGACTGGTATGAAGATGTCGATGACTGGAACGTTGCGGCGGACGAGCCTTTTGAGGCGAACACGGCCCTGCTCGGCAACTTCGCGGCAAAGGACGTCGTCCTCAACTTCCCCGGCGCGCTCTGACGGACGGCCTTTCGTGGGCGGCAATGGGTCGCCCGCAAAAACAAACACAAAGGAAACACAATGAAGAAACTACTCACACTTATGGGCGCGGCGTTGGCGGTCGGTTGCGTTCACGCCGCGTCCGTGTCATGGAACTCCGGCCTCTTTTCCGAAGGCTTCGTCGGTCCGGACGGAAACTCGCTCGCCAGAAGCACCGCCTACACGATGGTCGTGTCGTTCTATGCCGACGCGGCCGGCACGGACTTGCTGACAACCTCGACGGTGACTTCGGCGAAGCCGAACGGTGCCTACAACACAAGCACAGGCGACAGCTATGCATTCGCCAACGGCTCGACCTACTACGTCTCGGCCATCATCAAGGCGAACGACGGCACCGCTTCGTGGGAAGCCGCACTATCGTCGTTCACGCTCGGTGACACCGGCGACGCGACACTCAACTTCACGTCGGGCGCTGGCTTCGATGTCGCGGGGCAGAAGTGGTCTGACGCGGGCTGGCAGACGCAGGGCGTCCCGGAGCCGACGTCCGGGCTGCTGATGCTGCTCGGCGTCGCGGGGCTTGCCCTTCGCCGCAAGCGCGCCTGATTCTACGGAGCGAGAACCGCACTGGAAAGCCCGTCCGAGCAATCGGGCGGGCTTTTCGGCCATCGGGGACAGAGATGAACTGGAAAGTGACGTACAGGGGCCGGGACGGGCGATTGGCGACGGCGTTCTACGAGGCCACCGACCGCGCGACGCTGTTCAGGACGCTGGAGGCGGCGGGCGTGTCGGCCGTCAAGGTCGAGGCGGCGGAGAGCGGTGTGGGGCGGACGGCGGCGAGCAAAGGCCTGTTCCCGGCTTGGGGGCGCGAACATGCAAAGGCCCTGTCGGTCGTGGGCATCGCACTCATCCTTGTCGCGGTCACAATCGCCATCTTCGTTTCGCGGCCACGTGAGGGCACGGGCAAGGAAGGCCCCGTGAACGGACGAGGCTTGATTCTCGAGACAAACGGCGTGCACAAAGCACCGGCCGCGCCCAAAGCCCTGCCGCCGAAGGTGTCAAGAGGCGTCGTCACGAACTTCGTGAACAACGTCTGGCATGACGACAAAGGCCGTCCGCACTACAAGGTGACGCGCGTGATCCGCCCCGGGCAGAAGACCGTCATCAACGGAAAGCCCTGGCGGCCGGAGAAGCCCGTCTTCCGCCATCCGTGCGAAGTCGAGCTGGACGTCCTCCTGTCGCGGCGTCCGGGCGAGCGAATCTTCGGCGACGTCAACTGGCAGGCGTTCAGGCGCGACCTGCCGAATGCGCTCGCTGACAAGATCGAGATCCATCCCAGCGACACGCCTGACGTCATTGCGCGGAAGAAGGCCGTCATGGAGGCCAAGGAGGAGCTGGCAGCCGCCATACGGGACGGGGAAGACCCGTGCGAGATCCTGAAGGCCGCGCGGGATGACGTGAACCGATTGGCAGATGTCCGCGACAACCTGCTTGTTGCCGTCGCCGAGATGAGGCAGGACGGCGCGAGCGAACAGGAAATCGAGGATGCCGTTGTGGCTGCGAATAGGATTCTTGAGAGTCACGGCATCGACCAGCCGCTCGTCTCGCCGCGCACCATGCGCGAAAGGGCCGAAGCCGCAAGGGCACGAAAACTTCTGAAGCAGAAAGGAAAACAACCATGAGGAAAAGCCGAATCATCCGTACCGTTGCCGCCTGCGCACTTGCCGCAGGAACGGCTGGAGGAGCCGTCAAGCCCAAAGTCTCGACCCCAGAGGAAAAGGCCGCACGCGCGGAGCGCCGGCTGAAGGCCCTGAACGAGACAGGCGGCTTTATCGCCGACCCAAGGGAAGCAAAGGGGAAGTATGTCTTTGTGGATTGCGGCATCGGCATTGACGAAAGCGTCCTGAAGGCGGCTGCAATCAAGTGCCAGAACAGCTGCATGATCCTAACGGAGGTCGTCAAGGCGGAAATCCCCGCGTTCTCGTTCAGGGCGGCCGACGAGACGTTCGCGAAGCTTGGCGGGCTCATGGCGACATTTCTGATTGATGTGGCCGACTGGCCGCTTGAGGTCGTCTGCCCGGAGGCGCGCTATGCCGTCGTCAACATGCGGGCGCTCAAGGCCGACAGCCCGGGCAAGGACGTTCTGGAATCGCGGGTTCGGAAGATGATGAGCCGGTCGGTCGGGCAGGTCTTCCAGGCCGGCTATGCGTTTTCAAGCGTCTCGACGATGAACCTGATCCGCACGGCAACAGACTTGGACAATATAGCGACAGAGGGCCTTGCGACAGAATGCACGACCGTGGTCCAGTCCACCGCCGAGAAGTTCGGCTTCCGCCCCATGCGGCGCGTCCTCTACCGCAAGGCGTGCGAGGAGGGCTGGGCGCCGCCGCCGATGAACGCATTCCAGCAGAGCGCTTGGGAGAAGGTGCACGCCATCCCGTCGAGGCCGATGAAAATCGAGTTCGACCCGAAGAAGGGGCGGTAGTCGCAGGCGCGCTCGTTTTTGTCTTCTCGCGGCTACCCCCTTGCGCGCGCGGTGCCGGATTTGATACAATACGCGCGGTTTCTCCCGCAAGGGAGGGATCACCTTGATGCGGGGGTATTGTCCTCGTGTGGGCGGCAAGGAGCGATCCTCGCCGCTTTCTTTCGTGAGCAGCAGAGCGATGTCCGGCAACAGCCAGAAAGTCTTGAGCATATTCGTCGACGAATCGGGGACGTTCCGGCATCCCGACCCCGATTCGCGCTTCTATGTCGTCGGCATGGTCTTCCATGATCAGGGCTTCGACATCGGCCCGCTCGTCCGGAACCTCGACCAGAACGTCGAGGCCATCGGGCTGGACAAGGACACGTTCTACTTCCACGCCGGGCCGCTCATCCGAAAAGAGAAAGGCTACGCCTTTTTCAACCGGAATCTACGGGGACGCATCTTCGGGCGCATGATGACCTTCGCCCGCAAGGCTGAGTTCCGATACCACTGCCTTTCCGTCGACAAGAAGTTCGTGACCTCCTCGCTCCAGATCGCGAGTCGGCTCCAGAAGGAACTCGTCGACTTCCTCGCGGCGCATCGCGACGCCCTGGACGCGGTGGGCAAGGTGAAGGTCTACTACGACTGCGGACAGGCCCCGGTCACGAACCTGCTTCACCAGACGTTCTCGTCCGAACTGTCGTGCCCTGTCGAGTTCGCGCAGGGTGTCAAGCCGGAGTGCTACAAGCTCTTCCAGCTGGCGGACCTGATCTGCACCCTGCGCCTGATCGAGCTGAAGATCCTGAACGGCGAGCGTATGACGTCTTCGGAGTTCAGGTTCTTCGGCGGCCCGCGAATGTTCGAGCGAAACGTCCTGCGCAAGATCAGGGGCAAGGAGATCTGATGCGGATCGAGTTCGACCCGAAGCAGGGGCGGTAGGAGGAGGTCGCCCACTTATTATAATAAGTGGGCCAGATTCCCATGTGCGACGCCTGCCTGACATC
>DCMF01000009.1 GCA_002321305.1 Verrucomicrobia bacterium UBA1629 | reverse complement strand
TCATGTAGTCCGTCCGCAGGTTGCGGTCCACGAGCTCCGGCTGCGGCCTGTGGTTCCGCAGGAAGTACTGCATGTAGTAGAGGACGAGCGTCGGGTTCGCGACGCGCGGCGGCTCGCGCCCGTCCGCGCCCGCCTCCGGCGCGAAGCGGTAGCTGTCGTACCACCGGCGCATCGTCTCGAAGACGGCGTTCTCGTCGAACGCGAAGCCCGCATTCTCCCGGTAGTAGGCGAGCATGGCGCGGAGGTCGTCGTGCGTGAAGCCCGTGAACGCGGCGAAGGCGGGGTCCAGCGAGACGTTCGTCGCGATGTTGAAGCCGCTCGTCACGTCGTCCATCGTCACGGGCGTCACGCCCGTGACGAAGAGGCGCGTGACGGGCGCGTCCGTGCCGGTCGTCGCGAGCTTGAGTTCGTTGAAGAACTGCTTGAAGAACCCCTCGCCGTGGCAGAGCGCCTCGTACCGGTCGCGCGACTCGGCGAGGATCGTGTTCGTGAAGTTGTCGTACTCGTCGATGCAGACGTAGAGCTTCGCGCCCGTGCCCATCAGCTTGGTCGTGAGGGCGTTGAGCTTCTCGTGGCACGTCCGCCTGTCGCGGATCGCCTCCGCCGCGCCGGCGGGCAGCTGCGCGGCATGGCGCGCGGCGAACTCGTCGATGACGCCGCAGCTGTACGCGTCGAAGCTCGCCTCCACGCGGTCGGCGCGCTTCTCGACCGCCGAGAAGTTGAAGTGCAGCCAGTGGTACTTGCCCCGCTCGCCCGTCGGCTCGCGCCCGATGTCGAGCCCGCCGAAGAGCTCGTCGAAGCGGTCGGCGTAGTCGACGTCGTAGTAGGCCTGGAGGATGGCGCAGAGGAGCGACTTGCCGAAGCGGCGCGGCCGCAGGAACATCGCGTAGCGCGTCTTCTCCAGCTCGCGGATGAGCGCGGTGCGGTCCACGAAATAGCCGTTCTCCGCGCGGATGAGCGCGAAGTCCGTCACGCCGTACATGATCTGCTTCATCTTCTCCATGGCGGCATTATACCACAAATCGCCTGCCCCCGTCATTGCTCGACGCGGACGCTTTCGCACCCTTCCGTCTGGAACGCGGGCCGCCCCCAGCTGCGGTAGCGGCCGTGGCGCGTGACGCGGTTCCGCCGCCAGGTGACGTTCTCCGCGCTCAGCGCGTAGAGGAGCGGCACGTCAAACGTCTCGATCTCGTTGTCCTCGACGACGACGTTGCGGTGGTAGCGGCGGCGCTGCGCCTTCAGGTCCTTCACCTCGGGATGGATCGACACGAGCGCGTCGCAGTACTGGAAGACCGACGTGAGGCAGTCGCGGAAGCGGTTGCGGCGGATGACGAGATCCTCGCACGCGCCCGACTCGTACCAGCCCTGCGCATCGCCCGCGAGCAGGACCGCCGCGCCGGACACGTGGTCGAAGAAATTTCCCTCGCAGACGATTCGCTTCGGCGTCGTGAAGAGGACGCCGCGCGCGCGGTTGTTCGCGACCGTGTTGTTGCGGAAGACGACCGCGCACTGCCAGCTGGCGTTCTCCACCGCGTCCCCGACGCCGTATCCGGCGGGGACAGGCCCCTCCAGCGTCAGCGTGATCTCCCGCGCATCGTGCGTCTCGACCGCCTTGACCCGTCCGACGAAGCCGTTCTCCAGCGTTCTGCCGGCGATGAAGCGCACATCGTCCCCCGGCGCGAACACGCCGAAGCCGATCGCCTGCGGATGCATGTAGCGGCAGCGAATCCGGTCGGGCGCAGGCCTGCCGACGATGCCGAGGCAGGTCGAATGCACGTTGAGCGCGTCGTCCATCATGCCCTCGAAGCGGCAGTTCTCGACCGTCGCCGTGCCCCGGCAGTTCGAGAAGTGCGTCGCGTCGATCACGTTCGGGCTGTATTCCGAGCGGTCGCGCGGAAAGCACCCGCCGCCGCGCAGCGTGACGTTCTCGCTCAGCTGCGCGACGAGGCCCATGCCGAAGCCGCCGCGAAAGACGAAGCCCTCGAACGTCGTGTCCGTCGCGCGGTCGAGGCAGACGATCGGGTGCGGACGGCATCCGCTGCGCACCACGTAGACGTCGCCGACCTTCGCGCCCGCACCCTTCTTCGAGAGATCGACGTCGAGCAGGAAGGTGCCGTCGGCGCACGGCTCGCCGCGTCCACCGAAGTCCACGTCGTCCGTGCGCTCGACGATCTCGTGCGTCTCGCGGTCGAAGACCGTCCCGTACTGCAGCGCGTCCTTCCAGTCCTCGCCGCAGAGGACGACCTTGCCGTCCCTGGGCACGACCCGGTCGCGCGGCGAGAAGCGCACGCGCGTCCTGCCGTCCGCAAAGCCGACGATCTCGGACTGCGCGAAGAACGGCTTCTCCCATTCAATCGTGAGGCCTTTGAACGAGACGCCTTTTGTCTCGCGCAACAGGATCGCCGTACCCATGCCATGCATCACGAACCGCGCACCGCCATCGGCCACGACGGACACGTTCGTCACGCCGACGAACGGCAGGAAGACGGGCCGCACCTCCGGCTGATCATGGTTCGAGACGTGAAAGCGCATCCGCTCCGCCGAGCCGGAATGGAAGTGGTAGTCGCCGGACGCCAGGCGCACGACGCCCCCGCCCGCCGCCGCGACCTGCCGCACGGCCTCCCGGACGCACGCAGTCCTGTCGTTCGCGCCATCCGGCGTGACCGAAACCCGCACTTCGCCGAATGCCGCACACGCGGCAAGCGGCACCACCATCTGGATCGCCTTGGAGTTTCTCATGCCTCGCCTTTATGGCAAATCGACCCAATCCGCACACAGTCCATCGTATCTGGACGGTCACCGTATAACCATCACCAGACCCTTGACGGGCGCCAGGATTAGGCTCTTGCCGGAACGGCGAACCTTCCAGGGCCGTCCGGCCGCATCCACGAAGCTCAACGAGGGAACCGCGCCCGTCAGCTTCGCGGCGCGCAAGATGGGACGGCGCGTCGCCTCCTCGTATGCGGGCAGGCTCTCGGTGCCTGTCACGCGCACGACGGCGCCTTCGGCAAAGTCCACGGACGCATCGACCGTCAGCGGCCCTGACGCGGCGAAGAGTTCGGCGACCGAGAGTTCCAGAGCCTCGCCCACCGACAGGCCCGTGCAGTTCGTCACCGCACCGCCCACGCCGGAGAGCGTGGAGACGGCGAGTTCCCGGCCCTTGCAGTCGAGCGTCGCCCCGTCCATCACCTTGAGCGGCGTGTTCGTCGGGAATGATCTCTCGCCCACCAGGACGAGCGCGCCCGATTCCACGACCGTGCCGCCCGTGTACGTGTTCGTGGCGAAGAGGGTGACGGGCCAGTCGCCGCGCTTGAGGAGGCGACCGCCGGCGCGCGCGCCCGTCAGCGCGCAGCCGCATTTGTAGCGCCCCGTCTTCGCCGCCGACCGCACATAGACGCGCGTCCTTTCGTCATAGCCGTTGCCGGGCGATACCACGACGACCTGCGTCAGTTTCCTCGTCGTGGGGTCAAACGCCGCCACCGCCGCCGCACCATGGCTGCCGACCGGGCCTTCGATGTCCACGAACACGGGGCCGCGATACGTCTCTTTCGCGAACGCCGCATCGCTTTCGGGCAGCGTGACCGACGCAATGCCCTGCCCAGCCGCGTCCGAAAGCGGATGCGGCCAGAACACGCCGACGTCCGGGGCCTGCCCCTCCGTGCCGGTCTCGAGTTCGGACGTGTCGATCGTGAGCCCGCGCGGCCCGAGCGTCCAGAAGTCGGGGCAGCGCGTGTAGAACTTCTCGTTCTCGTAGTTGGCGTTGTTCCAGCCGTACCAGTAGGTCGGCAGGACGACACCGCCGTCCGCGTACACGTCCTGGACAGACCCCTCGCCGACGCCGTCCGCGCGAAGGAAGCGGTTCGCCTTGAGCGTGCCGCCGTCCGTGATGGCGACGACGTTCGTGGAGACGACGCCGCTCGCGCCCATGACAAGCGCTTCCGTCTCGACGACGGATCCTGCGCCGGAGACGGCGAGCGTCCCCTGCCCGCCGACGGCCGCGCCCAGCCGGAGGCGCGTGTCGTTTCCGTTCCTCGCGTTGCGCGTATCGTTCGTCGCGCCGCCGAAGACACCGAGGAAGCCGCGTCCCTTCTGTCCGAGGAAGATGCCGCCCATGTCCCAGGCGCCGCCCCTTACGCGGACGATGCCGCCCTCCTGCCAGACGAGACCTTCTCCCACGGTGCCGCCGGCGATGTTGACGGCGGCGGCGAACGACGCCGTGCCGCCCGTCGCCAGGAACGCGCCGTAGCCGTTGGACTCGCCCACGTAGGTGTTGCCCCGAACGGCGAACGCGCCGCCCGACTGGACGAGCGTGTTGCGAGACCAGCCGTTGCCGAGCCGGAACCAGCCCGCGTCCAGCGTCCCGTCCGACAGGTCGAGCCGGGCGTCCGTCCCGTTCAGGACGAGGCCGTCCACCGTCCGCACCACATTCGAGGAGCAGACGACCCGCCCGCCCGGCGCGCCCGCCCAGCTGGCCCAGGCCGTCCCTGCGGACACGTACAGGTCCTTGCCGCCCGAAACCGGGCCGTTCAGGCCGAGCGTGCCTGGCCCTTTGTGGGTCAGCCGGTCACTCATCGTGACGGCCCCCGCCAGTTCCAGGCGCTGCTGGGCGGCCTGTTCGGCAGACCCCGCCACGTTCAGGACGTCTGTCGCCTTTTCGACCGCCACGGGTCCCGTGACGACATTGCCGCGACCGTCTCCCGCGCTCGCCGTCTGAAGGCGTCCGCCGCACAGCGTCACTCGGCAGGGCAGCGCGGGCGTCGCGCCGTAGAAGACGAGATCGCCGCCGGACAGGCAGAGCGCCGTGCCCGACGGGTCGGCGAACGTCGGTGTGCGCTGCACGATCAGGTTGCCGACGGCATTCGAGATGACGCCCGCGCTGACGCGGCACGCGCCGTTGAACATCATCCAGTCCCCCGTGCCGTCGATGCGGGTCAGCGCATAACCGTTCAGGCCGATCGCGTCCCTGACGCCGAAGCGGCTGGGGATCGCGATGAAGGCGTCGCCCGAAAGGGACAGGGAGTCCAGCATGCTGTCGTCGCAGACGAGCGAATCCAAGGCTGTGTAGCGGAATGCGCCCTTGCCGTCCGCGCCCCGCCCCCGGATCGTGACGTCGTGCCCCGTGAAGAACGCCGTGTCCTGCCGTGCGCCGTCCGGGCGCGGGAAGTTGAGGTGGAGCGTCGCCGCGTCGCCCGTCACGGCGATCTTCGTGCCCGTGCCGGCCGCCGCGACGTCCTTCAGCGTCAGCGTCCCCCCTTGGACGTCGACCTCGCCCGTGAACACGGTCGAGGCGACCTTGAGAACGGCCTCGCCGACGCCGGTCTTGACGAGCTTCGTCGCGGCGGGCAGGGCCGTCTCGTAGACGGCCGGATCGCCGGCGGGAACGTCCAGCGTCAGCGTCCCGTCCGAGGCGACGGGCGGAAACTCGGCCGCCGGGAGCAGCGCCCCCGTCACGCCGACCATCAGGGCCGTCCACAGGCGGAGAGGCCAACGCCTGCGCATGCGAACTTGGTCGAATCGAATCTTCATGTCTGTCTTCTTCATGGCTATCATCCTTTCGGTTTGCGTTTGGTAATAACGTGTTGAACCCTTACATCAGGCACACGGCTTTTCCCTTAGAAGTTCACGGAGAACCAGTTGGCGGGGTCGTCGAAGTCGGCCGCCGACGCGAAGTCGGAGACGTTCACGCCAAAGCGCCGCGCCCCGTTCGTGAACGTCGCCCGCCACGCGCCCAGCGTCCCGCTCGCCGGAATCGGCTCCAGCACGCACGACCACCCGTCCTCCCGGTTGATCGTCCCGTTGCGGAGCGTCTCGTCGAACGTCGCGCCGGCGAGCTTGCACTTCGCGAGGACCAGCGGCCCGCGCCGGAGGCTCGCGAATGCCTGCCCGCGCGTCAGCCCCTCCATCTCCGGGTTGTCGTGCGGCGCCTCATAGCGGTAGACCGCCCACTTGGCGTAGTCGGACTCGCGCCAGTCCTGCGCGAACGTGCGGACGCTCGGATAGCGGACGTCGGGGACGTCGTGCCGGACGACCGTCGCCGGCATGTCGAACCGCACGACGTAAGTCCAGTCGTGCGGCACGTCGATCTCGTAGCAGGTCGCCCCCGCCAGGACGGCACGGCCCTCGAACTTGTCCACGCCGGGAATGTCCTCCCGGCTCACGGTCATCTTCCGGCACCAGCCGGGGACGCGCAGGCGCAGCCGGAACGGGCGCGTCGGCGTGACGCGGACGGACACCGTGTCGGAGAAGGGATAGTTCCCGTTCACAGACACGACCGCACCGGCGACCTTCGTCACCGAGTCCTGATACGAGTTGACGCAGACCGCACCGTCCGCCGCCAACGTGACGGCGACGGAGGCGAAGTCCGCAAAGCCGCGCGGCGCGTTGTCGATGCAGCACTGGTGGAGACGCATGCCGACCTGCGGCGGGCAGGCGAAATGTCGCCGCCCCTCTCCGCGTAGCATGTGAGCGCCCCACTCCCCGTCGCGGTGGACGCTCGCGAGGTAGGCATTGTAGAAGCAGAACTCAAGCGCGTCGAAATAGCGGCCCTCGCCCGTCATCAGGAAGAGCGCACGGTTCACGCGCATCCAGTGCACGGCGTCGCACGCCTCCGTCATGGCGAGCGGACGCCGCGCCGCATGGGCGAAGCGGTCGAAGTGTCCGACCGACCCCAGCGCGTTCAGCTCGTCCTCGGCGATCTTCGCCTGAAGGCGGCGCGTCGCCTCCAGGACGCGGCGGTCGCCGGCAACGCGCGCATACTCGACCAGCCCCTCGATGCAGCTCATCATCTCGTAGGCCTTCGCCCATTCGGTCGGCTGCGGATACCAGTCCGCAAGCGGGACATCGGCGAAGGCGTTCGCGACGAGATTCGGCATCGTCGCCGCCGAAAATCCGCCCGGCAGGTCCCATGACTGCACAAGCTCCCGCGCGTAGTCGAGGTAGCGCGCCTCGCCCGTCTCGCCATGGAGGATCAGCAGGGGCTTGAGGACGGACATCGACATGAGGCCCGTGAACGAACCCGTCAGGCGCGTGTCCAGACCACGCTCACGCAGCATGCTGATCCACTGGTCCATCGACCGGCGGCAGCCGTCCAGGATATCCCGGTCGCCCGTCAGGCGGTAGGCCTCGACCAGCCCCCAGATCGTGTACTTGCGGTTCCAGAGGTTGCACGTCCAGACAGACCACGGCTTCGCCGGCGGGACGGCCCCGACGAACGCCTTGTCCCGGTAGGTCCCCAAATAGCCGTCCGCGCCCTGGAACTCGCGGATGAGCTCAAGGGCCCGTGTGCGGACGGTCTCCCGCAGCGGACGGCTGTCGTAGTAGCGCGCCGCCGCGACGCAGCCGAGCATGGTCTTTCCCCAGTACTCGCCCTGCCAGTCGCCGCTGCCCGGCCTGTGCGTGTCGTCCCACTGCGTGCGAAAGGCGTTGACCGCCTCCTCGAAGACCTCGCCCTGCGCCCGCGCACTGCAGACACGCCGCTCGAAAAGCCTGTCCATCTTCGCGCCGACGGGGCCGCGCAGCGTGACGGCTTCAAGGGGCGTCGCGGACATCGCGCAAGGGAGCGCGTCGGCCAGCGCCGCGCGACCGGTCGACAGCGCCGCACACGCGACGGCGGCGGTCGTCCGGAAGAGCCCGGCTGCCCTCATCGGGACGCCTCCTTCTCCCGCACGATCTCGAAGAGCGCCCACATCCGGCCCTGCGGGTCATAGGCGGCGCCCGCCGCGAGCGGGAACGGGCCCTCGCCCGGCTCAAAGGCGACGTCCGGGTGGTCCTTGACGAGATGGCACGCACAAAGGAGCGGTGCCCGGCTGGAGACCCGCCATTCGAGACCCAGGTCGCCGAAGTGCCAGACGTCCCAGTCGCGGCAGGCGAAACGCGGCTTCCGGCGGTTGGCCGGATCGTCCGGGCGGGACGTCCACGGCCGAAGGTAGAAGAATCGGACGTCAATGGCCCTTTCGCCGACATTCCGCGCCGAGACGACCTCTACCGTCCACGCCGGGCTGTCCGGGAAGACCGTGAACGCAAAGGCGATCTCGACGCATGTGCCGCCGTCCTCGACGAGACCCGTCGCCTCCAGCCGACCGCGCCCGTCCGGGAGAGGCCGCCACGCCACGTCGGTCACCTTATTGATTTCCGTCCAGCGGCGGCCGGAAATCTGCCCGCCGTTGATCTTCGGGTTCTCGTACCAGGACAGCATGCCGGAGAAACGCCCCAGGTTCGCCCCATTGAAGCGAACCTCGTCAAAGACCATCGGGCCGTCGATCCGTCCCGAAAGCGCCAGCCCGGCGTCGTTGCCGATCCGAAACGAGTCGCCCGTCCGCTCGAATCGCACAGGCGTCACGCCGACTGCAGACGAACGGCGCGCGAGAAACGCCTCGACCGTCAGGCCGGGATCCGTCGGCGCATGGCGACGCGGCGGCGCCGAGGGGCGCCCCAGCTCCGCAATCTCCCGATTGACGCGCGTGAACGCCTCGGTCAGCTCGCGATAGGGTTCGTCCTCGATCGACACGAGACCATAGTTGCAGTCCTCTCCGGCGGAATTGCCGACGCTGAGCGGATGATCCTGATACATGAAGAAGTTGTAGCCGAGAAGGAACGGAAGCGCCAGCTGCGTCCGGGCCATGAGTTCCGCCGCGCGGGCGCGCTCGGCCTGCGTCTCCAGCCGCTGCCCGGCCCCCGTCGTGCAGGGCAGCCCCGCATCCAGGCCGACGGCGCTCCACTCGGTCACGTACATCGGCCGACGGCAGATCCTGTGGACGCGCCGAAGCTCCTCCTCCAGCGGGACGCTCTCAAGCGACCTGTCCATCCGAACGTAGCCGCGGTTCAGGTCGGCCCACGGGTAGACGTTGACCGTCACGACGTCGCAGTACCGACCGGCCGTCTCCAGCACGCAGTCCGCCACGTTCTGCGAACCGAGGAAACGGCAGCCGAGGATTAGGTGGTTCGGGTCGTGTCGCCGGATCGCCGCCGTGGTGATGGAGAAGTAACGCTCGGCGACGAGGCGCTGGAATCCTTCGGCGAGGCGGTCCTCGCTCCAGCCGGGGCGTTCGGCGGCGAAGCGCTCGGCCGCGAGACGAGCCGTGTGGTTGCTGCGGCAGCTGAGCGCGGCGTCGTAGAGTCCGCAGGCGGCGCTCACGCCCTTCGTCCCCCACCATGGCAGCTCGTTGTCGATGAAGTAGCCGACGAGCCACGGGTCGTCCCGGTGGGGCGCACAGGCGACCGACGCCCATTTCTCGCACCAGCTCGGGAAGTCAGGGTGAAAGACGTCAGGGAAACTCCACCGGCACTTCTCGCTCCGAATGGTCATCTCGTCCCAGTCCTTGTCCCAGCCCGTCTTGCCGGCCATGCCGAGGAGGAAGGTATGCGGCAGCCCCCGGTAATGCGTCTCGGGGCTGTTGCCCGAGCCGAGGTAGTTGAAGCCCCAGCCGCGCAGACGCCGCGCGGCGGACTCCGCCCACTTCTCGGCGCTGCCGTGGCGGCGCGCGCACGCCTCGGCGTGCGGATACGTCCGCTCTTTCGTCGGGAAGCCCCTGTAGGAGAAATGCTCCACGCCCCGGATGACGAAGCCACGGCCCAGCGGATCGACGAGGCGGCAGCTCTCGCCGTCTTCGGACGTCTCGACATGGAAGAAGCCCGTCGCCCGCCCGCCGGGGACCCGGTCGTCGTTCGGCGCGTCATAGGGCGGGATGGGATTCGGCGGCGGCGGCTCAACGGCCTCCCGCAGCGCGAACTGCATCGCGTAGTTGTCCTGCCAGACGGGCGCCGCATGCGCCGCGAACGCCAGCGCCGCCACGAGCGCGCAGGTCAGGCTACAGGGCTTGCCCCCCCCCCCCCCCCCCCCCTATGGGAAGTGCGAAGGGTCTTCGCACGAGATTTCTCGCGCGAAAGCACACTTCTTTCTTGTTCCAAGGCTTCAGACTTCACAATCATGCCGCTCCTCTACGTTGACACGCCGCGAATTATATCAAATCCGTCAGCCCGTCCGCAATATCAATGTTTGCAATTCGCGTATCGATTTTTGCAACAGGCATTGGGCCTGACTGGCGCGATTCGTCCGCTTCAGATCTCCTCGCAGAGGGCG
>DCMF01000021.1:1164-15074 GCA_002321305.1 Verrucomicrobia bacterium UBA1629 | reverse complement strand
GCGACTTGCCGAAGCGGCGCGGACGCAGGAACATCGCGTAGCGCGTCTTCTCCAGCTCGCGGATGAGCGCGGTGCGGTCCACGAAATAGCCGTTCTCCGCGCGGATGAGCGCGAAGTCCGTCACGCCGTACATGATCTGCTTCATCTTCTCCATGACGCCTATTATAGCATATCTACGGGACAAGATGACGACAGGACATTCCGCTCATCTTGCCGCCACCGTCCGCAGTGCGAGGCGCGAAATCGTGCGACTGGGCGCGTACGTGCCGACGAAGCATTTTCAGGGCGTCGTCGGCATCGCCTCGACCTTGTAGAACAGGGACGAAGCCGGCGCGTCGCCCGGCAGCCCCTCCCACGCGCTCGACCAGGACGCGCGGTCGCCGTCAAACGCGCCGTCGCCCGTGCCGAGCGGCGTCCAGTCCTTCAGGTTCGCGGAGCGGAGGACACGGTAGAACGCCTCCGGGCTGTCGCCCTTGTAGCCGTTGAAGGCGAGGCGGACCCTGCCGTCCGGGCCGACCGTGACGCGCGTGATCGCGAGCGGCCTGTCCGAATACGGGGCGACGCCCGACTCGTGAAGGTACTTCACCGTGTGGCCCGGCAGATTCGGCGCCGCCGCCGTCGGGTCTCGCGGCAGGTTCATCTCGTCCAGCCAGGCGAAGTCGATGCCGTCCGCCGACGTCGCCCCCGTGTGTTCGGACGAGAAGGCGTCCGTCGTCACGAGCAGGTCATCGATCCTCGTGCCGATGAAACCAACCTCCGAGACGCCCGCCGCCGTGCCGTTCGCGAGGCGGTGCCAGACGCCGGGCGCGGGCGCGCCGGAGTCCATCGCGCGGAGTCCGGCGGCCGTCGGGCAGACCGACCCGTTCAGCCGCACGCGGCAGAAGCCCACGCCGTTGGCGTCCGCCAGCTCGACGCCGAGCCGCACCCAGTCGCCGTCCGCGTAGGCCGTCTCGCTGAGACGTGTCCAGCCTGCCGCCCAGCCGTCCTCCCCGCGCCGGAGATGCCAGAGGCAGAAGCGGCCCTCGGCATCGATGCCGACCTGGACGCGGACAGACCCGGACGCGGCCGCGAGCGGCGCCGTCGCGCGGCGAACCTGGATCATGACCTCGAACCGGCGATTGCCCGCGATGTTGTCCGTGACCGCCCGCCAGGCGTCATCCTCCTCGGCGTTCAGCACGCGCGTGTGCGTCTCACGCGGCATCGCATAGCCCGGCGGCGTCGGCGGCGCGTAGGACAGGGCCTCCACCGCCGCCTCGCCCGACCAGTCGGGAATCGCGGACGCCAGCGTCCCTTCCGCAAAGCCCTCGAAGGAGTCGTGCGAGCCGATCTCCGTCTTCGCCGACGTCGTCTCGGAGAGCGTCCACCGAAGCGTCGTGTCGTCGTCCGCGGCCGTGATCTCGGCCTCCGTGCCCGACCCGGCGCGCGCGCCCGCCGTCCAGGCGGCGGAAACGAGACGTGCGCCGTTGTTCGTGTAGGCCGCCGGCTCCAGGCCCGCGCCCGTGAGCGACGCGGCGATCCGGCTGCCGCGCAGGTAGCGGTAGTTGCGACCGCCCGGCGTGGCCGTGCAGCCGTCGGGCGCGCTGAAGTTGACCGTGACGACGTCAAGGCCCGACAGCCGAAGCGCACAGAGCCGTGACATCGTGTAGGCCGTGGCGAGCGACTGCGACTTCGAGGCGCCGCCGTCGGAGACGAGATAGACCCCAAGCGACCCGTCCTTCAGCCGAGGGCCGAGGCAGATGCCCTCGTAGACGATCATCTTGTATTCTGTTAGACTCGATTGGCGGCTGTTGTCGAATTCGACAAGGGCCGTTCCCTTGCCGATGGCCTTGTAGGCGCGGTTGCGGTCGAGCGCGGCAAGTGCGGAGACCTCCGTCGCGGACGCCAGCGCTTCCGGCGTCACGCGATAGATGCGGCAGCGGCCGGACGTCGAGACGCTGACCTCGCGCTCCAGCGCGAGAATCGAGCCGTCCGGCAGGGCGCAAAGCCCCGAAAGCCCGCTCTGGACTGTGCCACCGGTGCCGCTGGAGTCGCACTTATAGGCCCATTCGCCCGAAGCCGTCCAGTCGCCCGCCACCGTCGGGCGGCTGAACCGCGTCAGGCGCACGACCGTCTCGACATAGGCCTTTCCGTCCGACGCATCGCCGTCACACGTGAGGGCCTGCTCATTGGCCGTCCACATCGTGAGGCCGTCGCCGGAGATGGTCAGCGACTCGAGCGAACGGTTGGCGCGCTTCTTCTCCCGCTGGATCGCCGGCACAGGCGCGCAGCGCCCCGTCGGAGAGCCGCTCGTGCCGAACTCGGAAATCGTCGGGACTGCCTCGTCGCTGACCCAAAGCGTCCCGCTGCCGGGGTCAAACGCCAATCCCTCGGCGTCATTCAGATTCCCAGGGCGGACAGCCCCCCCTAGCGTCTGGGAGAGGATGGCGCCAGTCGTCTTGTCGATGCCGAGCGTCAGCGGATAGATCTCGGCGTAGCCCGTCGTGTCGTTGTGGTCGCGAAGGACGTAGAACTGGTCGCCGCCCGCATAGGCCAAGCCGCCGCATCCGTTGACGGAGAAGTCATACTCGGCGACCTTCGTCAGCGTGACGTCGCCGACCGCCGCCGCTGGGCGCGCGCACAGGGCCATGCCGACGGAACCGCACATCGAGGCCTTCAGGAGCCCCGGCCAAAACGCCTTCATCATTTTCATGCCAGAATTATACCATATTCACATTCTTGCGTGGGGAAGGGAATCGGCGAGACTCATTGCCGCCCGGCTCGCGCATGAATCAGATGTCCCAGCCCTCGCCGTTGCGGCGGGACATGAGCAGCCACAGGAAGAACGGCGCGCCGAGGATCGCGCAGACGACGCCGACGGGCACGTCGCCCGGCAGGAAGCGTCCGACGAACTCCGCCAGCATGAGGAAAGCACCGCCCGCAAGCGCGGACACCACGAGCACGCGCGGGAGGCGCGGACCCGCCTTGCGGCGGACGAAATGCGGCACGACGAGGCCGATGAAGCCGATCGCCCCCGCAAGCGCGACCGAGACGGCCGTGACGAGCGACACCGCGCCGAGGACAAGAAACGTCGTCAAGCGCGTGTTGACGCCCAGGGCCTCCGCCTCGGCACGGCCGAGTTCCATGACGTTCAGCCGCCGCGCGAGCGCCAGCAGGGTCGCGAACGCGACGGCAAAGGCCGCGCCGCCGAGCGCGAGCGTCGGCCCCGTGACCGCGCGAAGCGACCCGTAGAGCCACTTCGACACCGCCGCAAAGTCATCCGGCTTCGCGTAGGAGAGGACGAGCATGTCAAGCGAGCCGAAGAACCCGCCCGTGACGAACCCGGCCAGCACGACGGCGTTTCCCGTCGAGAGCAGCAGCGGATTCGCGCCGTCCGCCCCGCGCGCCCGCGCCGCGAACGCCGCGACGAGGCAGACGAGCGCGAGCGACGCGCACGAGCCGAGGAAACTCGCCGCCGGCAACACCCACGCGCCCAGCGCGACGAGGCCGAGGTTGGTCGCGAGCGCGGCGAAGAGCGCCGCGCCGCCGACCGTCCCCAGCAGGTAGGGCTCCGCCAGCGGATTGCGCAGGACGCTCTGGAGCGCCGCGCCAGAGACCGAGAGCGCCGCCCCCGTCACCGCTGCCGCCGGATAGGCCCAGTCCATGGGTTGAGGGATGAGAGGTGAGAGGTGAGAAGTGAGGGATGAGGGATGAGGGGGGGGGAGGGGGAGGGTTGGGCAGGGGGAAGGTGCAGCAGCAGGTCGGTCTTGGCGAAGGCGAGCTGGCGGCGGCAGGCGCTCGCCGCGCGGAAGTTCTTCGCCGCGCGCACCTTCGCCTTCAGCGCCGCCGGGACTTCAATGCCCGTGCGGTCGTCGAGGCACCAGTTCTCCATGAACTGCGAGGCGACCTCCACCGCGTCCCACTCGACGAGGTTGATGCCGGCCGCGTCCTCCTCGTCGATCCGCGTGAGCATGCACTGGAGCGCGTGCCCGAACTCGTGGAACAGCGTCTCGACCTCGCGGAACGGCAACAGGCACTTGCCGTTCGCGTCCGGCCGCGGGAAGTTCGTGCAGACGAGCGCGAGCGGCAACTGGGAGAAGGATGTGGGAAGAGGGAAGAAGGAAGAAGGAAGAGGATTAATATTAATTCCGCACTTTTTCCCTCTTCCTTCTTCCTTTTTCCTTGTGTTCCTGTTCCTGAACTCGTTCATCCAGGCGCCGCCGTTCTTCTGTCCGTTGCGGACGAACGGGTCGAAGTAGAAGTGGGCGATCGTCTCGCCCTTCTCCTTCACGGCGAAGAAACGGACGTCGGGATGCCAGACGGACGGCTTCGCGTCGCCCGTCACCTCCTCGACCGTGATGCCGAAGAGGAGGTTCGAGATCTTGAACAGCCCGCGCAGCACGTCTTCGAGTTCGAAGTGGCGCTTCAGCTCCTCTTCGGAGTAGGCATATTTCCGCTCGCGCAGTCGCTCCGCGCAAAAGGCGACGTCCCACGGCTGGATGGGCACAGCCGGCTTCCGCGCCTGCACCGAAGCGAGCAGCTCCGCGTCTTCGGCCCTGGCCGGTTCGGCGGTCGCCGCGTCGAGGTCGTCGATCATCTTCAAGGCCGCCGCGACGGACGGCGCGCACTTCGTTTGGAGCGAGAGGTCGGCATAGGACTTGAAGCCCAGCAGCGCGGCGAGTTCCGCGCGCAGCCTCAGGATCTCGTCGATGCGCGCGGCGTTCTCCGGCGCGCGCGTCGCCCGCGCCCGGCAGAGCGCCTCGCGCACGTCGCGGTCGGCGCAGTGCTTCATCGTCTCCGGGTAGTGCGCGTCGTCGATCGTGTAGGTCTTGCCGTCCTTCTCGAAGCGGAACGCCTTCGTCGCGTCGAGAACGGCGTTCGAGAAGTCCATCGCCCGCTTCGCGAGCGACGCCTGGATCGCGTTGAAGCGCTCCTTCTTCTCGCCCGCGAGGCCGACGCCCGCAAGTTCCGCCGCCTCGACCGTCTTCGCGAGAATGCGCGCGCGCACCGGCGAGAGGCCTTCCGCGCGCGAGAGAATCTCTTTCGCGGCCCGGTAGAGCGGCTGGGACTGCCCGACGCGCAGGGAGAACGCGACGACCTGCGGCTGGAAGTCCTCCTCGACCGCGCGCCAGGCGTCCGAATTCATGACGGACGTCAGGTGCCCGACCTGCCCCCACGTGCGGTAGAGGTCGCGCGTCGCGTCGTCCAGCGCCCAGACGAGGCCCTCGTAGGTCGTCGGGGCGGACGCCTCCAGCGCGGCGACGGCCGCCTCGGCTTCCGAAAGAAGCCGCGGCAGTTCTGCCGCGGCGCGTTCGGGCGTGAACCGCCCCCAGTCAGGAAAGCCCGCCATGCCCATCACTTGACGACGCGCACCTTGATGACCGCCTCGCTCGCCGCGATGGCCTGGACGACGTCCGCCGGCACGGGCGTGTCGACGTCGATGAGCGTGTAGGCGAAGTCGCCGCGGCTCTTGTTCGCGACCGCGTCGATGTTGACCTTGGCGTTGCCGAGGATCGACGTGAACGTGCCGAGCATGTTCGCGACGTTCCTGTGCAGGATCGCGAGGCGGCCGGGCTTCGTGGCCGGGCCGAGCGTGCAGGCCGGATAGTTCACCGAGTTGACGATGTTGCCGTTCTCCAGGTAGTCGCGCATCTCCTTCACGGCCATGACCGCGCAGTTGTCCTCGGCCTCCTCGGTGGACGCGCCGAGGTGCGGGATCACGAGGCAGCCCTTCCGGCCCGCCGTCGTCGCGTTCGGGAAGTCGGAGACGTACTTGCGCACCTTGCCGGACTCCAGCGCGGCGAGCATGTCCTTCTCGTTCACGAGCGCGTCGCGCGCGGCGTTGACGACGATGACGCCCGTCTTCATGAGCGCGATCGCCTCGGCGTTGATCATGCCCTTCGTCGAGTCGAGCGCGGGCACGTGGATCGTGATGAAGTCGCAGTCGCGGTAGATCGCCTCGACGTTCTTGCAGACCTTGACCTCGGTCGAGAGCCGGAGCGCGGCGTCGACGGAGAGGTAGGGGTCGTAGCCGAGGACGTCCATGCCGAGGCCGACGGCGGCGTTCGCGACCTTCTGGCCGATCGCGCCGAGGCCGATGACGCCGAGCCGCTTGCCCTGGATCTCCGTGCCGGCGAAGGCCTTCTTCGCCTTTTCGGCCGTCTTGCCGACCGCCGGGTCGGCGGCGTTCGCCTTGACCCACTCGATGCCGCCGACGATGTCGCGGCTCGCGAGCAGCATCGCCGCGATGACGAGCTCCTTCACGCCGTTCGCGTTCGCGCCCGGCGTGTTGAAGACGACGATGCCCTTCTTCGCGTACTCCGCGTGCGGGATGTTGTTGACGCCCGCGCCCGCGCGGGCGACGGCGAGCAGGTTCGCGCCGGGGACGAGCTCGTCCATCTTCGCGCTGCGGACGAACGCGGCGTCCGCCTCCTCGAACTTCTCGGTGCGGGCGTAGTTCTCGCCCAGGTTCTTCAGCCCGCATTCCGCAATCGGATTCAGGCACGCGTACTTGTAGTTCATGTTGCTTTTTCTTCCGTAGAGTTTATCGTGGAATTTGCCGTCACGCATGACGGCAGCGCGTATTATAGCACAATTCGGCAGGGGCGGAATGCGTCGCCTGAAATACGGAATCGCGGCGTCTCGCGGACGGCTTTGCTTTTCGAGCATCAGATCCGGGGACAGGCCCCTCCAATCTATGCCTTCAAGATTCCCGTCGCCAGACCGCGCGAATCTCGTCAAGGACACGCCGCGCCGTGCCGATGCCGAAGCGGTCGGCGACGGCGAGCAGATCCCCGTCCGCGATGTCTCGACGCCGACCGTTCACCGAAAGCTGGTGCGTCCCCGCATGCGCACGCCAGGGATCGTCACTTGGGAAATCGGAACCCGTCAGGTCGTATGCCGGCGCAAGCTCCCATGCGCCCCCTTGCCGAAGCCGAAAGGCGAAGTTCTTCGGATGGTCGTCGCATTCGCCCGCCATGACGTTGAAGGCCATCCGCCGGAAAAGCTGTTCGCGCGCCCCATAATCCAGACCAAGCTCGTCCGCCGTCACGAAGAGTTGCTCGTACCGCCGATGCTCCGGCGGCGTCTCCGCCGGCAGGTGCGCCAGCGCCGAAAGCGTCGCCAGGTGGAACCGTTCCGAACCCGCACGGTCGAACCGCCTCGTCATGAAATGCCGCAGCCCGTCAATCTCCATCAGGCACGATTCGCTCATGTCGATTCCGGCGGCACGGGCCTTTCGGTACAGGGCGTATTCCGCCTCGCCGCGCCACGGATACTCCCTCGGCGTAAACTTGACGATCCAATGCTCGAACCCATCGGGCAAGTCACGGTCGCCCAACAGAAACGCATTCGTCTCTCGGTTCCATCCGACAACGGCCTTGGCCTGCGCGCCGCCGGCCGACGATCCCAGTCGAATGATTTCCCGCAGGGCGCCCTCCCCCGTCGCCGAAGCCAGTTCGCCATTCAGGACCCGCCGCGCGGACTCGACCAGGTTGCGCATGTCAATCGCCGTCGGACGTCCGCCAGGGCCGCGATCCGGCTCGTAGGTGAGCGCCCCCATCGTCCGCCGACCGAGGTAGGCCAGGCGATCCAGCGGCGTGATCTCGCGCCGGGCGAGACCATGTTCCTGCAGCCAATGATCCACAAGACCCGTTCCGAACGTATCCGGCAGCGAATCGGCGAAGATCGGCGGCAGCCCGTCATAAGCCGAACGCGGCAGGTCTGCGAAGACGTAGGGCTCGGCCCTGAGCGGCATCATCAGGGGCGCGATTTCGATGCCCGACACGAGAAAGCCCCTCTCGTAGCGGAAGGCGAATGCGCCTCGCTGCGGCGCCGCCACCAGCGTCCCCACGCGACGCCCCCACAGCGAGACGTTGATGCGCGACACGTGCCGAAACGCCATCATGCGACACCCCTCCGATGCGGCGTGGCGCGCTGACGCTTTTTGCGTTCGGGACGCTCGAAGAACGCCGCATCAAGTTCCGGCGGCGCGATGCCGACAATCCAGTCCGTCCGCCTCAATGTGCGGCAGACTTCCAGCAACGTCACCGTCGAGGCGTTTCGCCCGCTTTCCAGGTTCCGAAGGGCCGTCAGGGAAATGCCACTGCGAGCCGCCGTCGTCTCGAGCGACAGGTTCGCCGCAAGCCGCGCCGCGCGTACGCTCGCCCCCAATGTCGCCAACATCTCTTTCCGTGTCTGATAGAGCATAACAGCCTTTATAAAGACAAAAAACGCCTGTATTATATCACAACCGCTCTTATAAAGGCAATAATCAGATGTCAAAGCCCCTCTCTTTTCGTTGTTTTTCGAGCGTCAAACCTGGGGACAGGCCCCGAAAATCGGGGGACTCGCCGTTTACCGCAATTCATGGCACAATATCGGGCCCGCGTCTCGCGTCCGCCTAGAACTCGACGCCGGGGCGTGCGGAGACGCCGCGCGCGAAGGGGTGGCGCACGGCCCGGATCTCGGAGAGGTAGTCGGCCCGCGCGGCGAGGTCGCCGGGGGCGCGTCCCGTCACGACGGTCTCGACGCCCCGCGCCGCCGCCGTGTCCAACACGGCGCGGCAGAGCGCGCGGTTCGCCATCGGGGCCGTGTAGACGTAGGTGAACTCGTCGAGGACGAGCAGCTGCGGCGGCGTCGCGCCGGCGAGCCGGGACTGGACGGCGCGGAGGATCCCGTCGTGCTCGGCGGCGAGGCGGGCGCGCTCGAGCGAGTCCAGCTGCCACCAGAAGCCGTGCGGGTCGGCCGGGCGCAGCACCTCGACGCCCAGCCGCCGCAGGCCGTCGATCTCCCCGCTCGGCCCGCCCTTGAGGAACTGCACGAAGAGGACGCGCCAGCCGTGTCCGCGCGCGCGCACGGCCAGCCCGACGGCCGCCGTCGTCTTGCCCTTCCCGTCGCCTGTGTAGAGGTGGATCATGGGGCGGCAGGGAGGACGCGCCCGTCGTCCGACAGGGGGATCATGCGCTGGAGGTCGTCGAGCGTCAGGCGGTCCTTGAGGCCCGTGCCGCTCAGCTTCAGGCGGAACGACTCGCGCATGAGGACGGAGAGCTTGCGCACGGCCCAGGGCACGGGCATGCCGCCGGGGCGGATGTTGGAGACGCAGTTGCGGTCCGAGTCGACGGAGCCGTTGCGCGCCATGTACGTGAAGTAGGCGCTGAGGGAGTCCTTCGCGCCGAGGCCGGGGCGCTCGCCGAGGAGGATGATCGCCATCCGCGCGCCGAGCGCGTCGGAGATCGCGTCCGCGATCTTGACGCGGCCGAACGGCACGACGACGACGGGGTAGAACGAGAACGCGCCGCCCAGCTCGTCGCGCAGCCCCCTGGCGACGTCGACGGCATGCTCCTCCGCCGCGACGGCCGAGAGGCCGTCCGAGATGACGACGACGATGTCCTTCTGCCCCCAGTCCGCCGCGCGGGCTTTCAGGAACGCCGTGGACGCGTCCGTCAGGATCCGTCCGCGCTCCGGGTGGAGCAGGTAGTCGAGCTTGTCCGTGATGAGCGTCTGCGCCTCGACGTGCGCGAAGCCGGCGGCGTCGAGCTGCCCGTACACGACGTCCGCGTGGAACGGCGCGTGCACGGCGTCGCGCGCGCGGGCGTGGGCGAGGCGGAAGTCGAGCAGGTTGACGGTGCGCAGGCTGCCGCCTGCCCGCCCCATCGCGATGCGCGCGGGCGTGAAGCGCCGGAGCGCGGCCCAGGGGTCAGCGCTCAAGTTCGCGTTCGTAGCCGACAAGAGCATGTTCGCCTCCTTTGTGGTTGACGAGCCGCTGGCGGGCGTCGACGAGGTTCATCTCCTCCAGCCAGGCCTCGAATTCGGGTGCGGGGCGCTTGCCGAAGACCTGCCGCACGTACTGGATGTCGTGGTAGCTCGTCGTCTGGTAGCCGAGCATCACGTCGTCGCCGCCGGGGATCGCCATCTGGTAGGTGAGGCCGGCGGCGGCGAGGCAGGTCATCAGGACGTCCATGTCGTTCTGGTCGGCCTCGGCGTGGTTGGTGTAGCAGATGTCGCAGCCCATCGGCAGGCCGAGCAGCTTGCCGCAGAAGTGGTCCTCCAGCCCGGCGCGGAGGATCTCCTTGCCGTCGTAGAGGTATTCGGGCCCGATGAAGCCGACGACGGTGTTGACGAGCAGCGGCCTGAACTTCCGCGCGACCGCGTAGGCGCGCGCCTCGCACGTCTGCATGTCGACGCCCCAGTCGCCGCGCCCGGAGAGCGCGCTGCCCTGGCCCGTCTCGAAGTACATCACGTTCTGCCCGACCGTGCCGCGCTTCAGGGAGAGCGCCGCGTCGTAGGCCTCCTGGAGGATGCCGAGGTCGATGCCGAAGACCCGGTTGGCGATCTCGGTGCCGGCGATGGACTGGAAGACGAGATCGACGGGCGCGCCGAGCCGCATGACCTCCAGCGCGTTCGTGACGTGCGACAGCACGCAGCTCTGCGTCGGGATGCGGTAGCGGTGGACGAGCTCGTCGATCAGCTTCAGCAGCTCGCGCATCATCGGCACGGAGTCCGTCGCCGGGTTGATGCCGATGACGGCGTCGCCGCACCCGTAGAGCAGCCCCTCCAGCATGGAGGCGGCGATGCCCTTGAGGTCGTCCGTCGCGTGGTTCGGCTGCAGGCGCGTCGAGAGGCGGCCGGGAAGGCCGATCGTGTCGCGGAACGCCGTGACGACGCGGCACTTCGAGGCGACGAGGATCAGGTCCTGGTTCGAGCAGAGCTTGGATGCGGCGGCGACCATCTCCGGCGTGAGGCCGGGCGCGAGCGCGGACAGGGCCTTGCCGTCCGTCTCGTAGCGGAGGAGCCAGTCGCGGAACTCGCCGACGCTGAGGCCCTTCACGGGCGCGAACGCCGCCGCGTCATGCGAGTCGACGATGAGCCGCGTCACCTCGTCCTTCTCGTAGGGGATCAGCGGCTCGTCGAGGAAGAGGGCGAGCGGCACGTCGGCGAGCAGCATCTGCGCCGCGACGCGCTCCTCGTCGCACGCGGCGGCGCACCCCGCCGTGACGTCGCCCGAACGCCTGGGCGACGCCTTGGCCATCAGCTCCTTGAGGGAGCTGAACGTCCAGTGCCTTCCGGCGACCTCGAGGGTGACGGGTTCCATGGCGCTACCTCACGGGGACGTAGTGGAACGCGCTCGCGCAGAGGTCGCGGAACCAGCCGCAGTGCGCGACGAGCCAGTCGACGGGTCCGACGGCCTTGCCGTTCACGTAGTCCGGCAGCCAGAGGGCGATGTCCGGGAACACCATGATCAGGACGATCGCGGCGACCATCAGGAAAAGGAACGGGACGATCGACGCGTAGATGTCCTTGATCGTGATGCAGTCGGGGCTCATCGCGCGCATCATGAAGAGGTTGTAGCCGAACGGCGGGGTGATGTACGCGATCTGGCAGGTGATCGTGTAGAGGACGCCGAACCAGATCGGGCTGAACCCAAGCTCCTTCACGAGCGGGATGAACAGCGGCGCGACGATGATGAGCATCGCGGTGTCGTCGAGGAAGATGCCCATGACGATGAACGTGAGCTGCATCAGGAAGAGGACGCACCACGGCGAGAGGCCGAGGTCGCCGGTGAAGAACTGCTTCAGGACGTCCACCGCGTGCAGCGAGTCGAAGACCGCCGAGAACGACAGGGCCGCCATCATGATCCAGAGGAACATGGCCGAGTTGTCGAGCGTCTCCTTCAGGGTCTTCGTGAAGACCTTGAGCGTGAGCCGCCGCTTGCAGAGGGCGATCAGGAACGCGGCGAGCGCGCCGACGGCGGAGCTTTCCTCCAGCGAGGTGAGGCCCGAGAAGAACGAGCCGATCACCGCGAGCACGAGCAGGATCGGGAGGATGCCCGCGCGCAGCACCTTGAACTTCTCCGCCCAGCTGAAGTTGCGCTGCTCCTTCGGCAGGATCGGGCCGAGCTTCGGGTTGAGGCGGCAGCGGACCACGACGTAGCCGAAGAAGAGGAGCGAGAGGAGCGCGGCGGGCCCGATGCCGGCGAGCCAGAGGTCCTTGACCTGCTCGCGCGCGATCATCCCGTAGAGGACGAGGACGACCGACGGCGGAAACAGGATGCCGAGCGACGAGCCGGCCTGGATGACGCCGGAGATCATCCGCTTGTCGTAGTTCCGCTTCAGGAGCTCCGGCAGCGCGACCGAGCAGCCGATCGCCATGCCGGCGACCGAGAGGCCGTTCATGCACGAGATCATGACCATCACGAGCAGCGTGCCGACGGCGAGGCCGCCCCGGAGGCCGCCGAACCAGACGTGGAACATGTAGTACATGTCGTTCGCGATGCCCGACTCCGAGAGCATGAAGCCCATGAACACGAACATCGGCAACGTCAGCATCGGGTACCAGTTGAACAGCTTGATCGCCGCGTTGAAGCCGTAGCCGAGCGCGCCGCGGTCGATGAAGACGAGCGCGAAGACGACGCCGATGAAGCCCATCACGCCGAAGACGCGCTGGCCCGTCAGCATGAGGACCATGAGGAGCGAGAACATCAGCGCGACGATGATCCCAGGATAGGAGAGCAGGTATTCCGTCAGGCTTAGCGATTCATACATAGGACACCTCCGATCAGGAAGAGAGCCGAAAGGACGAAGACGAGTCCGCCCAGGAGAAACCAGGTCGGGTTGGCGAGCAGGGCCGCGAGGCCGAACCCGCCCGCGAGGCAGGCGACGCCGACGCCGGCGAAGACGAGGTAGGGCGTCCAGTAGGCGTGCGCGGCCTCCGGCGCGGCCGGGACCGGCGCGGCCGCGAGGGGCGCCGGGGCCTTGGGGATGCGCGGGTCGAAGACGTGGATGAGGTCTCGCCCCTTCGGGTCGGGGCCGAAGCCCGTCGTGCCGGGCGCGCCGTCCTGCCCGAGCAGGACCGCCGCGCCGACCATCGCGAAGACGCCGAAGCCGGGGATCAGGGCGAAGAGGCCGAACCCGAACGCCCACCAGCCGGACAGGTCGAGGTCGTGGAAGCGGCGGACCGTCGGGGGGATCGCCGCGACCGGCGCGCCGACCGCGAGGAACGCGCCCGCGAACACGAGCAGGAGGCCGAAGCCGCCCGCGCGCGTGACGTGCGGGATTCCGGCGAGCAGCAGGATCGCGCCCGCCGCGCCGACGGCCGCGCAGACCGCCATCTTCTTCCAGTAGGCGGCGCGCGCGAGGCGTCCGCCGTAGAGGCGCTCGTCGTCGCCGTCGGGGTCCGGCAGCGCGATCTCCTTCCGGCAGGCGGCGAGCAGGGACTTGACGAACTCGGCCGTCATCTGCAGGAACATGAAGAAGATGCCGATCACCATCGCGATCTTGATCGGCGCCATGTACGGGGCCCAGACCGTGTGGTTGACCTGCTTCGCGACGACGGCGTAGGCGCAGCTGTCCCAGCCGCCGATCAGCATCACGACGAGGTAGAAGAGGACGAAGAACGACGTGACCGCATCGACGATCGCCTTCGTGCGCGGCTTCCAGTTCGCGTAGAGGAAGTCCATGCGCACGTGCGCGCCGCGCTGGAGCGTCCAGCCCGCGCCGAGCAGGTAGTAGGCGCCGACGGCGAACTGCGCCAGCTCCAGCGCCCAGATGGTGTCGATGCCGCTGCCCCGCGCGAAGACGGGGAACATCAGCACCGCCAGGATCACCAGCAGGAGGTACATCGCGGCGGCGCCGAGCCCCCGGACGAGGGACTCGACGCCGCGCACGTATTTCGCAAGCGCGTTCATGGCTTCAGTAGCGGTAGGGTTTGCCGGCCTTGGCCATGACGGCGTTGTACTTGCGGAAGGCGTCGACGACGGCCTTCGCGCGCGGGGATTCCTTGGCGATCTCCTCCCAGAATGGCACGGCCTTCTTCTCGACCTCGGCCCATTCCGCGTCGGGAATGGAGCAGAGCTTCAGCTTGCCGCCGTTGACGCGCAAGTCCGCCTCGCCGCCCCAGTACCAGTACTGGCGGTAGTAGTGCGACGAGTCCATCGA
>DCMF01000021.1:0-1128 GCA_002321305.1 Verrucomicrobia bacterium UBA1629 | reverse complement strand
TCGAGAGCTTGAAGAGCGTCTTCAGGTCGTCGGGGACCTTCGCCCAGCTGTCGGTGTTCGCGAAGTAGGAGCCGATCCACGCGCCGGAGAGCGAGTTCGTCAGGAAGTACTTGCAGGCGTCGGCCCAGCCGACGGTGTAGTCCTCCGTGATGCCCGACCACGCGACGCCGTCCAGGGTGCCCGTGCGGAGCGCCATCTCGGCGTCCTCGTAGGGGAGCGTGACCGGCACGACGCCGAACTGCTTGAGGAAGCGCCCGGCCGTCGGGAAGGTGTAGACCTTCAGGCCCTTGAGGTCGGAAAGGTGGCTGATGGGCTTCTTCGTCGCGAAGTGGCAGGGGTCCCACGAGCCGGCGGAGAGCCACGTCACCTTGCCGCCCGACGCCTCCTTGTACGACTCGGCCCAGATCTTGTCGAGGCCGTACTGCGAGAAGAGGACGGGCACGTCGAGCGAGTAGCGCGAGGCGAACGGGAAGTAGCCGCCGAAGACGCGCACGTCGGCCGCCGAGGACATCGAGTCGTCGTCGGACTGCACGCCGTCGATCGTCCCCGACTCCAGGGCGCCGAAGAGCTCGGACGTCGGCACGAGCTGGTCGGCGTAGTAGAGGTCGATGTGCATCCGGTTGCCGGCGACCTTGTTGAAGGCGTCGATCGCGGGCTTGCAGACGTGCTGCGCGAGCGCCGTGCCGGCGTAGGTCTGGAAACGCCACTTGATCATCTTTATCGTCTGCGGAATCGTCACGCCCTTGTCGAGCGGACTCCTCTTGGACTCCTTCGGGTCGCATCCGGTCAGCGCCGGAGCGGCGGCCATCCCGACGGCGCCGAGGCAGGCGCCCTTCAGGAATTCGCGCGTGGTCATCTGTTTCATCGTGTGCTTCCTTTGCTTGTCTTGTTTTCTTGGTTGCCCTTGCGGACACAGCCATGTGTGCAAGACCCGTGCCACCGCCGTCGGACGAGCAGAACGCGCCGAAATCGGAAACTTCATGCAGAACGGACGTCCGGCGCTTTACACAAGACGGAAAACGGCGGGTGAAGCCACCCCTCATGCATTCAGTGTCAGCCTGTGGTAGGGCTTCGTGTGAGTGCCTGAAGAGACAATGCGCTCTTTTCGCCTCTTCAGAGGTTTGTGAA
>DCMF01000020.1 GCA_002321305.1 Verrucomicrobia bacterium UBA1629 | reverse complement strand
GGCGTGTACTCGTCGAAGGAGCGGAAGCAGACGCGCGTCACGCTGGAGTTCGCGCCCGTCGCCTCTGACGGCGCGGCCTGTCCCGTGGCGGGCGCGCAAGCGTCCGCAGACGCAGACGCGGCGAAATGATATAATACGCTTATGCGCGGTTGGCCTTTCGTTATCCGCGCCGCCCAGCCGGAGGCAAGCCCATGCCGTTGATGGCTGGGCTTTTCTCTTTACCCGATTTCTTCGATGGTGTCTGCGCCGATTCGGAGAAGTTCGTCCACGGCGGCGTCATGCGAGTATCCCTGCGTGACCGTGAATGCCTGATGATGTCCCATGAGGGCGGCGGCTACGAGAAGGCCGTGGCTACGCCTTACTTCGGTGGCGAACGCATGGCGGAGGCGGTTTGGCGTCCACGGCTGGACGCCCGCCGACTTTGCGGCGCAGCTGATCGCGGCGGAATAGCGCGGCTCCGGCCATCTGTCCGTCGGCTTGTCCGGAAGGCCGTGGGTCCGTCCTGTAGGGGATTCCATCTCGACCTGCACGGCGGCGAGCGGCGAGAAGGGTGGATCAAATTTCCGATACCGCTCGAGGATTGCCCGCGCTTTCGGGCCGATCAGAACTGCGCGGGCCTGTCCGCGCCATTGCGTCTTGTGTTGCACGGGGCGGTATATCCAGGGAGTGCGCGAAGCGTCGATGTCTGCCCACGACATGAGGCAGACTTCGTTCGGGCGCATTCCCGTGAGGCGTTGGACGCGCACCATGTCCGCGAGGTTGCGTGACAGGAGCTCGAGCGTCGCGTCCATGTCAGCATCCGGGACGGGTTTTATCGGGTCTGTCTCGTGCGCCTCGGAACGGAATGGCGCAAGAGGTTTCACTTGAGAAAGTTCCGCCTTGCGCGTTGCCGAAATATAGCCTTCGTCGAGGGCCCAGGACCACATGCGACGGATGCGCTTGATGTAGCAGTTCACGGTGTTGCGGCAGAGGCCACATCTGACGAGCGCGTCGCGAATGGCGAGCATGTCGGAGTGCTGCAATTCGGCGGCGGGGCGCTGTCCGAACATCTCGCGCAGGGTGCGCAGGGCGCACTGGCAGACGCGCGTCTCGCTTGTGGGCGAGCCGTCGTGTCTGCGGTAGTATGTCGAGCAGTGTTCCACGTACAGGCCGCAGATCGCGTCCACGGCGAGGGACTGGACGTGCGTGGTAGGGATGCGGCGCGTGGCGGCTTCCCAGATTTTCCGTGCGGCGGCAATGGCCACGTCGCGCGATCTGTCCGCGTGAAGCGCGACCTCGCTTCCCGGTGCGCAGAGCTTCCGCGCCTTGCGCTTCTTCTCGCCCGGCAGTCTAACGGCGTACCACCAGTAGCCGTTGTTGATGTAGACAGTTCCTTTCATCTTGTTTTCCTTTCGTTTTGTCCGCAAAAGTGCTATAAAGTGTTATACATCTTTCGCAGTATGCCCATTTTACAACGGCGGGAATTATACCATAAATTGCCTTTGAGTTAATCTCTATATTTCGTCGCCGCATCGATAGTAAGGTCTAGATGAAGGGGATGCGGCATCGTAAGCGCGGAGGGGCGGGAAGTGGCGCGAGTGAGGAGCGAGGGTTTGCAGGCGTCGGAGATGTCTCGCCCGCAGCCCGTGGTTTCGCCGAGGCATGGCAGGCTGAAGTCGGCCGGTAGTCTTCGGCGAGAAGCGCAAACCCGAACGACGAGACCGAGCGAGCAGCTTCCCGCTCCGACGCGCGGGCGAGCTGTCGGCGTCTCCGGGCCATACCCCAATTTCTTGGGGGTTGAGATTCGCGCGGCGCGGGCTTATAATTTACCGCGTAAACTGTCAACCGAATCAGGAGGTCAAAAACCATGAAGAAACTCGTTCTCATCGCCCTCGGCGCGGCCGTATCCGCCGCCTCGGCGCGTGAGTGGACGGTCGACGCCCAAGGCGGCGGCGACTACAAGGTCATCCAGGACGCCATCGACGTGGCGTCCGCCGGCGACACGATCTGGGTGAAGCCCGGCGTCTACGTGACGGGCGGACGCACGACGTCGGAGGGGTCCGACAACCTTGCGCGCGTCCTCCTCACCAAGCCGCTGACGCTCGCCGCGACAAGCGACGACCCTGCCGACACGCACATCGTCGGCGCGCCCGATCCGAACTCCGCCCTCGACGGCAAGGACTACGAGGGGCGCGGCCCCAACGCCGTCCGCTGCATCCGCCTTGAAAAGGCGGCCGCGTCGGGCGGCACCGTCATTCGCGGCTTCACGATCCGCGACGGCTACAGCGCCCAGCGGTACAACGGCGACTCCTACGGCGCGAGCGACTCGCTCCTCGCCGCACAGCCCGGCGGCGTGACGTCGTTCAGCGCCGCCTACGCCAACTTCTACGTGACGGACTGCGTGATCACGAACTGCTACGGCGTACGCGGCGGTCTCGTGCGCTACGGCCGCTACGTCCGCTGCCGCTTTGCGGACGGACACGCCAACGCGGGCGCGATGCTCGGCAAGGACATCAAGGCGCTGAGTTCGCTCTTCCTGAAGATGCCGGGCGCGTGCGCGGCCAACTCGACGTTCGTCAACTGCACGTTCGCGGACGGAAACGGCGCGGCGCTTCACCTGGACAGCGGCTCGCAGAACAACACGGTCTACAACACGATCGTCTCGGCGATGGGCGAGGCAAAATTCTCGGCCAAGGCCGGGAACGGCACGGCGAAGAACAGCGTCTTCGACCGCCAGCCGTTCTCGGACGCCACCGCCTGCCACGTCGGTCTCGCCTATCCGCTCTTCGCGCCGCTGAGGGGCGACTTCCGCCTCCGCGCGGGCACGGTCGCGGCGACGGCCGGCGATGCCGCGCTGATCGCTCAGGCGTTCCCGAACGCCCCGGCGGCAATTGACCTCTACCGTTCACTGGACGGTACGCCGTTCGCGGCGACGGGCGCGATTCCCGTCGGCTGCTACGCGCAGACGGCGGTCGCGGCGGGCGGCGCCGTGCAGTTCGACGGCGCGAACACGGTCGTCTGCAGCGGCTACGCCGGCACGGTCGGCGGGCTCTACGCCTTCTCCGAGACGTCCCACGCCGTCTTTCCGGTGCGTCCGCCGACCGGGAAGACCTACTTCGGCTTTAGTCGCGCGACTGAACAGGGCGGCTACCAGTTCCCCGAAATGGACGAGTCGCTCTACGTGGCGGTGCCGCCGACGGGCGTCATCGTCACGAACACGGCGGTGTCCGTCGCGAAGGAGTACTGGGTCGATCCCGCCAACGGCAGCGACGAAAACGCGGGCACGTCGTCCGCCGCGCCACTGAAGACGCTTGCGAAGGCCGTGAGCCTCCTGAAGCAGAAAGAGCCCACGCTCGTCCACTGCGCGGCGGGCGACTACGCCGAGGGTGGCGCGGTGGCCAGCGACGCGAACACGACGGACACGATCACGAACCGTCTCGCGATCTCGGACTACCGCATCTGCGCGCGCTTCAAGGGCGCGGGACGCGGCGTCTCGTTCATCTCCGGCGCGCCGGATCCGGATTCGGATGACGGACGCGGCCCGAAGGCCGTGCGCTGCGTCTACCTCACGGGTTCCTCCGCAGAAGGCCCGGTCGCCATTCAGGGCTTCACCCTCCGAAACGGCTTCTCGGATCGCGGCGACACGCTGGGCAACCTGTCGTACCAGGGCGGCCTTGTCCGGAACGGCGCCAGCACGAGCCTTCGGCAGGTGATTGACTGCGAGCTGGTCGGCGGCTGCGCCTATCGCGGCGCGTTCGCGATGAACGGTACGTTCACGCGCTGCCTTTTCCATGGCGCGACGGATCTGGGCGGTGGCGCGCTGCGTGGCGCGACGGTGCGCAGCTCGGTCTTCTACGGCAATGGCGGAAAAATGCTGGACTTCGACAACACCGTCCGCCAGACGACGATCTCCTCGACGAACGGCGTCAGTGTGCTGGGCATTGACAGCGCAACCAAGAAGGCCGCGACGCTTGTCGGCTCGGCGCTTCAGGCGACAGGCTGCACGAGCGACCTGACGGTGACGGACTTCACCGGCGTCTGCTACTCGTTTGACAACGGCAAGAAGCTCACGGGCGGCACGGAGGGCGAAAGCTATCTCGCCCGCGATCTGGGCTTCGTCGATTTCGCGCACGACGACCTGCGCCTCCGCAGCGACTCGTCGCTCGTCACGGCGCCCGTCCCGGTGGACGCCGACTACTGGAAGGCGCCGGCCACGGACGTGAACGGCGTGCCGTTCAGCTACAAGGGCGGCACGACGGTCGCGGGCGGCCTCTTCGCCCCCGTGCCAGTGCTGGTCGTCGAGAAGCCCGCGTTCGGCGAGGCGACGCACGTCGGCACGAACGTCGTGGAGGTCGGCGACACGCTGACGGTGGACTTCACGCCCTCGACGAAGCGGCGGCTGGAGGCGATTCTCGTCAACGGCGAGCCGGTCGAGGGGACAAGCTTCACGTTCGCGCCGGGCGCGGCGCTGGCGGACGACGGCGCGCCGATTCCGTCCGCGACGCTCTCCTACCTGTTCTCGACGAACTGGTACGTGAACGCGACGGCCGGAAATGACGCCAACGACGGCTTCACGTCCGAGACGCCGTGGCGCACGCTCGCGAAGATCGCGACGTCCGGCCTGATGCTCCCCGGCGACTGCGTCCACGCGGCGGCGGGCGACTACGCGGAGGGGACGGTCGTTCCGTCGGCGGACACGGACGCCAGAAACTGCCGCGTCGTCCTGCCGGCGGGCGTCACGCTTGTCGCGGACAAGGGGGCGGACGTGACGCGCATCGTCGGCGCGGCGGACGCGACGGCGACGGACACCTATGGGCGCGGCGCGAACGCCGTGCGGTGCGCCTACCTGGGAGACGGCGCGCGGCTCGTCGGCTTCACGCTCGCGGACGGTCGCGTGCCAAACACGGGGGACGGCTCGTCCGACGGCAACCAGTCCGGCGATGTCGCGTGCATGGGCGGGGGCGTCTACGCGACGGAGATGAAGGCGAAGTTTGTCGCGGACGCGACGGGCGGCGTCTTCGACTGCGTGATCACGAACTGCGTGGCCGGACGCGGCGGCGCGGTCTTCGGCACACGGCTCGTCAACAGCAAGGTCGTTGACTGCGTGGGCAAGGCGTGTTCGCCAGTCGGTTACAACGCGGCGATCTACGGCACGGCCGTCGATCACGTCACGCGCGAAACGCTGACGCTCTTCCGCAACTGCTACGCCGTTTCGCACGTCACGGTGGGGGCGAACATGAAGACGGGCAGTTTCTTCGGAAACCTGAAGTCGCCGAAGCAACTCGACAACAGCGTCATCTTGGCTGAGTTGAAGGAGTTTGCGGAAAAAGGTGCCACGCTCGTCTACTCCAACTGCCTCGTGAACGTGGCGGCGGAGACGTTCGATGCGCTGGACGCGGCGCGGAAGCCGGGCACGAAGCGGCTCGAGTCGGCGGACGCGGCGGGGCTGGACGCGGAAGGGCGCCCGCAGGGCAAGACGGCGGCAACGGTCGATGCCGCGACGGCGACGGCGTTCCCGGCCGCGACGGATGCGGACGGACGGCCGCGCGTCAGCAACGGGACGATGGACATTGGCGCGTTCGAGTACGACTGGCGGCCTGACTACGCGGAAGACCTCGGATCGCTCGGCGATATCGTCGCGGCGGACGCGGCGGTTGTCGAGACGGAGGACTCGAAGGTGCTGATTCCGTCCGGCGAACTCGTGCTGGAGATCGCGGACGACGCGCAGCGCGGACGCTACCGCTTCCCCGTGCAGGTGACGGGGACGGGCACGCTGACGATTCGGGCGGGCGAGCAGGTGCTCGCGACATTTGTCGCGACGGATGGCGCACAGGTCTTCCGCTACAGGACGCGGACGGCCGGCAACGTGCTGACCTTCTCGTATGAGCCGGGCGCGGACGACGACGGCGGCGCGGTGCTGGCGAAGGCCACCGGCGGCCCCGGCCTCGTCTTCGTCATCCGCTGAGGCGCCTCTGCCTCTTGCAGCCACCCGGCACAGGCTTCTGCCTGTGCCGGGTGGCATATTCATGCTGAAGCCCTGTCATCTCGTCCCGCAGATATGTTATAATAGGCGCCATGGAGAAGATGAAGCAGATCATGTACGGCGTGACGGACTTCGCGCGAATCCGCGCGGAGAACGGCTATTTCGTAGACCGCACCGCGCTCATCCGCGAGCTGGAGAAGACCTCTTACGCGATGTTCCTGCGGCCGCGCCGCTTCGGCAAGTCGCTCCTCTGCTCGATCCTCCAGTGCTACTACGACATCGACTACGCCGGCCGCTTCGAGGAGTTCTTCGGCGGGCTCGACATCGGGCGCGAGCCGACGGGCGAGCAGGGGAAATACCTCTTCATCGACTTCAACTTCACGGGGGTCGAGAAGCGGTTCGACCGTGTGCAGGACAGCTTCGACGCGTACTGCTGCCTGCGCCTGGACAAGTTCGCCCGCGACCATGCCGCCGTCCTTCCGCCGGGCGTCGCCGGGCAGATCCTGTCGGCTCGGCACTGCCACGGCAAGCTCAACGCGCTCGGCATGCTGCTCAAGGGCTCGGGCCTGAAGCTCTACGTCACGATCGACGAGTACGACAACTTCACGAACACGATCCTCGCCGAGTCGCGCGCGAACTACGAGGCCTTGTGCCACGGCGAGGGGTTCTTCAAGCAGTTCTTCAACGAGCTCAAGCTCGCGACGACCGGCACGGATGCGCCCGTCACGCGCCTCTTCGTGACGGGCGTGACGCCCGTGACGATGGACGACGTGACGAGCGGCTTCAACATCGCGGCGAACGTCTCGCTGGACCCCGCCTTTGCCGCGTTCACGGGCTTCACGCACGACGACCTCCGCGCCATGCTCGCCTACTACCGGGAGAACGCGGGCTTCGCGTTCGACGAGAACGCTGTCTTCGAGACGATGCGCCGCTGGTACGACAACTACCGCTTCGCGCCGGAGGCGGGCGCGGACGGGTGCGAGCCGCCGCGCGTCGCGAACCCGACGCTCGTCCTCTACTACATGCAGTACTTCCTGCGGAACCACAGGCCGCAGCCGGAACTCGTGGACCGCAACCTGCGGACAGACTACATGAAGATCCGCCACATCATCACGGAGGGGCGGAAGATCAACGGCAACTTCCACCGGCTGGAAGACCTCGTCGCGCGGCTCGGCGCGACGGCGACGCTGCAGGACTCCTTCCAGGCGAAGGAGCTGGGCGTCGCGGACAACTTCGTCTCGTTCCTCTTCTACAACGGGCTCGTCACGGTGACGGGCGAGGACTTCGGGCAGTCGACGCTCGGCATCCCGAACCTGACGGTCGGCGAGTTCCTGCACGACTTCGTGCCGAAGGCGTACCAGGACCTGAACGGCATCGACCCGCGCGTCTTCGACATCGCGAACGGCATGGCGGACTTCGCGCGGCGCGGCGACTGGCGCACGCCCCTGGAGACGGCAGCGGGCGTCGTCTCGCGGTACTGGAAGGTGCGCGACGCGATCGAGGGCGAGCGCGTCGTGCAGACCGCGCTCTGCTCGCTCCTCTACGTGGGGCACGGGCCGTACATCGTCCGCCACGAGCGGGAGTCGGCGGGCGGGTTCGTGGACATCGCGTTCGAGCCGCAGCTCTCGCGCTGGCCGCAGATCGGCCACGCCGCGCTCGTGGAGCTCAAGTACCTGAAGGCTTCGGACGACGCCTCGCCCGCCGCGCTCGCGAAG
>DCMF01000053.1 GCA_002321305.1 Verrucomicrobia bacterium UBA1629 | reverse complement strand
AAACCCTGTTGCATGATAGTGTAATCGAATGTTTGAATGGTCGAATGGAAGGGGGAGAATAATCGAATGGTTGGAGGGGTGGATGTTTGACAGGATTTACAGGATTGACAGGATTGAGAGGGGACGGAAAATCCTGTTCATCCTGTCAATCCTGTCTCAACATCCCCTGCCGTGCATCAGTCCAGCGGCGAGCCGAAGATGACCGACTTGCCCGTGCCCTTCGCCTTGAAGTAGAAGCCCTGCCCACTGGGAATGCCATTCTCCCATCCCGCAATCGTTTCGATGTATTCGTCGTTGGCGTCATCCACCCAGCCATGTTCCTCGTCGTCATTGTAGTAGTAGAAGCGGTCGTAGCCACTGTCGTTCGGATTCCAAACCCAGATGCGGTCAGCAAGTTGCGGGGAGGTGTTTCCCGTCAGCCCCGCGACCTTGAACTTGTCGCTGTTGAGCTGCGTCGCGACGGGATAGGGGTTGGCGATCATCGTGAAGTTGTTGACCGCAAGGGGCAACTCGACTTCCGGCTCGGTCTCGATCGCGCCCGCACCCGTCAGCGACTTTGCCGCACCCTTCGACTTGAAGAAGATCGCCGTCCCCTGCGGTATGCCGTCCTTCCACCCATCGATTGTTTCGATGTATTCGTCGTTGGCGTCATCCACCCAGCCTTGTTCCTCGCCGTCATTGTAGTAGTAAAAGCGGTCGTAGCCGCTGTCATCCGAATTCCAGACCCAAATGCGATCGGCAAGTTGCGGGGAGGTGTTTCCCGTCAAATTCTCGACGGAGATGTCCTGGTTGAGCTGAAGGCCCTTGCCGTCGTTGTTGACGTGGACGAAGGGGACATAGAGCATCGTGAAGTTGTTGTCCGCGAGCTTGGTGGTCTGATAGCCGACAACGCATGAGTTGCAAGGCGGCAATGGAATTGCCGCACTTTACAAAAAACGACGTGCCGTGCCTGTGCCGCAATGGGCAGGGCGGCGAGATGGCCTCCGCGTGTACAATGCATCGTTTCCTGATGCAAGAGGGAGAACGGGAACGCCTGCAATCGAACAAACAAGTCGTGCGTCCGACAGGGGGTGACCTGCCTTTGCGCACTACCGAAACAGTTCAGGCTCGTTTTCGGCCAGATCGTTCGCCAGATACCTGTAGTCGAGATTGTCGATGCCGTAGAGGCCCTTGGCGACCTGTCCGCTCAAGCGGCTGCGGTAGTACGCATCTGCCGCCTTTCGGAGGGAAATTCCCTTGGACTTGGCCAGTTCGCTGATGATGCGGACCGAAAGATCCTGGCGATAGGAATCTATTGACGATCTTGTCATCGGCCGGCATCCCGAACGGCGTACGAACGCCTAAAAGTCAAGAGGGACTTGATCGCCGAAGGGGTCGTAATGGCGATCTGGTCGTTCGGCCCCGCGTATCGAAGCTCGTCCAGGGCTTCGTCCCGCGTCATGTCGCCTTTGAGATAAGCGTCGATGGTCTTGAAGACATCGTCGTTTGCCACTCGCCCCCGGATGACGTCGAACGAACGCCACACGGCTCGCCCGGCCCGACACGCGCAGACGAAATCAAGCCAGTCCCCGCCGGCATCGCAGAAGTCTTTCACCCGGAAGTCCGCCAGCTCGTCCGACAGGCGGTAGACAGAGACAATGGGAGTCCCTCGCGTGCGTGCGGCTTTCCGTCTGGCCCATCTCTCCGCCTGGCGCCTGAAGGACGTCAGGTAGAACGCCCGACCGAAGTCGAGCCTGGCCTTTGCCAAGGTGACATCAGGAAACCTGATCTCGCAGACGCTTCCGTGGTAGACGGTCATTTGATCTCAAACCCCCAGTCCTTCACGCACCCCGTGACATCATCGACGAGATACTCCCTGCCAAGCGTGTGCAGGACATCGTAATGGGCGATCAGATAGTCGTCCAGAACCCTTGACCTGTTGAGGATGGCATAGACTTTCGGCGGGGGCATGTGCCATGCCTCCGAAAGCGCGTGGATCATGAAGACCACGAAGACCAGTACCGAACGATTTGTCATGCCAAACACTGGTATTATAGCAAAATTACAGTTTGAGCGGGCGAATGCCTCTTGAGCATCTGCAGAACTGCCCTCTACTGCGGAAGCGTGGACTTCGGTTCTCTACCGCCCCCGCTTCGGGTCGAACTCGATCCTCATCGGCTTCGCGGGAATCGCGTGGACCTTCTCCCAGATCGCCCGCTGGACGTCGTTCGTCGGCGCCGGCGCCCAGCCTTGCATACATGCGGTACGATAAGTCCCGACCTTGATCATCCTCACCTCACGCTTCTCTAGACGATCGACCATCGCATTGTGCTGCAGGGGGCCGGGCGTCAGGGCAGAGATGGCATCCAGGTCTTTCAGGGTCGCCGCCCGGTCGAGGATCGACGAAGGGCCTCCGCCTGCCTCAAGGCCCACTGTCCAGGCCAACGAGCGCCAGACCATCTTGCGCAGCCGGTCTGCCAGCAACGTCTTCCCCGCGCCACGCTTCAGCACGGCCATGTTGACCCGATAGACGCCAAAAGCATCATCTTTACGGATCCACTGTTGTTCGGGACCCTGATCTTCGTCAAACACGACAATCGCACCGACAGAATCGTCTTTCTTGGCATGGCTGATAGCGTCATCCGCGCCGGACTTCTTTCCGACGGACATGATGGCGAACGGCATGTGCAGGTGAACGATGACCGCATCGACGGCTTTCTGCAGATCCTCCGGGGAGGCCGTCTTCTGCGCGTTGACGATACAGATGTGCCGGCCTGTCGCCTGTGTGTAGACAAGACCGCCCGAGGGCTGCGCTGGGCGACGGCGCGGGTGCTGCTCGGCCTGAACGACCGAACCGAGCGAGAACAGGGCGGCGAGCGCGAAAGCCGCCGTACGAGACGAATGGAGCGTATGCGTGTGTTTCATGTCATGTCCTTTGTGTGTTGCATCTTATTAGGGTGAATTCTTTGCTTTCCCACGTTGGCGCGGCCTTATGGACAGGGGACGCGCTCCGCGTTCCTCCAGATAGGCGTTGACCTTTGCGGTGTACTCGTCAAGCTCCTCTTTCGTCGCCGTCTCCCTGACAGACTTGAAGGCCTCCTGGGCCATTCGCCAGAGGGCCGTGCCTTCGTTCATGGCGTCGCGGTGTTCGTTGAGGACTTCCTCAAACGTCTTGCCCGTCTTGGCCATGACCTCAAGGATTTCATTTCGCGCGTCGCGGACTTTCCGCTTCAGCCGTTGCAGCTCGGAGGAGTCGGATGAATTGATGATAATTGGATTCTTAAGCGCCTTCATGAACTCGCGGTCGCTGACACCGGCCGGAAGCGGAGGCGCCTCGACTCCCGGCTCGATGGATACCGCCATGGCGATGAGCTGATCGACGGAATTGTCCCAGACAGGCTTCGGCGGCGTGATGCGGCGCATCTCCGCCCCATCGGGGAGGATGAAGTCCTCGATGACGTACCCCATCGCATTGGTCTCGGACTGGGCAAGTCGCGGCTGGCTATCCTGTGGTTTGACCTGCTGCCCGTTTGACTGGGCACGAGGCGTCGATGCCAGTCTCGGCTTGCTCGACCGCGCGCTTGTCTGCGGAATCGGATTCCGGACGACGTCAGACTCTGATTTTGTCATGCGGCTACGTGGCCAAAGCCAATAGATGCCTGTCGCGGCGCACGACAAGGCCAATAGGATGACGACACCCCACCTCCACGGACAGACGCGAAAAGGCCGTCTGCCCGCATCTGGCGATGGGATCGATTCAGTTTTGAGCGCGCGAATGCCGCGTACATCCAGAACCCGAAACAGCTCCTCGCGCGAGTCGGCGGCGAGGCTCACCGTTTCGCGACGGCCGTCCCTTGCTCGAAAACTTATGCGATAGTGCCCCATTCCGACCAAGACGAAGGGCCGCCCTATTCAGGACGGCCCCCGGTTGTGAACCCACTCCGTCCCTGATCAGGCGCGCTTGCGCTTCAGCGCAAGGCCGGCCATGCCAAGCAGGAGGAGAAGCCCGCTCGTCGGTTCAGGAACCGCCCCGAACGATGCGTAGCTGGCGGTGTTGGCGGCAAACGATGGCGTAACCGAAGGTGCACTTTCGGGCGGCGTCGCGGCCGTGTCATAGACATACGTCGCCCCCGCGTAGACGTCGGAGACGGCATACTTGGCGCCGTCAGCCGAGACGATCACGAAGTAGAAGTTGTCGCTCTTCGTCAGCGTGTCATGGGTTGCCGTGCCTCCGACACCATAACTACGGCCCGCCTTGGCGATGCTCCCTGTGTCAATGGCGGCGGCGGCGATGTCCGCCGCGCTGCCCCATGTCGTCGTGGCGGTATCGCCGACCATCAGGTAGACGGAGTAGTTGACCTCGGTCTCCGTTCCCGTAACCTTCCAGTTAACGGAAGCGGCCTGTGCGCACACGGCGAGAGCCACGGCACTCACAGCAGTTAGCAGTTTCTTCATTTTCTTTTTCCTTTCTTAAGCGCGCAAGAGACTTTCCCCTGCACAAAATCACCGCTTGTAGTTGAACGTGAAGGCACCCGACGCGGCCTTCACCCAGAATCCGCTCTGGGCGGCAATCTTCACGTCCACCAGATTGCCGAAGCTGTCGCACCAGCCGGGCTTGTAGGTTTCCTTGCCGTCGACTTCGCAGTAGCCGTCGTTCAGGTAGTAGTACATATCCGGCGTACCGTCGGCCTTGACGACCTGGATGTGAGGCGCTGTGCCCATGAATAGGTCGGCCTCGTCGAAGTTAACGCCAACGATGTCGGGAAAGGTCACCTTGGTTTCGTCGTTGAGGTTGATGTCAATCGGGTAGACGTTCGCGTTGATGGAGAAGATGTTCGCGGGGGCGATGACTTGCGCAGTCGCCTTCGAAAACACGGATCCGGTTCCCAGCAGCGTCTCTTCGTTCGACGAGCCGTTCTTAAGCCAGAAGCCAACGCCTTGCGTAGCCTCCAGGTTCACGAGGTTGCCGAAACTGTCGCACCAACCGGGCTTGTAGGCCACTTCCCCGGCCTCGTTTTCGTAGTAGCCGTCCAGCAGATAGTAGTACATACTTGGGATGCCATCGTCCTTGACGACCTGAATGTGGGGGGCCGTGCCCATGAAGACGTCTCCCTCGTCGAACGAGACGCCGGGAAGTCCTGAAAAAACTGTGTCGAGCGAGAGTTTTCCGCTCTTCACGTCCTCGAACTGCGCCGCCGCATGCTGAAACCTATTCGCCGGGCAAGTTTTCGTCGCATAGCCGACAACGTTCACTAAGTCATTCCTTTAAGGAAATGCGGCGTTTCGCCTTTCGCGTTCGGCCGTAGCCGTGCCGTAAAGTGCAGTGCTATAATTTCAGGCCTGCTTGAACAAGGCAAAAACACCATAAACAAGACGAAAGGAATGCGAAATGGCACGGGAAAAGGGCATGGGCAACCTCCAGCGCGAGAAGAGCGGACGCTGGACAATGCGGGTTGGGATCAACGGCAAGCGGTACTGCCGCTCGACGCGGACGAAGGATCGCGACCAGGCCGAGCGCGTCCTGCAGCGTTTCCTCTCCCCGTTCGGACTCGGCGAGCGGCGCCTGCCGCTGGCGGACGTGTGGCTCGAATACGTCAGGTCGCCGAACCGCAACGAGCTCGCCAAGGCCACGCTCGACGGCAAGCGGCAGGCCTGGATGCACTTCGCGAAGTGGATGGAGCGCTTCTATCTGCCGGTCAAGGACCTGGGCGGCGTGTCGGCGGACATGATCGCCGAGTACCTCGCCTGTCTCCGCGCCGACCTCTGCGGCACGACCTACAACAACCGCGTCTGCGTCCTGCGCGAGATCTTCCGGACGCTGGCGGCCAAGGCCGGGCTCGCGGACGACCCGTGGGAGGGCGTTCGGCTGCGTCCCGACGACAGCCACAGTCGCCGCGAGCTGACAGTCGATGAGCTGAAGCGGCTTCTCGCGGCCGCGCGGAAGAAGGATGAAGCCGTCCATCCCCCCTCCTCGCATCCCTTCCGCGAATGGCACACGCTCTTCCTGATTGGCATCTACACAGGGCTGCGCCTCGGCGACTGCTGTCGGCTTGACTGGGCGGACGTCCATCTTGGTGCGGGCGTCATTCAGGTCGTGCCGCAGAAGACGAGACGCCATGCGCACGGCCGCCCCGTGACGATTCCGATTCATCCGACGCTCGGCGCGGCCCTGCTCGCGTGCGGCGGTGCCGCCGTCGACCCGGCTGACGCGCTGCCGCCCGTGCCGAATGTCCTGTCGGGGCCGGTTCTGCCGACGGTCTGCGCGCTCTATCAGCAGTCGCGCGTCAAGGTGAGCGATGCTCTCGCGCGCATCTTCCGTGCGGCGAACATCACGATGAGCGTGAAGATCGAGGGGCGCAAGCACAGGACGCCGGAGGCGACGTTCCATTCGTTGCGGCACACGTTCGTCTCGTTCGCGGCGAATGCGGGCATCCCGCTTCATTTCGTGCAGTCCATCGTCGGGCACGAATCGACGGCCATGACGCGCCATTACTACCACGAGGACGTGGAGGGGCTGCGGCGAGCCGTCGCGGCGATTCCGGCGTTCGGCGGCGGCGCAGGCGGCGAAAGCCCGGATGCGTCTGCGGGGCGGACGCCGCGCAGTGCGAGGGCGCGCCTGAAGGAGCTGGACGAGCTGCGCGCGGCCAAGAGCATCACCGCCCGCGAATACAGGGCGGCGCGTGCGCGGATTCTCGGTGCGCTGTAGTCGGCGGTCGGCAGCGGAAATGAGAAGCTCGTGCGGAACTTTTCGCCGCCGTCCGGCTCTGCCTTATGAGGGGATTCCTGTATAATTCACGGACTTCAGGCAAAATCGTCACAACAAAGAGAACAAGAATGACAACAATCGAACAGGTCATGAAATGCTACCGCGTGGTGGTTCAGGTTGAGCGAATGAAGACGGGGCGGCCCAGCGAAGACACTGTGGCAAACGTCCTGCGCGGGACGCGGATCGTGTGCCAGGCGGCCGGGATCGCGTTGACATCGCCCGTCACTGCGCTGACGCGGCAGAGGATCGATGCGGCGTTGGCGACCTTCATGTCGCGCGGTTTGGCGCGAATCACCGTTTGGAGCCATGTCAGCCAGCTGCGCAGCCTCTTCGCCACGTGGTGCCGTCCCTACTACAAAGACGCGGGCCTGGACCTTCCGCCGCTCGACCTGCCCGTGTTCCGGGCGCAGGCGCCACGCTATGTGCGGCCATCGGGGGAAATGCTCGTGCGCGTCAAGGCCTGGTACGCGCAGCAGACCGGGGAACATTGGCTGGCCGCAACGATGATGCTCGAATTCGCCATGCGCAACGGCGATGTCCTGCGATTGACGGAGGCGAACTTCGTGACACGGGACGGGCGGCACTATCTGAGCTACACGCCGCACAAGACGGCACTTTCGAGCGGGCGGCGCGTCTACTGGCCGATTCACGATGACATCTGGGCGCGCCTTGACGAATATGGCGGATGGTCGGGCCTTGACGTCACCAGCGAGACGTTTGAGGACATCAACCGCGACTTGCGGGCGCTTGGGTTCCGTGGCTCGAAAGCGGCCTATGAGCTGCGCAAGATCTGCATTGACCACGTGTACCAGAAGTTTGGCGCCGAAATGGCGGTCTCGATCTCGGGAGACGACATCTCGACCATCACGCGCTACTATGCCGATCCCGCCCAGCCGAACCTCGGCGCCGTGCGGATCATCGACTTGCTGTGAGGCACGACCGCTTGGGGCACGTCTCCGGCGGACGGTGGTTGCGCCGATTTGGTATAATTCGTCTCCATGAATGTCGCCCCCGTCGCCATCTTTCTCGGCTCCTTTCTCGCCTTCTTCGTCCAGCCGCTCGTCGGACGGACGCTGCTGCCCGTCTTCGGCGGGAGCGCGGCCGTCTGGGTGACGTGCCTCGTCCTGTTCCAGATTCTGCTTTTGGCCGGCTACGGCTATGCGTTCATCCCGGCGCATGGCGGCAGGAGGACGCATCTCGCGCTGCTCGTGCTGGCGTCCGGCACGGCCGCCACAGCCCCCCTGTGGAAGACGCCGCTGCTCGCCGAGGTCGCGCAGCTTACGCCCGTGCTGGGCGTCTCGGTTGCGGTCGCGCTCCTGACGGGGCTCGTGTCGATTGCGCTGTCGGCCAACGCAACGGTCGTGCAGAGCTGGCGGGGCGGCGGCCGCGAGGTCTATCGCCTCTACGCCGTCAGCAACATCGGCTCGCTTGCCGGCCTGCTCGCCTATCCGCTCGCCGTCGAGCCGTTCTTCCCGCTCGCCGTCCAATGGGCCGCGCTCGGCGGGGCGATCCTTCTCTACGCCCTGCTGGTCGCGCGAATACGTCCGGCGTCCGGCTCGCTTCGCGCGCCAACGGCAAAGGACGGGATTTCGCCGAGGCCTCCGTTGGGGGCACTTGCCCTCTGGACGGCGCTCCCCTGCGTCTCCTGCGCCCTGCTGACGGCGACGACGACCTTCCTCACGACGGACTTCGCGCCTCTTCCGCTGATGTGGGCCGTCCTGCTGGCCGCGTTCCTCTTGAGCTATGTCATTGGGTTCTCTCGCCTCGGCGAACGGCTCCTGCCGCTCTGGGCCGCCCTGTCCGTGCCGACGCTCGCGTTCGCCGGATGGTCTTTGCTGCCGAAGGCGAACAGCCTGCTCCGCTTCGGGTACGGCTTTGCGGCGGCGGTTCTCCTTCTTCTCGTCGTCTGCTCTGCGGTTCATGCCGCGCTCTGCCGCAGCCGCCCGGAGGCGGACCGGCTGCCGCTGTTCTATTTCTGCACGTCTCTTGGCGGCGTCGCAGGCGGCATCCTGACGGGCGTGGCCGCCCCGTTGGCCTTTGACTGGATTGCCGAATTCCCGTTGGCGCTCGTCGCCGCATGCGGCATGCTGGCCTTCGGGATCCTGCGGCTGAACGGCACGCGCGAAGAGCGGCTGCTGCGGAATGGCGGCCTTGCCGCCCTTGGCGCAATTGCCGCGTTCGTCCTGTTCGCGTCCCTGCTGGGCGATGCGAACGGGCAGCGGCGGCTTTGGCGCGCACGTGGGTTCTACGGAACCGTGAGCGTGCGCAACGACCTCGTGCGATACGCCAACGGGACAGCGAAAGACATCCATGTCTTCTACCACGGGAAAACCGTGCACGGGACGCAGCTCCCGGACATTCCCGCCAAGCCGACGCTTTACTACAGCCTCAACGGCGGCGGCATCGCCTTCGAGTCCTATGCCCCCCGCAAGGAGGGACGTCCCATCCGGGCGGGGCTTGTCGGCATGGGCATCGGGACGCTTGCGACCTACGGGCGCCCGGGTGACGTCTTTCGCTTCTACGAGATCTGCCCGGAGGCGATACAGGCCGCGACGGCCACGAATCTCTTCACCTTCCTTTCGGACTCCAAGGCCAAGGTCGAGATCGTCGCCGGCGATGCGCGGCTTGAGCTGGAGCGGGACTGCAGGCGGGGGATGCCGCCCTTTGACCTCCTGGTCGTCGATGCCTATTCGGGGGATTCCGTCCCCACGCATCTCATCACGCGGGAGGCGTTCGCCCTCTACCGCTCGGCGCTGAAGCCGGGAGGGGTTCTTGCGCTCCACCTCTCGAACTGGCACATGAACCTCTGGCCGCTCGCCAAGGCGGCCGCGCGGGAATTCGGCTGGCAGATCGCCGGCTCCTATTCAGGGCAGGTCCTCGGCGAATTTGCAGAAGAGACGGGCTGGGCGTTCCTGTCGGACAGGCCTTTCGTCCCACACATGCCGACGTGCTGCCGTCTGGTTGACTGGAGCCGGATCTCGGACAGGGCGCTGCTGCGCGACGACTGTGGCAGCCTGTTGCCGTGCATCGAATTCAACTACGTGCCGCCGTGCCAGCAGGACGCACTTTTGCTATAATACGCAACCGTAGAAAGGAAGTTGAGGACATGGCGTGGAACAGACCTGAAGACCAAACCGACCGCCCCGCCCCTGCACACAGGAAAGGTGGGCAGAGGGGAATTGCCGCTGCGCTGATCGTCGTGCTGGGGGCCTTGTGCGCGTTCGTCATCTGCCGACGCGACAAGGTAGGCGAAGCCGTATCCGCGTCCGAGAAGTCCCTGCGGCCGGCGATGGCGACCGTTGCTGCGAAGCCCCCCGCGCCGAAGGCGGAGCGGCCGGCCGAGACGCCCGCCAACGACCCGCGTTTCCCTTACACGGACGGGCGAAAGGTCGTCTCGTCCCGCACGAACAACTGGAATCAGATCATCGACATCTGCATCATGCCGAACGGGAAGACGCGCAAGGTCATCCGCAACGCCAGGCCGCCCGTGTTCTCGAACGCCTCGGATCAGGTCATCGCAATGGCGGTGTCCGGCGACTTTGACGAGGAGCTTCCTCCTGTCCCGATTTCAGACGACATGGAGGCCGACTTTCTCGAATCGCTCAAGACGCCCATCGTGATCGGCGAGGCCGACTCGGAAGCCGTGAAGGAGGCGAAGCGGCGCGTCATCGAGGCGCGGCAGGTCATCGAGGAGGAGATGAAGAAGGGGCGCAGCTTCCATGAGATCCTGACCGACCATCTCGCGCAGCGCAGGGAGAACGCGAAGACGCGGGAAATGGCGATGGGCACGGTGGCAGATCTGAAGAAGGAGGGGAATCCCGAGCTGCTGAACGAGTACCTTGAGAAAGTCAACGGGCTGATGCGCGAGAAAGGCTTGCGCGAAGTCGAAGCCCCCCTGTCTCGGAAAGAGCGAAACGAAAGGAAAGGAATCAACTGATGAACAGGCTCGCAATCGCGGTTTTCGCACTGGTCGCGTTCGCGGCCACAACGGTTCTCTCCGAGACCAACGGCATTCGTCGCACGACCGGGAAGCAGCGGCGTGAGGCCCGTGCGCGCCGCATTGCGGCGGAGGGCGGCATGCTGGCCAAGCCCTATGCGGGCAAGTACATCGTCATCGTCAACGACCAGAAGCGGATTGACGGCAAGGACTTTTTCCGGCCAGGCCAATCCCTCGCAGAGCTTTTCGAGTTCCCTGTCCGGATCGTCGAGCCAAAGACCGACGTCTCCAACGCCGCCCTTGTCATCACCATTTCCGACAATGCGACAACCCCCTCTCTGATCGTTGCGCCCGAAGTCCCGTGGGCTGGCATTAACGTTGGGGCATTGGCGGTCGACGGTCCCTCGCATGAGAAGTTGACCGCACGTCTCCAAAAGGAGATCTGGCGCGCGTTCATGTACGCCTGCGGTGCGGCGAATTCCCAAATGCAGCCCTGCGTCATGCGACCGATCTTTGGGGTGCGTGACTTGGATGCGCAGGCCGTCTCCGTGCCCTGTCCCGAATCGCTTCCGCGCGTGATGTCAACGGCAAAGGCTCTGGGCGTCGGCGAGACGTCCTCGTGCACCTACAAGCAGGCGTGCGTGGAGGGCTGGGCGCCGGCGCCGACGAACGCGGTGCAGCAGGCGATCTGGGACAGGGTTCACGCCGTTCCCGCCAACCCGATGAAGATCGAGTTCGATCCGAAGAAGGGTCGATGAAGTACACCTACGCCTACAAGACGAGCGACGGGGCGCGGCACGAGGCGACGATGGAGGCCGCGTCGCGCGAGGCCGTCTTCGCGGAGCTCCGGGCGCAGGGCATCCGCCCGATCAAGGTCGTCGCGGCGGACGGCTCGAAGGCCAACGGCGAGGTGCGCGGCGTCCGCCGCCGCGTCGTCGTGGCGGCGGCCCTCGTGGTTGCGGCGGCCGTCGGCGGGCTGGCCTACTGGGGCGGGACGCGCTCCGTCGCGTCCGAGGCGGACGGGGCGCGGACGCGGCAGGGCGCGCCCCTCCCGTTCCTGACCGACCAGACGCGGCGGCAGGTGATCGGGGATGTGGCGGTCATCGAGAAAGGCATCCGCACGGGATGGAGCGACGTCTTCGCGTCCGAGGGCGACCGCTTCCTCGCGTCCTTTGCCATTCCCGGCGTCAAGGCCGGCGTCCGCAGCACGACGGTGGACGAGATCGAGCGCGCGCTCAAGGAGACGGTTCCGCCCGCCGCACAGGATTCGATTGAGGCCAAGCAGATCAAGGCGATGGTCGAGGGGATGAAGGACGAGGCGCGCAGTTACCTCAAGGCCGGCGGCTCGGTCGTCGAATACGGCCGGCGGCTCGTCGAGCGGCAGGAGGCGGAAATCGCCGTGCAGAAGCGCGTCGAGGAAGAGGTGTCCCGTGCGCAGAAGACCTTGAGCGAGGCCGACTTTCTCGGCCTCTACGAGAAGCGCAACGACGAGCTGCGCAACCTCGGCATCCGGCCGATCACGCTGGACAACGAGTGACTCAGGCGCCAAGCGCCGCCAGCGGCACGGCGTAGAAGTCCTCACCGAAGAGTAGGGTGTGTTCGCCGGAATACAGCACGATGCCGGTGAACTCTCCCTCTTGCGAGCCAAAAATGGTGCAGTTCGTCCGGACGCCAAGCCAGGAAGCCGAGAAGCCACCCTCGGCATGAGGGTGGCTTCCCTGTCGTCATCTGTGGGCGTTGTCAGAGCTCCATTCTTTCGCAGAAGTCTGAAGGATCCATGATTTCAAGTCCGCGAAAGCCGTCAAGCGCGAGCAAATCGCCATCACCGCTGCAAATCACCTTTGCCTTGCCGCCGAGCGCACAGGCTATAACTGCGTCGTCGTCGGGGTCGCGGCAGACGGTCTCGCCAAGGGCCATGGGGCGCACCACTGTCAGTTTGCTTTCAAGAATGGACAGCGGACGGCGGTAGTTCACGGAAGGGAACTGCTCGTGCAGCCTTTCCGCAACCTCGCGGTATTCTGACACGACGGCTCTCGATGCCACAAGCCGCACCCTTTTGGAGAACGCCGCGCGAACGATCTTCAGCGGCATCCCGCCGAAGAAGATGGCACTCATGACGACATTGGTGTCGAGAACAGCCCTCACGCCCTTGCTTTCCTTGTGAGCCTGTCTCGGCGAACATCGGACATTGCACTTGAAATGTCCGTCGGCGTCATGCCCGCCGCCTCCGCCTGCCGACGCGATTCCCTGAACGCCGCCTCGAACTCCGCCGCGATTTCATCCTCTGAAGGAGTTTTCAGCGGCTGCATGACTATCGAGCCCTTGTACGCAAGGATGGTGAATGCCGTGCCGCACTCCCAGCCGTACATCTGGCGCAACGCCTCCGGAAGGACAACCTGCCCTTTTGAAGACATTTTTGTAGTCATTACCTTTGTCATGCCAATCCTTTCTTACCTGTAAGATGCGCACATTGTATCACATTACTTATCGGCAAGTCAATGAGGCGGCTTGGACTGTGGTAGCCATGTGAAATTCTTCTGCCTTTCCCTGCACTTCCGCTTCACGGGGCGGAGGCGCGTTTCCCCGTCTTTGCGGGGCGTAAGCACCCCGCGAACGTTGTCGGCTATCAGAATAAGGAGCTCAAGGGCAGCGGGGCCTATAACCTTGCGGTCGCGACGTTCAGGGCGGCGGGCAAGGACGCCGATAAGATGATCCTCGGCGACATTGCCGCGAGCGCGGACTGGATGGCGGGTTCAGACGAAGTGAAGACCCTGCTCGCCAACGGCGCGGTCGACAAGGCGTACACGTATGTGGGCAAGGATCTCGCCGCCGAGGCCGGCTGCACCCCTGGCTGGTACCTGACGGAAGACGTGAACGACGAGTCGAAGCTGGATACGCTTTCGGACTACTGCAAGAACAGCGACCCGCTGCCGCTCGGCAACGGCCTGCTCGTCCTCGTCGGCTCGGCTTCGACGACGCTCACCTACGCGGGCGAAGTCCTCGCGGTCGACCAGCCGATCAAGTTGAATGGCAGTGGCCACTACAACATCACGGGCAACGTCTCTCCCGTGGACATCACGCTCGGCGACATCACGGCGAGCGACGACTGGATGGCGGGTTCAGACGAAGTGAAGACCCTGCTCGCCAACGGCGCGGTCGACAAGGCGTACACGTATGTGGGCAAGGATCTCGCCGCCGAGGCCGGCTGCACCCCTGGCTGGTACCTGACGGAAGACGTGAACGACGAGTCGAAGCTGGATACGCTTTCGGATTACTGCAAGAACGCGATTCCCGTCAAGGCGGGCGAGGCGTTCGTCGTCCTCGTGGGCACGGCCTCGACGACGATCACGATTCCGTCGGCCCTGTAAGGGAATGCCTGCGGCGCTGAATTTCGTGTGGCGCAACGTGTGCCATGCAAAACCAGAAAGGAAACATGACAATGAAGAAACTCATCCTGGCAGCCGCCGTCATCGGCGCGGCTGTCGCAACCCAGGCGGCCACGGTCAAGTGGGACTCCGCCAAGCTGTTCACGGCGGCAAGCGCCGAGGGCGGATTCTCGACCACGGCCATCAAGAGCGCGGCGACGGGCTACCTGTTCACGCTCACGGCGAGCGAGTACGACGGCTTCCTCGCTGACTACAACGCCAACGGCAACATGAAGTCGGTGTACGATGCCTACACGAAAGGGAAGCTCGGGACGGCGGCCCAAGACGGCAAGACCAAGACACTGTCGAGCGCATTGGCCCTGACAACCGAGGCCGCCGTCGGCGACACGGTCTACGGGGCGATCATCTACACCTACCACGACGACGCGCTCGACAAGGACTTCTACATCGCGAACGTCGCGACGGGCACGGTCGGCGCGGAGTCGGGGCTTTCGTTGATGAACCTCGGCACCTATTTCCTTGGGCAGGACACCGGCACGTCGACCGGCGGCTGGTCGGCCGTCCCGGAGCCGACGAGCGGGCTTCTGATGCTGCTCGGCATCGCGGGCCTCGCGCTCAGGCGCAAGCAGAGGTAAGCGGCTTGGCGCAACCTGAAACGAAAGCCCGTCCGCACGTGCGGGCGGGCTTTCGCATGGGGAGCAGGACGCAGAGGACAAAAAAGACGCAGAAGACGAGCAAGGGACGCGCAGGGCGCTGCGCATTCAGGGGGGCTTCAGGACATGGCATGGAACAGATCTGACGGAACAGTCGGGGCCGGGCGCGGCCCTGCGCGGCGGGGCCTGTCCCCGTCACCGCGCGCGCGGCGCGCCGCGGTTTCCGGGGGCGCGCTGCTCGCGCTGGCCGCGCTGGCGGCGGGCGCGTGGTGGTGGGCCGCGCGCGGGCGCGGCGACTCGCCGGCAGGTTCTCAGGCGCCTCGCCCGTCCCCTGCGTCCTGTCCGTCCTCTGCGTCCCCTGCGGGGCCTGTCCCCGCCGCGAAGCCCGCCGCCGTGGGGACAGGCCCCTCGCCGGCGGGCCGGGAACGGGCCGAGACGGCCGAAAGGCTGCAGCCCCTGAAGACCAACCGTGACGAACGCGGCATCCTGCGCTACGAGGGCGGGCTGCGCGTGCCGGGGCAGCGCCCGCTCGCCAAGCCCATCGAGCTGGGCGCGCATCAGCCGAAGGTCTTCAGGCACGCCGCCGAGGAGCACCTCTCGTGGCTGCTCGACATGAAGATCGGCGAGCCCGTCATCGGCGACTACGCCTATGGCGAGGCGTTCGTCCGCAGTTTCAGGGAAAGCCTGAAGGAGCCCGTCGCGATCCTCGACACGGACGACGCCCGCACGCGCGCGCTGAAGGAAGCGGTGCAGGAGACGAAGGAGGATCTCGCGAGGCGCATGGAGGCGGGCGAGGACGTAGCGAGAATCATGAACGAGACGATGGACGAGTTCCGCCGCCTCGCCCGATACCGGCACGAGCTGCAGGCGCAACTGCACGAGATCAGCGCGGATGCCGAGAGATTCACGGACCGGGACGTCGAGGACTTCACGAAGGCGGCAAACGAGATGCTGAGGCGCGAGGGGCTTCCTCCGCTCGCCCTGCCGCGTGCCGTCATGCGCGGACTGCGCCGCAGATAGCCCTCTTCACCATACGACAACATCTGAAAAGAAATGAGACCCATGAGAGACATACTCTTACTGGCATCCTCACTCCTCGTCGCCGCATGCTTGGCGGCGGATGGCGGAGGCGAGGGGAAGCCCAAGCGGAGCGAACTCATCCGAAGGGTGCAGATGCGCCAGTTCGGCGGACTCGTCCAACGTCCGGACTCCTATCGGGGCTATGTGGTCGTCGCGAACGCGGGAACTCCCTATGGTGCAGAGGCTGAGACCGTCATCGACAGTTACAAGAAGAACATTAGGATCCGCATCGAGCAAGCCGAGACCGAGAGGCCAAGCCTCCGGAACGCTTCTGCGCTCCGCGAGAAGACGGGCGCGCAGGCCATCCTGTTCCTGACGGACGACCCGCAGCTGCCGCCGCTCCTTGTCGCGCCCGAAGAGCGTTGGGCGACCGTGAATGTGGCAGGGCTCGCGGCGGACGCCGCGACGGATGCCGCCGCGAGACGGCGCGTCCGATGCGAGATCGCGCGCGGCCTTGCCTACCTGACGGGCGCGGCCAATTCGGCTTTCCCGAACTCGCTGATGACTTCCGTGACTGCGGCCAAGGGGCTCGATGCCGTGACGGACGAGATGCCTCCGGCGGAGGTCTTCGCGCGCATGCCGAGCTACCTGAGGGGACTTGGCGTCACGCCAATGGTTCACGTCCCATACCGCACGGCGTGCGAGGAGGGCTGGGCGCCGGCGCCGACGAACGAGATCCAGCGGGCGATCTGGGAGAGGGTCCACGCCATCCCGTCGAGGCCGATGAAAATCGAGTTCGACCCGAAGAAGGGACGGTAGGAGGGAGGGATCGCCATCTTCAGGTCTGCACCTTGGCAAAATCCGGCTGGACGTCAATCTTAGGGCCGCAGTGCCGAGAGAGGGCAGACGAGAACGCCGTCCTCTTCATAGGCGAACGACCCCGTTCCCGTCAGCACCATCATGAATGCCGGCGCCTTAAGGCCCTTTGAGGAGATCAGCCCCCTGAGCTTGTGAAGGGTGGCGATCCCCTCGCGGGTCAAGGTCTCTCCGCCAAGTTTGATCTCCACCAGCGCGTATTTCCCGTCTCCAAGATGGAGGACGGCGTCGCATTCAAGTCCCGTCTTGTCGTGATAGCGTTCCACATGCCCGCGCAAGGCATCCATGTAGACCTTGAGATCGCGAATCGCCAGGGCCTCGAAGAAGAACCCGAGGCTGCGGACGTCGTTCTTAAGGTCTCCCGGCCCGATTCCCAGTGATGCCGCCGCAATCGACGGATCGACGAAGTAGCGCGTGTCTGTCGTGCGAATCGCGCCTTTCGACCGCAAGTCAGGGCACCAGGCCGAGAGGTCCTCGATGACGAAGATCCTTTTCAGGGCCGTGACATACGAGTGGATCGTGCCCTCATCCAGCGTCCGCACGTCGTTGGCCTGCATGTCCTTTCGGACGGCCGCGAGATTGGATTGCGTTCCCTGCAGTCGTGCGCAGGAGCGCATCAGCCGGCGAACGCGATCCGGGTCCCGCGGAATCCCGTCCGCCCGCGTGATGTCGCTCTCGATAACGCCCTCGACGTATTCCCGTGCCGCAATCAGGGCGCGTTCGCCCTTGCGCTCGACCGATTGCGGCCATCCGCCGCGACAGGCGACAAAGGCGAGGTCATCCACCGTCAGGTTGATTCCTGATGCCGTCTTCGGGCCGTTCCCTTCAAACAGGGCGCCGAGAGAAACTTCTCCCGAAGACTCCCCGGACTCCCACAGGCTCATGGGGCGCATCCTGATTCGCGCGAAGCGCCCGGTTCCCGTATGGGAGATTTCGCCCAGTCGGGGCGGCACGGCACTTCCCGTCAGGATGAACTGCCCACAGCCCTCGCGTCCGTGGTCGACCGAGAAACGGATCGCGTCCCACAGCTTCGGCGCATCCTGCCACTCGTCGATGAGCCGAGGCTTCGCCCCCTCGAGCAGGGAATAGACGTCTATTTCCGCCCGCTTTAGGTTCTGGTCGCGCATTGACGGATCGGCCATGTACAAGACGCTTTTCGCGTGCTGTTCACATGTCGTCGTCTTGCCGCACCATTTGGCGCCCTCCACTAAAACCGCTCCCATTGCCGAGAGTTTATAGTCAAGGATACCATCTGCGATCCGTCTGCGATATTTTGCCATGACGGGCAGATTATACCAAAATCCTGCTTTGACGGTCAATCCGTTCGGCTATTTTTCCATGTTTCGTTCTGCTGTTTTTCCCACTTTCGTTCGGCGACTTCTCCTGATCTCGACTTCGGCCCTGTTGGAGATTAGCCTAAAAAGCAGTTGAAAATCACCTAGATCTTTATAAGTGGGCCAAATTCCCGTGTGCGACGCCTGCCTGACATC
>DCMF01000096.1 GCA_002321305.1 Verrucomicrobia bacterium UBA1629 | reverse complement strand
CGATCCATTTCGCCCGCCAGTCTCCCGGACGCATGACGCCCATCGTGAAGGTGGCGGGGGGCGACCAGTCCGAGGCGCGGCCTGCCTCGTCCCACGTCCGCACGCGCCACGTCACGCGTTGCGACGTCGCGAGCGGGCCGCCCGGCCAGTCGGCGTTCAGGCTTTCGGACGAGGCGACACGCCCTTGCGATACGCCGTCGATCTCCAGCTCGTAGGCCGTCTGCCGCGCCGTGCCGTCCGGCAGGCGCCAGGAGAGGCGCGGAGAAGGCGTGTCCAGCCCGTCCGGATTCTCCCGGTACTCCGCCGTCAGCCCTTCCGGCGCGGCGGCGAACGCCGCGCCGAGCAGGCCGGCGAGGCCCAGCGCAAAAACCGCCGTGCGCTTCCCCGTCATTCGTTCTCTCCCCTGCTGGCCTTCTCCGCCGCTTCGCGCACGCGGCGGTGGGCTTCGGCGAGCACGGTGGGGTCGAACTTCACAACCTTCCGGTCATAGGTGACAAGCCCGTTGATCTCGCCTTCGACGTCCGTCGTCTGGGTGTAGACGCTCCCGGCGAGCCCCTTCGCCGCCAGGCCGCCGACATGGTCCATCAGGTTCACGTACTTCGTCTCGAACGCCTTGCGGTCGGCGTCCTTGCCCGTATCGCCGTAGCCCCAGGCGTTCGTCGTCCACAGGTGCCCGTCCACGCGGCAACCGATGCCGCCGAATTCGCCGAGGAAGCTCGCGCGGCGCGGATTCACGGGCGCCATGCCCGGCTTCGCGCCGTAGTCGTGGCGGTCGACGGCGTCGCCCGCCTCTTCGACCCCGGGCGGCATATGGCGCGTCGCGTTGCGCTCGCCGTTCCCACAGCCCAGGTCGCCGCCCTCGTAGTCGCGCCAGCCCGAAGGACCGTCCACGAGGCGCGTCGGGTCATACCGCCGCGTCCAGAGGAGCGTGTTGCGCGTCTGGACGGGGCCGGGCTGGCCCCACGCCTCGTTGTACGGAACCCACATCACGATCGACGGGACGTTGTAGAGATGGTCGATCATCTCCTTGAGCTCGCGGCGGTAGAAGCCGTAGCGCGCCTCCAGGTTTCCCCAGCCCGACGGCATGTCCTGCACGACCAGGATGCCGAGCCGGTCGCAAAGCGCATAGTAGCGGCGCGGCTCGACCTTGATGTGCTTGCGCATCATGTCGAAGCCGGCATCCTTCAGCAGCTTGACGTCCCAGGCCATCGCCTCTTCCGACGGCGGCGTGAGAAGCCCGTCCGGCCACCAGCCCTGGTCGAGCGTCCCGAGGATGTAGCGGAAAGAGTTGTTCAGCCGGAAGCGCAGGACGCCCTTCGCGTCGGGCGCCATGTCGAACTTGCGCATGCCGAAGTAGCCGCGGACGGCGTCCTCGCCGCAGGTCGCGGTGAAGTCGTAGAGGTTCGGCTCCTCCGGGCTCCAGAGCTTGAATCCCTCGGGCATCCGGACGCAGACCTCGCCGTTACCGTCCGTCACGGCGCGCAACTCCCCGATGCGCACCTCGACGGGCATCGCGGCGCGACCGGAGCCGGCGACGTCAAAAGAGAAGCTCACCGTCCCGGCGTCGATGTCGGGCGTCACGCGGTAGCCGGCGATGTGGGTCTCGGGAACCTCCTCCAGCCAGACCGTCCCGTAAAGCCCCGAGACGCGCGTGTACATGCATCCGTGCGGCTGGGCGTTTTGCTTGCCGATGCCGCCGAGGCTGGAATTTGTCGCGTCCCACACCATCACCAGAAGCTCGTTCGCCCCTTCGCGCACGAGTCCGGTGACGTCGTACGAGAAAGGCAGGAAGCCGCCCTCGTGGGGAAGCCCCGCCTCGCGCCCGTTGACGAACACCTGCGTGCGGAAGTCGGACTGCTCGAACCAAAGGAGAAGCCGCCGGCCCGCGCGCGGATTTGCCTCGAACGTGCGGCGGTACCACAGGATCTCCGACGGATCCAGCAGCCGCCCCACGCCCGAAAGCGCCGATTCCAGGGCGAACGGCACGAGAATCTTCCCGTCCCACTTCGCCGGGAACGCCTCCGCGCCTTTCGTCACGGCGTAATCCCAGAGTCCGTTCAGGTTCGTCCAGCTCGCGCGCACCATCTGCGGGCGCGGATACTCCCGCCAGGCGTTCTCCGGCGTCACCTTTTCGCCCCATTCGGTCATAAGCGGCGACGGCGCCGGCGCGTAACGCCCGTCCGCCCCTTCCGCGCCTGCGCACGCCATGTGCGCAAGCAATCCGGCCGCCAACGCAAGCGCGCCGCAAGCGAAACTCTTCGCTTTCGTCATTTGAACTGTTCCTTTCGCTTTAATTAAGTCATTCTTCATCCTTCGACCCGTCTTTCGCCTGTCCCGAGACGAGCACGCCCGTCAGCTGGCAGCCGTATCCCGCGCTTTTCTCGTTCTTCTCGGCCAGCGTCTCCACTTCGACCACGTGCCGTCCGGGCCGGTTGGCGCAAAGAAACAGCGAGGGCGTATGCCACCACCACTGGTCGCGGTAGCCGTCTATCGCCGTCGCCACCTCTTTCCCGTCCAGCCTGACGGAGAACTTGCCCCAGTTGTACGGCTCCTTGCCGACGCGGTACAGGAGCGCGACCGTCGCGCCCTCGACCTCGAAGCGCAGCCGTCCGCCTGCGTTCGTGCAGGCCAGCCCCTCGCCCCAGCACCAGTCGCGCAAGGGGAAGAACCCGTTGTTCTCCAACAACTTCACGTCTTTCATCTCGACGAACGCGCCCTGGTCGAAGTCCGTGCCGTACATCGGCTCGGGCAGGGGCGGAACCGCCGCCGGCGCGCGGCCGGACGCCTTGAACGCCGCATAAGCGTTCGCAAGGCAACGGTTCAGGAGCGCGGCGGCAAACGCGTGCCCGTCGTCGTTCGGATGGATGGTGTCGGGCGACAGGTCGCTCCACTTGACCAGCCCGGCCTTGACGTACGGATAGAGCGCGTCACGATAGCTGACGTACGGCACGCCGTAGTGCGCCGCGACGGGCGCATGGCATTCCTGCACGCTCGTCCCGTCCTGTCCGACCATGCCGAGCGCGATGACGGCGATGCCGCCGGGCGCCTTCAGGAGCTGCCGCAGGACGCCCTCGTAGCTCGCCGCCCAACGGTCGCCCCGGCCGTCGTTCACCGAGAACTCGACGACGACGACGTCCGGCTTCTTCGACAGCACGTCGCGCTGCAGGCGAAACGCGCCGATGTCCGATCCCGTCGCGCCGACGCCGGCGTTGACAAAGTCGATTCTGGCCCAGGGGAACGCGCGGCGCCAGCCGGCGGCGAACCGTTCGCCGTAGCGGTTTTCGGGCTTGGACGCGCCCGCGCCCCGCGTGATCGAGCCGCCCACGACGGCAATGCGGACGGGCTCGCCCTTCTCCAGGCGCGTCCAGACGCGCTCGAAGCGCGCGAGGTCGCCCTTCACGAGCTCGGACTTCGGGCCAAGGACCGACAGCGAAGGAGCGCTCGCCCCGCTCTTGAAGCGTGTGGGAGCCTCGCCCACCCAGTCCCTCTCCTGGACCACCTCGTAGACGCAGGTCGCGGACTTGGGATCGGCCGACACATCCGCCAGAAACGCCAATCGCCCTTCCTCGACGCGGCAGGGAACCTTGGCGCGACGCGCGCCGTCAAGTCCCAGCGACCAGACCGCATAGGTTTCCGGATGCGACACGGCAAGCGAGATTTCCGCCTTGCCGGGACGCATCAACATCTGCGGCGTATCGCCCCAGGAGAGCAGGATCTTCATGTCCGCATCGGCGAACTTGGTGTGCGCGCGCTGGACGTCCGTCAGATGGGCGACGAGAATGCGCGCGGCCGAACGGATCGGCGCGTCCGAAAGCGACGTTGCGTACACGGTCGCGGGAGATCCGGAGACCCGCGCCCGCAAAGCGCCGGCGTCCAGCAGACCTTCCTCGATGTAGCCGCCCGACGTGCGCGGCGTGTCCACGCGGAACACGCCCTTCTCGCGGTCGACCGAAACCTGCCGCCCCGGCGCCGGCAGCGGCGGCATCTCTCCGGGCGTCGTACCGTCCAGGTCCATTCCATACTTGGCCGACCAGCCGACCCGCGCCGTATCCTTGCGGTGGACGTTCTGCGCCAAGGCGGGATCGAGCGTCTTCAGCCAATTGCGGCTGTAGCCCACGCGCCACGCGTTCGTCAGCGGCGCCGCGTCGCCGCGCAGGAAGAGCGCGATGCCCGCGCGCTCGGCCACGCGCTGGATCGGGTCGTTGACGACGTCGAACGAAGCCACGGCGCTGATTTCGGGCTTTATGAACCCGTACCAGTCGCTGTGCGTCCAGGCGAAGCGCCAAAGTCCGCTCCAGTCCTGCAAGGCGC
>DCMF01000057.1 GCA_002321305.1 Verrucomicrobia bacterium UBA1629 | reverse complement strand
CACCTATGCCTGAAGAGCCCGATTTTAACGCAATTTTCATGAAGACCTTATTTGCGCCTAACAAAGAAATTCCATACTACGCGGCATCCGACAAGGAAAAGGAAAACGCCCGGCCAATCCCGGCGGGGCATAAAAGAAAAGGAGAAAACAGATGAACACGAAAACGAAGAAAGCACTCGCCCTCCTGGGCGCAACCTGCGCGGCCGCGGCGGCCCTCGCCGCCGACCGTCTTGAACTCAACGGCGCCGGCGGCAGCTTCCCCGCGCCGCTCTACCAGGCGTGGAGCTACGCCTACACGCAAAGCGGCCTCGGCGCGAAGGTCAACTACCAGTCCGTCGGCTCGTCCGCCGGCATCAGCCAGATCAAGGCGGGCACGATCGACTTCGCGGGCACGGACGCGCCGCTCACCGCCGACGCCTGCAGGGAAGCCGGCCTCCAGCAGTTCCACATGGTCTCCGGCGCGGTCGTCCCGGCCGTGAACCTGCCGGGCGTCGCGGACGGCGCGCTCACGCTCGACGGCGCGACCCTCGCCGACATCTACCTCGGCAAGGTCACGCGCTGGAACGACGCGAAGATCGCCGCGCTCAACCCCGGCCTCGCCCTGCCGGACCTGAAGATCACGGTCGTCCACCGCGGCGACGGCTCGGGCACGACCCACATCTTCACGACCTACCTCTCGGCGGTCTCGTCCGAATGGAAGGAGCGCTTCGGCGCGGCGACCCAGCTGAAGTGGCCGTGCGGCATCGCCGGACAGAAGAACCCCGGCGTCTGCAACAACGTGCGGCGCATCAAGGGCGCGATCGGCTACACGGAGTACACCTTCGCGCTGGAGTCGAAACTGGCCGTCGCCCGCCTCGCCGCCAACGGCAAGGCGACCGCGCCGGACGCCGCCGACTGGCCGATCCTCGGCAAGACCTACATCCTGACGCGCAACGACACGCCGGCGGAGAAGAAGGCCGCGCTCCAGGCCTACTTCGACTGGTGCTTCGCGCACGGCGGCGAGACGGCGCGCAAGCTGCACTACATCCCCGTCGCCCGCTAACGCAACCCGAAACGCCCCCAAAAGGAACAGAACCATGAACCGATTGTCTCTCGCAGCCCTGTTCGCGCTGGCCGCCTCGGCGGCCGTCGCGGACGGCACGAACCTCTCCGTCAAGGTCGGCGCGGACGTGCGCCTGCGCTACGACGTGACGGACAACCTGCCGAACGCCAAGCGCGGCGAGGCGGACGACTCGAACTACGCCCGCGTCCGCCTGCGCCCGTGGATCCGCGCGGCCTACGCGGACTGCGGCATCTTCCTGCGGCTCGCGGACGAGTTCCGCTACTACAACCGCCCGGAGTCGAACTCCTCGAAGCAGCGCTGGCCGGACGTCCTCTTCATCGACAACCTCTACTTCACGGCGAACCGCCTCTTCGACGGCGCGCTTGACCTGAAGGTCGGCCGCCAGGACATGGCCTTCGGCGCGAAGCGCGTCATTTCGGACGGCACGGGCGGCGACGGCTCGCGTTCCGCCTACTTCGACGCGGTGCGCCTCACCTGGCACGCGGACGAGAAGCGCACGCTCGACGCCTTCGCCCTCTACCAGACGAAGAAGGACTGGATGCCGACCCTGGGCAAGGAGCACGAGAACGGCAAGGACCCGCACGCCTACGACACGACGGGCTACTGGCAGGACGAGTTCGGCGCCGGCCTCTACTGGCAGGACCGCGCGAACGCGGACTTCGGCTATGACGCCTACTACGTGGCGAAGAGCGAGATCCGCAACCGCGACTCCAAGTACTACAGGGAAGGCGACCGCGCCGACACCCACACGCTGGGCGTGCGTCTGCTGCCGCGCTTCACCGAGACGCTGAGCGGCGAGCTCGAGCTCGCGGGCCAGGCCGGTTCGCACGACCTCTTCGCGGGACAGGCCTACGGCGGCCTCACCTACGCGCCCAAGGCCGGCTGCAAGCCGAAGTTCACCGGTGCGGTCCTGCTGCTCTCCGGCGACGAGGACGGCGACCGCGGCGATCACGCCTGGCACGCGGTCTTCAACCGCGAGACGGGCCTCGGCGAATCGATCGCGCCGATGTACAACAAGTACGACTACACGAACCTCGTCTACCCGCACTTCGCGTTCGGCTGCAACGTCGGCTCGTTCTCGTCCGTCAAGGCGCAGATCGGCCCGATGTTCACGGCCGTGAAGGAGGAGGACGCCGGCACGTTCCGGGGCACGTATGCGCAGGTCAAGTATGAGATCAAGCCCGCCAAGCTCTTCGGGGCGGACATCCTCAAGGGCGGCAAGATCGCCTTCCAGGGGGAGTACTTCGGCAAGGGTGACTACTTCAGGGACGGCTCCGACAACGCCGCGTTCTTCGGCCGCGTCGAGCTCGCCTGGAACTTCTAAGGCCGATCCGACATCTCGAAGACAAGCGCGCCGGCGGCAGGAACGTCGGCGCGCTCTTCATGCAACGGCAACCTTCGACGGCGGAAAGCCTATAGGCGCGCAATCTGAGGCAGCTTCTCGAAATGCGCGTCGCGTGAGCAAAGAGGGAGCGAATGTTGAATCGCCAATGCGGCGATCCACAGGTCATTCGTTGGAATCGGCGTGCCGTTTCGCCTGAGCAGAGCGTAAGCCTCTGCATAGATGTGTGTCGTCTGGGCATCCGCATAAAGAACCTCAACGCGCTCATTCGCCAGAAAGCGCACGAGGACAGCCTCGTTGTGTCGTGAAATCGTTCCGCTGCTGAAACCCGCACGAAGCTCGGCAACCACAACAAAGGGGACGAAGATTCGATCTGCCGTCGTGAAGATCTCGACGGCCGTTTTCTCGCCTTTGGCGAAATCAGAATAGCGGTTGGTGTCAATGAGTATCTTCATTTCCAGAGGTCCGCATCAATCGTCCGCATTTCGTCCAAGGCCTTGTCCGCCTCGGAATCGGCAACCCATGTGTTGGCAAGCGACAACAGCGACTCGTTTTTTGGACGTTGCCGGAAGAAGCCCAGCCCTGCGGCCAGCGTATCCAGAAGAAATTGATTTAAGCTCTTTGATTCCGCTTTCGCGCATTGCCGCAGACTCAAGTCAATTGCGGGCGGAACCCCTCGAATTGTATATTGCATATATGCCATGCCTACACTGCCTTTCTTAAATGCCTACATTATATCATATTTGGATGAGCCCCACCACCATCGGCAATTGTGCTATAATTCCCGTCTGCTGATTTCACAGGAGGAATCGTCATCATGTCATTCCGTTCGTCACGAGCGCCTTTGCTCAAGTGCCAGTTCGCGCACCGGATTCCGGGGCGCGTGCGTCTCGTCTGCCGTGCCGTGCGTTACCTGTCGGCCGAGCAGACCGACCTCGAGAACCACTTCTCGCAGCTGCGCGGCGTCCGCTCGCAGCGCATGAACTGCGCAGCGTCGAGCGTCGTCCTCACCTACGACCCGGAGGTGACGGGCGACGAGGAGCTGCTGGAGTCCGTCGAGAGCCTGATCCAGATCCACTCCCTGAGCGCGCTCCGCAAGGAGCGCGAGGAGCGCAACCGCCTGCGCGTGACGGAGCGCGACCTGCACGAGGAGACGCTACCCGTCATGCTCACGCGCGCGGGCGTCGCGGGCTCGCTGCTCGTCGGCTCGTGGCTCTTCAGGCGCGCCGTGCCGGCGACCCTGCTCGGCCGCGTCCTGACGCCGACCGGCTTCGGCGCGCTCGCGCTCGCGCTGCCGATCTTCCGCAGCGGCCTCGGCGCGCTCGTGCGCACGTTCCTGCCGAACGCGGACACGCTGAGCGCGCTCGCGATCGTCTCCAGCGTCGCGTCGGGGCGCGCCGGCTCGGCGCTGACCGTCCTCCTCCTGCACGACCTCGCCGAGTCGCTCACGGCCTACACGATGGACCAGACGCGCAACGCGATCCGCGACATGCTGTCGGTGGACGGCGAGGAGGCGTGGCTCTCGGCGGACGGCGAACTCGGCTCGCCGCTCCGGCGCGTGCCCGTCTCGGAGCTGCGCCCCGGCTGCTACATCGTCGTGCACACGGGCGAGAAGATCGTCGCGGACGGCGAGGTCGTCGCGGGGCGGATCCTCGTGGACCAGTCGTCCATCACCGGCGAGTTCGGCCCCGTGCCGCGCGAGGCGGGCGGCAAGGTCTACGCCGGCACGCTCGCCGTGGACGGCACGGCGGCCGTGCGCGTGGAGTCCGTCGGCGAGGGCACGGCCGTCTCGCGCATCATCCGCATGGTCGAGGACGCGGAGGGCAAGAAGGCCGAGATCCAGACGTATGCCGACCGCTTCTCGTCCGCGCTCGTGCCGGTGAACATCACGCTCGCGCTGGCGGTCTTCCTCGGCACGCGGGACGTGAACCGCGCGCTCAACATGCTCGTCATCGACTACTCGTGCGGCATCCGCCTCTCGACGGCGGCGGCGCTCTCCGCCGCGATCTCGACGGCGGCCCGCAACGGCGTGCTCATCAAGGGCGGCGGCTCGCTGCAGTCGCTCACGGAGGCGGACACGCTCATCCTCGACAAGACGGGCACGCTCACGGAGGGCAAGCCGCGCGTGACGTCGATCGCGACCGTCTCGTCCGACTACTCGCGCGAAGAGGTGCTGGCGCTCGCGGCGGCGGCGGAGGAGACGAGCCGGCACCCGATGGCGAACGCGATCCTCGCGCAGCTCCAGCGCGTCGGCGGCAAGGTGCCGCGCCACCAGGAGATCCACACGGTCGTCGGACGCGGCGTCTGGACGAAGGTCGGCCGCGCGGTCGTGCGCGTCGGGTCGAAGCGCTTCCTCAACGAGGCGGGCATCCATACGCACCCGATGCGCGACCAGGCCTCGAAGCTCTTCGCGAACGGCGAGAGCGTCATCTACGTCGCGCGCGGCTCGGAGATCGTGGGCCTCATCGGCATCCGCGACCCGCTGCGCGAGAACATGAAGAAGGCCCTCAACCGCCTGCGGCTCGCGGGCGTGGACGACATCCTGCTCCTCACGGGCGACCAGGAGCAGCAGGCGGACGTCGTCGCGCGGCGGCTGGGGCTGGACGGCTTCGAGTCGGAGCTCATGCCGGAGGACAAGGCGAAGGTCATCCTGCGCCTGCAGGCGGGCGGCAACGGCGTCGTCATGGTCGGCGACGGCATCAACGACGCGCCGGGCCTCGCCTACGCCGACGTGGGCATCGCCCTCGGCAAGACGCGCACGGACGTCGCGATGGAGGCGGCGGACATCACGATCGCGGGCGACAACGCGATGCTGCTGCCGGCGACCTACGGGCTCGCGCGGCACACGATGGACGTCATCCGCCAGAACTTCTTCGTGTCGGTGGGCGTGAACACGGTTGGCCTGCTCCTCGGCGGGCTCGGCCTCATTCCCGTCATCGTCGGCGCGACGCTGCACAACGCGAGCACGATCCTCGTCGTCGGCAACTCCCTGCGCATCTTCTTCTACGACATGCAGGACGCGAAAAAATGATATACTACGCTCCATGACATAACCTCAAAGAACCAACAACCACTCAAAAGGAAAGGAAACAACCATGGCGATCACAACCAATCATCTCGTAGGCGCCGCCGTCGGCATTGGCGTTGCCGCCGCCGGTTTCTATCTTTACGCGAAGAACCGCGACAAGGTGGACCAGTTCCTCCGTGCCCACGGCATGAACGTGCCCGTGCGCGAGGACAAGCCGCTGGCGAAGATGAGCATCGAGGAGCTCGCGACGCTCAAGGAGAAGGTCGAGGACATCCTCGCCGAGCGCGAAGTCGCCGCGAAGGCGACGGCCTCGGCCGAGAAGGCGGCGAAAGAGGCCAAGTAGGGTTCGCGCGCCCCACAAGGGCCGAGACGATGCGCGGCGTTCATGGCGGCCCACGGCCCCGGACGTCGCGCATCGCCCTTTTCATGCGCGATTTCGGTTCAGGAGATAGGTGACGCCGACCAGAAAGCGTTCGGCGTACATCACGGCCGTGAGAACCGGATGCCGCAGCAGCCGCTTCCATTTCCCGCGCTCGACGAACACGCCGAAGAAGCGATAGCCGACGGACAGCTGTTTCCGAAGCGCCGGATGCCCACTCCACTTCGCCTGGTACGCCGCCATCGACTTCGCGTAGTAGGCCTTCTTCGCGAGCAGCCGCGCCAGCCCCAGGTTCGCCTCGTTGTGGAGCAGATGGCCTTTCGTGACGACCGTCGGCGTCCCCGCCGCGAGGAGGCGTCGGTCGAGATCCCAGTCTTCGCAGGCGACGAGGCTCTCGTCATAGCCGCCGACCTTCTCCAGCCACGCACGCGGAATGACGCGCAGGCCGTCAATGCACGTGCCGTCATAGAACGACCGTTCGAAGTTGCGCGCACGCAGACGCAGGCCGTGGCCCACACGGTGTTCGGGGATGTAGAGGGAGGGTTGAGAGGTGAGAGGTGAGGGGTGAGGGGTGTGAGGTGTTGGGTGATAGGTGGAAAGAATCTCGTCGATTGTCTCGCGGGGCAGGATCATGTCCGCATCGACGAAAAGGATGACGTCGCCCGTCGCCTCGCGCCAGCCGCGATTGCGCTGCGCCGAGCGTTCGGGGCCTTGCGTGAAGACGCGCGCACCGAGGGCGGACGCGATTTCCCGTGTCCTGTCGGCCGAGAAGTTGTCGACGACGATGACCTCGACCCGCGCGCGCACCGCGTCGAACGCGCGGATGCAGGCGGCAATGTTCGATTCCTCGTTCTTCGTCGGAATGACGACGGAAAGTTCAGGCTTCTTCATTTCGCTGTTCTCGGCGCCTTTCTGCGGCGGGGGCTGCCGCTACGGCTTGCGCCAGAGCGTGACACAGCTCTCCTGCTCCTTCTTGCCGCGCCCCTGTCCGCGCGGCCCCCACGTGACGGTGATGCGCACGCGGCAGAGGTTGTTCATGCGCTTCAGGTCGTCATCCGACGGATTCTTGTCGAGGTTCTCGCGCTCCCACGTGAAGCCGTGGAACTTGTCCTGCTGCTCGCGCGTCAGGCGCTCGTCCGAGACGAGATCCCACAGCTCCGTCGCGCGCGTCTCGCGGATGTCGAGATCGTCCTCGTCCGTCACCTCTTCGAGCGGATAGGCCATCTCGCCGAGGTCCATCACCTCCTGCGCGGTCTCGAGCTCGGTCTGCGAGAGCATCATCTTCTGCGACTGCGACATCGACATGAGGATGCCCGTCAGCCCGAAGCCGAGGATGATCGACGCCAAGAGGACTTCCAGGAGCGTGAAGCCGGCTTTCATTCGTCGTCCTCCCGCCCGTCGCCCGACAGGACTTTTGCCGCGCCGAAGCGGTCAATGCGAATGGACAGCCCGCTTTCCGGCGTCTGTCCGTCGGCATAGACCCAGACCTGATGCGGATCGACGCGCCCGTTCGTCTCCCAGACGACGGAAACGGGTTCCTGCCGCCCGGCGGCCGTTGCGCCCTTCTTCTGCGCCTCGTCCTTCGTGTCGCGCGCGCCGTCAACGGGCTCCGTGTCGGCACGGCGGGCGTCCCTGAACTTGCCGAGCAGGTAGTCGACGTTCGAGTAGGGAGAGTCATGCGGCTTGCGTCCGTCGTTCGCCGCGCCGGCCTCGTCCTCGCCCACGACGACCTTCAGCCGCATGCCCTTCACGACGTCTTCCTTGATCGGCGCGAACAGGACGTCCTCGACGAGCGAGCCGCCCTCGTCCGCCGGCTTCGCGCCCGTCGCGGGCTTCCCGTCGGCCTCGTCCGCCTTCTCGACATGGACAAGCTCCTGCTTCAGCGGCGCGAGCGGCTCGCCTTTCAGCGTCCGGATCTTGGATCGGTCAACGCCCTCCGTGAACAGCTTGGCGGACGTCACCTCGATCTTCGCGATCGACTCGCCGTCAATCTCGTCCGTCGAGTAGGTGATGATGACGGGCTTCTGCGAGACGAGGGCCTGCGAGCGCGCGTGGCGGATCGCCGCAAAGATGTCGCGCGTCGCGCCCTTCACGCGCGCGGCGCCCTGCCCCGCCCGCACGCTGACGACGCCGACGCCGGCCATCGCGCAGATGATCGCGACGATCACCAACAGCTCGATGAGCGTAAAAGCCCGACGCCCGATCCGTCGCACCGCGTCCATGAAGCCCCCTCCGTCACCAGGCGAGCGCGCCGAGGGCGTCCGCCATCAGCCGCGCGGCGTGCGCGTCGCGTTCGGCGGACGTCGCCGAGCCGAGCACGACGACGATCGCGCGCTTGCCCTTGCGCGTGCCCGTCAGGACGACGGAAGAGCCGCCCGCGTCGATGTAGCCGGTCTTGAGGCCGTCCACCGCCTCCGTGCCGTCCGGGTTGATGACCTTGCGCGCGTCCTTCACCATGACGTTGTTGTGGTTCTTGAGCGGATAGGGCTTGCCGAAGCCGTCCCGGACGGGCGTCTCCGCCGCGTTCCGCACCTTGATCGACGTGTACTTCAGGATGCCGGGATGGCGCTTCAGGATCTCCCGCGCGAGCTTCAGCTGGTCGGCCGCCGTCGTGCGGTTGAAGTCCTTCCACGGATAGCGGCGACGCGGATTCGGCGGCAGGCCGTTCGCGTTGAAGTAGCGCGTCCGCGCCATGCCGAGCTGCGCCGCGCGCGCGTTCATCCGTTCCACGAACGCCGTGTGCGAGCCGTTCGCCTGCACGGCGAGCGCGATCGCCGCGTCGTTCGCGCTGTTCACGAGCAGCGCGGTCAGCAGGTCTTCGACCGTCATCGACTGCCCGGCCTTGAGTCCGATCCAGCTCGGCTCGGAGCCGTAGACCTCCGGCGTCGCCGTCACGCGCGTCGCGAGGCTGTAGCGGCCGGCCTGCACGTCCTCCAGCACAAGCAGGGCCGTCATCAGCTTCGTCACGCTCGCCGGGTACGCCTCGGCGTCGGCTCCGTCGGAGAAGAAGACCTCGCCCGACTGCGCGTCGGCCGAAATCGCCCCGACGTAGGGCGAGCGGCGGTGGGCCGTCTGCACGGGCCCCGCCTTCGCCGACGCAGCCGCGCGACGCGGCGGCGCCGCGACGGCGGCGACGGACAGGAGACCCGCCAGGGCCGCGAAAAGGAGGCGTCTCATCGCGTCACTTGACGGTCGCGCGCGTGGCCTTCTGGAGCGCCTTCCAGAGCGCGGCGGAATCTTTCGCCTCCAGGACGGCCGTGCGGTTCGCCTCCTTCGCGAAGGTCTGCGCCAACCCCGCCATCAGGCGCAGGTAGAACGCCGAGACCGCGACGGGAATCGCCGAGAGGAAGACCATGTTGACCTTCTCGCCGTCCCAGTCGATGCCCTCCTTCGAGACGCCCATCGCAAGCGTGAGCCCGCCGCCCTCGACGCCGCGCACGTGCGGGAACGCCAGCCCGCCCTCCATCGCCGTCGAGAGGACGCCCTCGCGCTCCAGCGCCGCCGTCACGAGGTTCTCGGCGCTCGAGATGAACCGGTTCTTCTCCATCGCGAGCGCCAGCTTCGCGATCGCCGCCTCGCGCGAGCACGCGCCGAGGTCGCAGACCATGAGCTCCTCGGCGCTGAAGCGCGAGATGCCGGTCTTCGGGTTGTCGCGGTCCGGCGCCTCGGACGTGTTGACGACCGCGTCCTCGTCCGCCGCGAACAGGATGCGCCCGCAGCTCGAGCACGTGACGAGGTGCTGGCCGAGGCGCACCTGCTGGCCCTGCGCGATCGGCACCTGCATGCCGCAGACCGCGCAGCAGTTGTTGACCATCGCGGAGATCACGATGTGGCTCTTCTTGTAGAGCCGCGCGTAGATGCCCGCGACCTGCGGCGCGAGCTTCTGCTGGAGGGCGTCGATCGCGTCGTTCAGGGCGTCGAGGTGGCTCCCGTCGCCGGTCTGGTTGTGCTCGTCGCGCGTGAGGACCAGCTCCTGGAGCTGGCGAAGCGTGTTGATTTGGCTTTTCATCGTTCTTTTTCTGTGTAGATGCGGATCTTGTCCAAAGTCTCCGCGGAAAGGATGTGTTCCATGAGGCAGGCGTCCTTGTCGGCCGTGCGGCGCGAGACGCCGAGCTTGAGGAGGAAGCGCCGCAGCAGCTCGTGGCGGTTCAGGACGCGGCGCGCGACCAGCGCGCCCTTCGTCGTCAGCTCGATCGGCCCGTAGGGGTTCTGCACGGCGAGCTCGAGCTTCTTGAGCTCGTGGATCGCCTTGACGACCGACGGCATCTTCACCGACAGGAGCCGCGCGACGTCCCGCACCTGCGCGCTGCCGTTCTCCTCGACCAGCACGTAGATGGCCTCAAGGTAGTCCTCCAGGCTCTGCGTCATCGCGCCGTGGCCCTGCTTTCCCATCGCCCGTCGCCTCACTTTCCGTACGGGCTCGTCTTCTTCATGAGCTGCGCGAACTTGACGGTCTCGATCGACTCGTCGAGGTGCAGCGGGAACGGCGCGGCCGTGCGCACCGTATCGTAGACGTGCTGCCAGAACGCCGTCGGCCCGTGCGGCGTGTCGCCCGGCAGCGAGACGGTCTCGGTGACCACGGGGAACTCCTCGTGCATGTCGCGGATCGGCGGCGTGCGCACGGACGACCGGCGGCGCGGAAACGAGAAGTTCGGGTCAATCGCCGTCAGCGTCCCCTCGGACGCCCCCGCCTCGACGCGGAAGACGCCGCGCTCGCCGCGCAGCTCGAAGGACGGCGCGTGCAGCCCCGGCAGGGCGCCGCCCGAGAACTCGATGTCGGTCGAAATCATCTCGCGCGTCTTGAGGGTGACGTGCGCATAGTCCTCGGAGTCGCCGAGGGAGGCGATGCGCTTGAGCTCGCTCCACATCTGGATCGGCGGCGTCGGCAGGAGCCGCAGCGCCTGCATCACGAGGTCGGTCATCGCGTAGTAGGCCGCACCGCCGCCGAGGCGCTTGACGCACTGCCAGTCGTCGCGGCGCACGAAGTCCTCGCGGCGGATGCGGACCTGGTAGATCGGCCCGAGGCGCGGATCGGCCATCATCTGCTTCGTCAGCAGGAAGTCCGGCGAGAACAGCCCGCGCTGGAGGATCAGGAGGCGGTTCTTCGACTTCATCGCCTGGCCGCGCAGGAGCTGCGCATCGTTCAGCGTCAGCGCCATCGGCGTCTCCAGGAGCGTCCAGAACCCCTTCTTGAGCGACAGGAGCGCGTGCTTGACGTGATCCGTCGTGCAGGTCGCGATGTCCACGAGGTCGATGTCGCGCTCGTCGAGCATGTCGGAGAACTGGCGGAACATCCGGCAGGCCGGATAGTCCTTCGCGACGATGTCGCGGCGCTCCTTCAGGAGGTCGCACGCGGCGACGACCCTGAACAGCGTCGGATGCTTCAGGTAAATCGGATAGTGCTCGGAAAACATGGCCCGCCCCAGCCCCATGAGGGCCACGCGAACCGGCGGACGCTGGTATTCGTAATGACTCATTTCTTCACAATCTCCGTAATGGCCGAGAGAAACTGGGCGACGTCCTTGAACTGGCGGTAGACGCTCGCAAAGCGGATGTAGGCGACCTCGTCGACCTTGTGGAGCTCTTCCATCACAAGTTCGGCAATCTTCGTCGAGGGGATCTCGTCGCCTTCGAGCTTCGCGACGACGTTGTCGATCATCGTCTTGATCTGCTCGTTCGAGATCTTGCGCTTGCCGCAGGCCTGGCGAATCGCCTTCTCGAGCTTCTGGCGCTCGAAGGTCTGGCGGCGTCCGTCGTGCTTGACGACCTGAAGCTCGTCGCGGTCGACCTCCTCATAGGTCGTGAAGCGGTAGCCGCACTTCAGGCACTCGCGGCGGCGGCGGATCGCCGCGCCGTCGCGCGCGCCGCGCGAGTCGAGCACCTTGTCGTCGTCAGCCTGGCACTTGGGGCATCTCATCCCGCAGCCCTCACTTCCCGGCCCCCACTTCCCACTTCTCGTTTCTCACTTCCCATCCCTCCCCCTCCCGCACAGCGTGCAGTGGCGGCAGTCGAGGCTGACCGGCAGCGGCGCCGGCGCGCCGTGGCGCCGCGCGTTCCACTCGCCGAGGCGGTTGATGAGCGCGAGCAACAGCCCCAGCGTGATGAAGCCGCCCGCCGGCAGGATCGCGAGCGTCACGGGGCCGGGGTTCAGGTCCTTGAACGCGAGGCCCCCCCAGACCGTGAGCGACCCCGCCCCGCAGATCTCTCGCACGGTCGCGATGAGCGAGAGCGAGAGCGTGAAGCCGAGACCCGACCCCAGCCCGTCCGCCAGCGAGTCGAGGACGCCGTTCCGGCAGGCGAACGCCTCGGCGCGGCCGAGGATGATGCAGTTGACGACGATGAGCGGGATGAAGATGCCGAGCGAGGCCGAGAGGTCGGGCAGGTACGCCTGCATCAGCAGGTCGATCGCCGTCACGAACGTCGCGATGATGACGATGTAGCAGGGAATGTGCACCGCGCCCGGTATCGCCTTTCGCAGCGCCGAGACGAGCCCGTTCGAGCAGACGAGCACGAACGTCGCCGCGAGCCCCATGCCGAGCGCGTTCTCAAGCGATGTCGTCACCGCCAGCGTCGGACAGAGCCCCAGCACAAGCCGAAACGTCGGATTGTTCCGAAAGATGCCGTACCAAAAGGCTAACCATGTCTTCATGGGCGGTATTATACACTCTGGAACGGGAAATGGCAAGTGGGGCAAATCGGACAAACTTATCCAGGTTTCTTTTGTGTCGATTGAAAAAGTAAGTGGCCAGGGGCGACGGGGGAACCTGCCCGGTTAGTCCTGCAAGCGGAGATGGCCCAAGCGGAGATGGCCGCTTTCCCCTGCAAAAGCGCGCAAGACGCGGGAGAAGCCGTGTCACGCCCACACGGTTCAAGACGAATCCGTGGCGACAGACCCACGGGGAAAGCGGTCTTTGCCGACCGTCCGTCGCCTCTGGCCGCTTACATTTTCAATCGACAGAATAACCGTGGGACACGGCTGCCAGAGGAAGTCTTCCGGCGCGCGGCGGCCGCGTCGGCGGGATCCGGGAGCCTCCGCGCGCAACCCGACCACCCGAACCCCACCACTGACCCTTTTCCGGGGGCGGTCTGTCCGCCGGGGCTGCGCGGGGGCGGCTTTCCAGCCTGACGGGCCCGAGCAGGCCGGACGGCGACAGCGCGAGCGCCTCCTCCGGCAGGCCCCCGTCGGCGTAGTAGTCCCAGAGCGGCACGGCGACGCGCCCGCGCGAGGGGCGCGGCGTCCCCTTCAGCAGCCAGTCCGGGAAGCGCGAGACGCCCCGCCCCGGCTTCGCCTTCGCGATCCACCCCCAGTCCGGCAGCGACGTCTCGTCGCCGCATTCGAGGTCCGCCGGCTCGAGCCGGTCACCGAGCAGCCGGTTCTTCCACGTATTGGCCACGCGGACGCGCAGCGCGTTGCGTCCCGCGCGCACGGCCTTCGTCGCCGGCAGCCGATAGGGCGGCCGCCACGCCGTGCCGAGGGGAATCCCGTTCAGCTCGGCTTCCGCGATCACCTCCACGCGCCCGAGGTCCAGCCGGAACTCCCGCCCCTCCAAGTCCGCCTCGGACAGGTCGAACGCCGTCTCGTAGGTCGCCGTCCCCGAGTAGAAGCGGATGCCCGGCGTTGACGACTCGCTCCAGGACGCCAGCCGCCGCCACTCCCGCGTCCCATCCGGCGCGCCGCCGCCCGGCGCGAAACGGACGCGCCACGGCCCGTCTATCTCGCGCAAGGCCGCAAACGGCCGGGCCGGACGCGACGCGACGCGCCGCCCCTGCGCCGCCCGGCGGAACACGACGAACAGCGCGTCGGACGGCCCCATCTCCAGCTCGACCCGCACGCGGCCGTCAGGGAGCGCGCGCCAGGCGTCCGCCTCCCCCGTCTCGCCGGTCTCGGGGTTCCAGACCTCCGGCACGCGGCCGCCCACGTCGAACGTCGCCGCGAACGAGACGGCGTTCGTGTGTCCGCTCGCGAGGAAGAAGATCCGCGCGTCGCCGTCCTGCCGCGCGCCGGTCAGGAGGTAGCGTTCCGCCGTG
>DCMF01000058.1:1783-4170 GCA_002321305.1 Verrucomicrobia bacterium UBA1629 | reverse complement strand
GGCAGGATGTCCTGGTGCTGGGCCGAGTCGCTGCGTTCGCCCTCGAAGGATCCGCGCGACAAGAAGTCGTACAAGGGCAACCGGAGCGAATGGAAGGGCAAGGGCTTCTGGGGATTCGGCGACACCTTCGTCTTCGATGGACGCGCCCGCGCGGTCTTCCAGCCGCCGTGGTTCCGTTGCGGACGGTGGTGCGAGCTTGTCATCGAGGCGGGCGACGAGCCCGTCGTCGTCGAGGACCTGTCGCTCGTCGAGAGCCGCTATCCGCTCGCCTGCGAGACGGCGTTCGAGAGCCCCGACGACCCCGCGCTCGCCGACGTGCAGCGCATCGCCGTGCGGACGATGCAGATGTGCAGCCACGAGATGCTTTTCGACTGTCCCTTCTACGAGCAGCTGATGTATCCCGGCGACACGCGCGTGCAGCTGAACGTCCTCTCGTCGATGACGTCCGACGACGCGCTCATCCGCCGCGCGATCGAGATCTTCGACCTCGCGCGCCATGACGACGGCAGCGTGCCCTTCAACTATCCTTCGCGCAAGGTGCAGGAGGGGGCGTCCTACACGCTCTGCTACCTCGGCATGTACCCCGACTACGTGATGAACCACACGGACCGCGACTGGCTGCGTGCGCGCCTGCCGGGGATGCGCGACACGCTCAGCGGCTTCGAGCTCCACGAACGCGCGGACGGCCTTCTCGCGAACCTGCCCGGCTGGTCGTTCCTGGACTGGGTGCCGCGTCCCGGCTGGGAGGGCGGCTGGGCGCCCGGCTCGCGCGACGGCGGCGCGAACGCGGAGCTGAACCTCTTCTACCTCGCCGCCCTGCAGGGCGCGGCGCAGGTGGAGGACGCGATGGGGAATCCGCACCTCGCCGCACACTGGCGCGCGAAGGCCGCGCGGCTGAAGCCTGCGATCGCGGCGGCGTTTTTCGACGCGAAGCGCGGACTCTTCGCTTCGGACGCGGCGCACACCGTCTTCTCCGAGCACGCGCAGTGCCTGGCGCTCCTCACGGACGTCTTCGAGGGCGAACGCGCGCAGGCGCTCTTCGACCGGCTCGTCTCGACGCCCGACCTCTGCCCGACGAGCGTCTATTTCTCCTACTATCTCTTCGAGACGTATTTCAAGTTCCGCCGCCCGGACCTCTTCCTCAAGCGGCTCGACCTCTGGAAGGGTTACGTGAAACTTGGCGCGACGACGTGTCTGGAGGAACCCGAGTACCCCGGCCACGACTCCCGCAGCGACTGCCACGCCTGGGGCGCGCATCCGCTCTGGTTCCTCCGCACGGGCGTGGCGGGCATCCGCAGCGACGCGCCGTTCTTCGCGCGCGTGAAGGTGGCGCCGCAGCCGGGCCCGCTCTCGTCTCTGCGCGCCTCCTATCCGCACCCGTCGGGGAAGCCGATCGCGGTCGATCTCTCATTTGCGGACGGCCGTGCGCGCGGCACGGTGACGACGCCCGTCGCGGGAACGTTCGCATTCGGCGGCGAGACGGTCGATCTCGTTCCGGGCGTCAACCGGATCGGCTCCGCGAAGCCGGCGCCGGCTGCGGGCGCGGCGGCGGACACGGTCGTGCCGATGTTCGGCGGACGGCTCGTGGCCCTGAGCGGGAAGGCGACGTTCGAGCCGCGCGTCGCGTCCGCCAACTGGTGCTTTCGCGGCGGCTACGAGGGCGAGGCGCCGGATGCGGACGGCGTCTACCGGTTCAAGCTCCAGGCGGACGACGGCCAGCCGCGCATCGACGCGGCGCTGAAGCTGCGGGCGATCGACGGGGGCGTGCACGCGGACTATGCGTTCACGCCGGCGGCGGACGCGAAGCTGAACGCGTTTGCGGTGTCCGTCGACCTGCCCTACGCGGACTGGGCCGCGCTAACCGTGGACGGCCAAGCGGTCGCGTTCCCGACCGACCGCAAGACGGGCGGGTTTTTCCGGGGCGACGTGCGCGAAGTCAGGCTGACGGCGAAGGACGGCAAGTCGCTGGCCGTCCGCTTCGCCGCGCCGCAGCGCATTGCGGTGCAGAGCAACCGGCCCTGGGGTCATGAGAACTTCACGGTCTCGATTCCCGTGCCGGGACATCCCCACAAGGGCGGCGTGACGCAGCGCATCGCGTTCGACCTCGCCGGGGCGGGGCGTTTCGACCCGCAGACGGGCCGTCCGGTCGTCGTCGCCGACCTGCCCGGCTGGGTGCCGGTCGCGGCGTCGCCGTGGGTGAAGGAGGGCTCGGCGCTCGACTTCTCGGCGGTGCGCAAGACCGACGCGCCCGCCGGCAAATACGGGCGCGTCGTCGCGAAGGGCGGACACTTCGAGTTCGAGAACCTGCCGGGCGTGCCGCAGCGGTTCTACGGCGTCAACGTCTGCGGCTCGGCGAACGTGCCGCCGGAAGATTCGGCCGACCGGTT
>DCMF01000058.1:988-1602 GCA_002321305.1 Verrucomicrobia bacterium UBA1629 | reverse complement strand
TCTACATCACGACGGACGTCTACGTCTCGCGCACGCCGACCTGGCGGAGCGTCGGCATCGACCGCGACGGCAAGATGTCCATGCCGGACTTCAAGAGCCTCGTGCCTGTCCACAAGGGGACGTGGGAGAACTACAAGGCGTTTGCCCGCCTCTTCCTGGGGCACGTGAACCCGTTCACGGGCCGGACGCTCGCCGAGGAGCCGGCCTTGATCGGCCTGTCGCTCGTGAACGAGAATCCGCTCGACGGCGTCACGCCGCAGACTTACGCGCAGCTGCCGGGCTGGAAGACGGCGTGGGAGAAGTGGCTGGCCGCGCAGAAAAAGGCGAAGCCGGAGATCTACGGCGACATTCCGGCCAAGTTTCCGTCGACCTGCTTCGGCAATCGCCACGGTTCGGCCTTCCTCGTCTTCCTGCAGGCGGTCGAGCGCCACTTCGCCAAGTCCGTCCGCGCGTTCCTGCGCGACGAGCTGGGCTGCCGCGCACCGTTGACGAACATGAACTGCTACGGGACGTTCTCGAGCCAGGTCGTGCGGCACGACGCCTACGACTACACCGACACGCATTTCTACGTGGATCATCCGCGCTTCCTCGGGCCGGCCTGGTCGCCGCCCGTC
>DCMF01000058.1:0-815 GCA_002321305.1 Verrucomicrobia bacterium UBA1629 | reverse complement strand
CGCTGCAGGACTGGAGCGGGCTCTGGCGTTTCGCCTGGACGCACAGCGACTATTTCGGCATCGTCCATCCCGAGCTGGAGAGCGTCGGGTCCTTCGACATCGTCAACGACCCGATCCAGCGCATCGGCGAACGCGCGGGCATCGCGCTCTTCCTGCGCGGCGACGTGGCGCCCCTGGCGAACGCCTAGCGCGTCGGCTACGACCGGAACTGGTTCAAGACGCTGGATCCGCGGCTGGCCGATCTCGTCGGCGCCAAGACGCCCGCGCGCACCGTCTGGACGGCGAAGTACGGCATGGACCTGGACGGCGTGACGCCGTCCGAACCGCCGCCGGAGCCGGAGACGGGGCGCGAGGTGAACATCGACACGGCGAAGGGACTCTTCCGCGTCGCGACCGGCCGCACGGCGGGCGGCTACAGCGAAGAGGGGACGTTCGAGGCGGGCTCGCTCCGCGCGACAGTCTCCGGCTCGCCCGCGACGGTGTTCGCGATCTCGCTGGACGACACGCCGCTCAAGACGGCGCCGCGCATCCTCATCGCGCACCTGACGGACGTCCAGCGCGCCCGGACGAAGTTCGCCGACGCGGCGATGAAGATCCTGCTCGACTGGGGACCGCGCCTCCCGATGCTGATGCGTCCGGGCCGGGCCGAGATCGGGCTCGCGCTGGATAAGCCCGAAGCGTATGACGTATGGGCGCTCGCCATGGACGGCGCACGCCGCGCGAAGGTGCCGGCGCGCGCCGCGGACGGGAAGCTCGTGTTCACGGCGGATGTCGCAACCGACCCGAAGTCCGCGACCTGCGCGTACGAAGTCGTG
>DCMF01000099.1 GCA_002321305.1 Verrucomicrobia bacterium UBA1629 | reverse complement strand
ACCTACTGGCGCGAGCGATCCACGCTCAAGACGGCGGCGCGGACGGCGGCATGAGCAACTTCCACGGCCAATGTCACTTTCTTGTCATACACCCCGGCGAACGGGGTGTGTACCGAGCGATTTATGCGGACGCCCCACATTTCCCACTTGTCTCCCGCGTACACATATACTATGATATCCGCATGAAAGGCAGAGAAACGGGAAAGCCCCGCTCAAGGTCGGAAATCCTCGCCGAGATCGCCAGCCTGCCGCCGTCGGTGCAGGGGACGATCTCGCCCTACACGAACACCCGCAAGAACGGGACGCGCGCCACCTACCACAACCTGCAGTACACGCGCGGGGGGAGGCACCGCTCCTTCGCCATCCCCGTCGGCAAGGTCGACGAGTTCAAGGCCGCCACAGCGGGGGGCTACGAGCCCGAGGCGGACGAGCGCAACGCCGGGAGGATGAAACACGACGAGTACCGGGCCAAAATGTCTCGTTGACCCCCTTCCCCTCTCCGCGTCGGGCCGCGCCCGCCTATCGCCGCGTCGCGCGGCGGACGAGCGCGAGCGCCGTCGGCACGGCAAAGGCGAGCGCAAAGGCGATCGCACCGACCGCGCCCTCGACCGTCACGCGCCACGGGATGACAAACCAATGCGGCAGCCCCGGCCAGATGGCGCCCGTCTTGAACGTGAAGAGCCAGCCGACGAGCGCGCCGACGGGCAGACCCGCCACGATGCCGACGAGCGCCGTCTTCACGGCGGACAGCGCCAGCCGTCCCGCGAGCTGCGCCTTCGTCGCGCCGACCGCGCGCAGGGTCGCGAACGCGCGCCGCCGGGCGTCCGCCTCGGCGACGAGCATTGCGACGAAGCCGATCGCGAGAATCGCGAGGAAGACGAACGGCACGCGCGCGACCTGCCCGATCACGTCGTTGCCGTGCGCAAGCGTGCCGTCCGCCACCTCGTCGCGCGCGTGCAGCCGCACGGTCGAGGCGACGGGGTTGCCGAGCCGCCGCGTGATCTCGGCCTCGATCAGCCGCCCCGCCGGAAACACGCCATGCTTCTTCAGGAACGCCGCGTCGTAGTCCACCCAGAGGTGCGTCATCGGCGCGGACAGCGCCGGATCGGCCACGAACGTCCGGAAATCGACGACGCCCATCGTGTCGAGCGAGCAGAACACCGGGCCGTCCGTCATGCCCGGCGCGCCGTTCAGGCCGCGCACGAGCCCGCGGCTCGTCACCATGTGCCAGTTGAGATCCACGACGCCCGCAATCGGGAACGACAGCGCCGTCGGCGCGCCGCCGCGCCGTCCCGGCTGGACGACCTGCAGCCGGTCGCCCTTGTGCAGGCCGTAGGCGTTGGACATCATTTCGGTGATGACGACCGCATCCCCGGTCTGGACGGCTTCGTTCGCCTCGTCCCACGATCCTTCGAGGAACCTGAACTTCGGCAGGAACTCCGCCGCGAGGAAGAGCGCGTTGCGCGTCTCGTTCGTCGCGAGCGGCAGCTGGCGCGGCACGAGTTCGGAAATGCGACGGACGCCCTCGACGTCGCGCAGCTTCTCCACGTCCCAGCTCGACACGCCCGTCGGCAGGATCGAGACGATCGCGTCCGGCCACTCCGGCGACGGCACGAACGCGCGCATGAGGGACGCCCCCCAGACCTCGACGGCGGCGAACGCGGCGAACCCGCACGCGAAGGTGATTGCCATGCCGAACCGGCGGCGGCGCGGACGCCGCTGGGCCACGTCCATCGCGCGCACCTTGAGGGCCGGCGCGAGCGCGAAGAGGACGGCGAGGACGATGACGAGCGGCAGGATGGCGAGCGTCAGCCGGATGCGCCCCGGCTCAACCACCCAGCCGGCGGGGAACGCCACGGCGTCGCACGAGACGTAGACGGCAAGCGCGGCGACCGCACCGACGACGCCGACGGCCCAGCCGACCAGCCCGGCAAAGACGGATTCGCACATCACGAATGCGACCACGCCGAGGCGCGTGAGGCCGACCGTGCGCAAGGTCGCCAGCGCCGTGCGGTTGGCTTCGACCGAGAGGAGCAGCGAGTTGACGAGCAGAGTGAGCGCCGTCAGGAAGGCCGCCGCCAGCAGCAGCGGCGTCACGTAGTCCATGCGCTTCTGGTCGTCCGACCGGAACGCGGCGACGACGCTGTCCGCCGTCGGCGTCAGGAGGCCGCGCACCGGCCGTTCGGGCTTCGTGCGGAAGAACGACACCGCGCCCGACGGCTCGGACGCGAGCGCGGCGAATGCGGCGGCGTTCGCGAAGACCGTCGGGAACTCGCGCGGCAGCTTGCCGCCGTCGAGATAGCCGACGATCTTCGCCGTCATCGTGCCGTTGCGTCCGACGAACTTGAGGCCGGTTCCGAGCGGCGGCTCCGGCGCGCGCCCGAAGCGCCGCAGGGCCTGCCGGACGCAGACGACCTCCATCGCGTCCGTCGCCGCGTTCACCCAGCGGCCCTCGCCGAGCGTCAGGCTGCCGTAGACGTTCGTCGCGGGCGCTTCGGACAGCACGACGCGCATCGGCGGACCCTGCAGGACGCGACCGCCCGGGCGATAGTCGAGCGCGAGGCACATCGCCCGCAGCCGCAGGTCGGGCCGGACGCCCGCCGGCAGAGGTTCCGCGCGCGGCGCGGCAGGGGCTTCGGAGGCGGCCGCCCCGCCCTTCGCCGCCCGCACACGCGCATCCGCCGGCGGCCTCTTTCCGCGACGGAAATCCAGCGCAAGGCCGTCCGCCCTCCAGGCGGCCCACGGCACGCTCGCCGCCTGCGCGGCAAGCGGCGCCTGCGCGTTATTGGTCGCGACGAGCGACGTCATGAAGACGAGCGTACCCACGGCGACGGCAATTCCGGCGACGGCGCACGCAAACCGCGCCTTTCCCGTCCGCAGCCCCTTCAGCATCAGCTTGACGATAATCATTGATTCTTTCCTTGTTCGCGTCATAAAGCCAGTTCGGAGGAGCAGCGGTGACGGCGGTGAAAGCAGGCCCGACGTTAACGAGACACGACTTTGTCAGACGACGGTCTGAACGTGTTGTAGGGAATGAACGGACGCCGCGCGCGGACGCTCTCGGACGGGAACCAGACGTCCGCCGCCGTGAGTCCGCAGGCGTCCACCATGTCGAGCGCGTATTCGAGGCGCCCGAAGTCGGCGTTCTCGTTGTTCGTGCCGAACGTGAACTTGATGCCGCGCGCCTTGGCGCGGGAGATGATCTTCGCGCTCGGAATCCGGTAGCGCGCGCTGATCTCCAGCGCGACCCGGTTCTTCACGAGCGTGTCGAGCAGCCGGTTGATGCGCGCGTCCGTCCAGAGGGCGTCGTAGTCCTTGTCGAGCGGCGGCGGCAGGTACGTCGCGTTCGCGTAGATGTCCACCGGCTCGTTCGTGAGGATCTTCTCGATCTGCGAGACGAGGAAGTCCATCCACTCCTCGCGCGTGCGACCGTTCAGCCTGAACTCGGCGGGACGGTAGATGCGCAGCGGCACGCCATCATCGACGATCGTCATCGAATCGGTGAAGAGGTAGTCGAACATCCCCAGCGCCCGGCGCGAGAACTCATAGGGCCACTTGCGCCCCTCGCCCTGCGCGCCGCGCAGGAACGGCAAGTCCTTCACCTCGACGTAGTAGGCGTCGGCCTCGGCGTCGGAGCGCAGCATCCGCCCGATGCCGCCCTCGCCGACGTTCGGCGCGATGCCGTAGCTGATGCCGTAGTTGAGGCTCTTCGCGTGCGCCATCTCCTTCGTGAGGCCGCCCTTGAGGTGGACGTGGAAGTCGATGACGGGGAAATCGACCTGCTGATGGCGGATCGCGCGGTCGGTCTGCTCGTCCACGGGCGGCAGCGTGTCGTCCGGGTTGCGCGTGCCGTCCGCGAGCGGCTTCAGCGCGAGGTCGGCGAACGCGACGCGCCCCGCCTCGCCCGTGAAGACGAAGTCGCCGCGCCCGAAACGCTGGCGCGCGTGTTCCGCCGTGCGCCACGGGCGCTCCGGCTCGGTGTAGCGCACGACCGTGACGCCGCCGACCTTGACCTCGACGTTCTTCTCGCGCACGGTCACGTCGAACGCGCACCACCGGCCGTCCTCGGCGAGCGAGCGGTAGAGGTTGCGCACGTGGGAAAGCGAGCCCGTCTTGCGCGAGCCGTCGATCGGCCCGTTGCGGAACAGGATCTCGTAGCCGCCGCCCGCGCCGTCCGCATGGAACGCGAGCCGTGCCGCCGCGCCCGCCTCGGCGCGGAAGCGCCCCGTGAGCGCGAAGTTGCGCACGTTCTCGCCGCAGGCGCAGGCGAACCCGGCCTCCGTCGTCAGTTCCGTCGGCACGGCCGCGCCGACCACACACGGAAGCAATCCCGCCACCCAAAACAGCCTTTTCATGTTCATGGCGGACATTATACCACAACCGCGCTTCGGCGCGCGAAATCCGTCCAGGCCCTTCACTCGTAGGTCTCCAGATAGCGTTTCGAGATCGCCGCCGGATCGTGTTCCGTCGCGAAGTCCGCCGCGACCTTCCCGTCCTTGAGAAAGCAGACGCGCGTCGCGGCCGCCGCGACGACGGGATCGTGCGTGACGAGCAGGATCGCGCTCCGCTCCGTCCGGTTGAGTTCGCGCAGCAGCCCGCAGATCGCGTGGGACGCCTTCGCGTCGAGGTTTCCCGTCGGCTCGTCCGCCAGGATCACGTCCGGCTTCGCAAAGAGCGCACGGGCGATCGCGACGCGCTGCTGCTCGCCGCCGGAAAGCTCCGACGGACGCCGCGCCTCCTTGCCCGCAAGCCCCAGCTTCGCGACAAGTTCCGCGACACGCGCGGCGTCGGGCCGCCTGTGGTCGAGACGGACGGGCAACGCGATGTTCTCCCGCACGGTCAGCGTCTCCAGCAGGTTGAACGCCTGGAAGACGACGCCCTCGTGACGACGGCGGAACTTCGTCGCCGCCGCGTCGCTCATCGCCGTCACGTCCTGTCCGCCGACCTCGATCGTGCCCGCCGTCGGCAGGAGCAGCCCCGCCGCGAGGTGCAGAAACGTCGACTTGCCGGAGCCGGACGGCCCCATCAGCGCCACGAACTCGCCGGACTGCAGGGCCAACGAAAAATCCTTCAGGACCTCGACGCGCGCCGCGCCCTTCCCGTAGGCGCAGCACACGCCCATCGCCTTCAACGCCTCCATCTCAACCTCCCAAACTTTCCAAACCTTCCAAACTTCCCAAACCTTCCAAACCTTTCCCCCATCACTTCCCACACAGCTCCAGGCAGATCATCGCGAAGCTCGTGCAGAGCACGGGGTCGGCCTCCCAGAAGCGGTTGTTGTCGTTCGCCCAGCTGCCGTCCGGCTTCTGCAGCGACAGCAGCTTCGCCGCGAGTTCCCGCTTCCAGTAGACCGTCCGCCCCTCCGGCGTGAACAGCTCCTCCACGTCCGCCGCATGGAGGGCGCGCGCGAGGATGTCGTAGTAGTAGTAGAGGCCCTGGCGGCCCATGCCGGGGTTCTCGTCGACCGACCAGTAGCGCGAGCAGTAGTCGAGCGCGTTGCGGACGCGCGGGTCGCCCTTCGTCAGGTTCGCCGAGCACATCGAGAGAACGGCCGCGTAGCTCATCGACCCGTAGGCGCGAAGATGCACCTTCCCGGCGCGGTTCGTCTCGCTACCGCCCTGCGGCGTGCGCTCGTTGTAGGCCGCGCCGCCCCTGTCCGGGCCGTCCTTCTTCTGCAGGTTCTCGACGAACGCGATCGCCCGGTCCCAGTCGAGATCGACCTTCTGCCCGCCCGTGCGCAGCTCCTCCAGCGACGCCGTGCGCGCCATCGCGTCCATCGCGTAGGCCGTGTTGGAGAGGTCGGCGTAGCGGCGGCGCATGACCCGGTCGTAGCCGAAGCCGCCCGCCATCGTGTCGTCGCCCGTGAGCTGCGACGCGGCGATGTACTCGCGCGCCTTCAGGAGCGGCGCCGTCGGCGCGAGCTTCGACTCGAAGAGCGCCGCGAGGCAGACGGCAGTGTTGTAGTTGCCGAGGCCCGAACCGCCGCGCCCCGGCTTCGGCACGTAGAAGCCGCCGTCGTCGCGCTGCGTGCCGAGGACGAACGCGGCGGCCTTCGCGCGCGCGGACTTGTCGGAATCGACGCCGGAGAGCGCCCAGAGCGGCAGCGCCGTCAGCGCCGGCATCTGCGGATCGGAGAAATGCCCGTCCGCCGCCTGCTTCGACAGGAGGAACGCCGCGCCCTTCGCGAGCGCCGCCTCCCGCATGTCCGCCGCCGCAGACGCCCCCGCCTGCACAGCCAGCAGACCCGCCAAGAGAATCGTCCTTTTCATCCGTCCACTCCTCCGTGTCTTCATTTCGCCCGCCTACTGCTCTTCGGTGACGCGCAGGATCTCCTTCACGCTCGTCACGCCCCTGAAGACCTTCGCCCAGCCGTCCTCGCGCAGGGTCTTCATGCCCTTCGCGAGCGACAGGTTGCGGATCTGCGTCGCGTTCTCGCGGCGGACGATCGCGCCCTCGATGTCCTCGTCGACCTCCAGCACCTCGAAGAGCGCGCGGCGGCCCTTGTAGCCCGTCTTCGTGCACTTCTCGCAGCCGGCCGGCTCCCAGACCGTCTCGCGTTCCGGCGGCGCGGCGAGCGTGTAGAACTTCCGGTCGAGAGGAACCTCCCTCCGGCAGTCCGGGCAGAGGCGGCGGCAGAGGCGCTGGCCCATGACGCCCGCGACGGCGGACGCGATGAGGAACGGCTCGACGCCCATGTCGATGAGGCGCGGGAACGCGCCCGCCGCGTCGTTCGTGTGCAGCGTCGAGAACACCATGTGGCCCGTGAGCGAGGCGTTGATCGCGATCTCGGCCGTCTCGCGGTCGCGGATCTCGCCGACCATGATGATGTCCGGGTCCTGGCGGAGGAACGCGCGCAAGGCCCGCGCGAAGGTCATGCCGATCTCCGCCTGCATCTGCACCTGGTTGATGCCCGCCATGTGGTACTCGATTGGGTCCTCCGCCGTCATGATCCTGACGTCGATCTTGTTCACCTCGGAAAGGAACGAGTAGAGCGACGTCGACTTGCCGGAGCCCGTCGGGCCCGTCACGAGGAAGATGCCGTTCGGACGGTGGATGATCCTGTCGACGACGGCGTAGTCGCGGTCGTTGAAGCCGAGATCCTGCATCTTCACGAAGCTGCCGCTCTTCGCGAGAAGGCGCAGCGAGATCGACTCGCCGTAGGCCGCCGGCATCGTCGAGACGCGGATGTCGATGTCCTGCCCGCCGATGCGGATGCCGATGCGCCCGTCCATCGGCAGGCGCTTCTCGGCGATGTCGAGGTTCGCCATGACCTTGATGCGCGAGATGATCGCGGACTTCAGGCGGTTCAGCTGCGGCGGCACGTCCACCTTGTGGAGCATGCCGTCGATGCGGTAGCGGATCCTGAGTTCCGTCTCCTGCGGCTCGATGTGGATGTCCGTCGCGCCCTGGCGGTCGGCCTCGGCGATGATCTGGTTGACGAAGCGCACGATCGACGCCTCCTCGCCCATCTCGCCGACGTCGATCTTCGTCATCGCGCCGAACTCCTCGCCGACGTCGTAGCGGCCGTCCTCCAGCATCTTCTCGATCGCCTCGGCGCCGACGCCGTAGAACTTCTTGATCGCCTTCTCGACGTCCTCCCTCGGCGCAAGCGCCGTGCGGATGCGGCAGCCCGTGACGAGCCTGAGGCCGTCCGCCGCCGTCGTGTCGAACGGGTCGGACGCGACCACGGTCAGCGCGTCGGCGTCAAGGCGGTAGGGCAGGACGCCGAACTGGTTGACGGCGGAGGCCTGGAGCTTCGCGAGCGCCTCCGGGCTGGGGTTGTGCGTCTCGAGGTCGACCGTCTCCAGGCCGAGCGCCTTGCCGACCGCCGCGAGGAAGTCGCGCTCCTTCGCGCCGCCGAACTTGACGGCCGCCTCGGCGAGCCCCATGCCGGGATTCGCCGCGCGCAACGCGACGATCCTCGCGACCGTCTCGTCGGAGTAGATCCCCGCGCGGCGGAGGATCAGGGAGGAAAGGGATTCGCTTTCGCCCGTGCGCGTCGCGTTGCCGCCAATCGAATTCGAGATGTCCATTCGTCCGTTCCTGTTTGCGTCAGATTATACCACAATTACTCGAGCCGGGACTTCTGGCGCGGATCGAAGGCGTCCCGAAGCCCCTCGCCGACCAGCACCGTCAGCAGCATCACGACGAAGAGCGCCAGCGATGGGAACAGGACAAGCCACCACGCGAAGCGGAACTGCTGGGCCTCCTGCAGCAGCTCGCCGCACGACGGCGTCATCGGCGGCAGGCCGAAGCCGAGGAAGTCCAGCGCCGCAAGCGAGCCGATCGCGCCCATCAGGAGGAAGGGGAACAGCGTGATGAGCGGCGTCAGGGCGTTCGGGAGGATGTGCCCGAAGACGATGCGCACGGCGGAGAAGCCGCTGACCTTCGCCGCCTCGACGAACGTGCGGCGGCGCAGGCGCAGGAACTCCGCGCGCATGTAGTAGCTCACGGCGATCCAGTTGAAGATCGCGTAGCAGACGAGCAGCACCGCGAAGGAGCGCCCCACCGTCGAGCCGATGAAGATCATGACGTAGAGGAACGGAATCGCCGACCAGATCTCGGTGAACCGCTGCAGCAGGATGTCCGTCACGCCGCCGAAGTAGCCCTCGACCGCGCCGACGACAAGGCCGAAGAACAGGCCCGACAGCGCGAGCGCCAGCCCGAACAGCAGCGCGATGCGCAGGCCGTGGACGACGCGCGCGTACACGTCGCGGCCGCCCGCGTCAATGCCGAACGGATGCTCGGGGACCGGCCGGAACGGAAACGAGACCGCCGGCGCGGGCAGCGCCGTCACCGTCTCCTTCGGCGGCGCCTTCGGCTTCAGGAAGACCCGCGTGTAGCCGTCGTGCGGCGTCATGCGAACATGATAGTCCCGCGAGAAATGATCGAATAGCCGAATCATCGAATGGTCGAATGGGGGCACGAGAGAATACGCGCCGCCCTCGTCTGACCCGTCGCTCGCGTCGGATTCGATTATTCGATCTTTCGCCAATTCGATTATCTCCCCCGTCGGGCCTTCGCAGTCGATGACCGTGCCGTCGTTCAGCACGCTGAAACGCGCCGTCCTCACGTCGTATGCCTTCTCGAAGACCGGCGCGCGGTACTTCTCCAGCGTCGCCGGATCGACGACGGCGCGCGGATCGCAGGGGCAGACCCAGTCGGCGCAGAGACAGAAGACGAAGATCGCCCCCAGCGCCCACAACGCATACCACGCGCGCTTGATGCGCCGGAACGCCCGCAGCCGCTTCCGGGCCAGCTGGAACGGCACGTCCACCCCTTACCGGTCGGCGAGCCGCACGTAGGGCCGCGGATGGTAGATCGGCTTGTACGCCGGACGGATGATCGGACCCGCGTTCACGAGCTCCTCCATGCGGTGCGCGCACCACGAGACGCAGCGCGCGACGGCGAAGAGCGGCGTGTAGAGGTCTTTCGGGATGCCGAGCATGTCGTAGACGAACCCCGAATAGAGGTCGACGTTCGCGCAGACGTCCTCCGCGTGCGGATGGCGGCTCTTGATGACCGCCGGGCCGAACTCCTCGACCATCTCGAAGAGGCGCATCTCCTCCTCGCGCCCCTTCTCGCGCGCCAGGACGCGCGCCTTCTCCTTCAGCATCTGCGCGCGCGGATCGGAAATCGTGTAGACGGCGTGGCCGAGGCCGTAGATGAGGCCCGAGCCGTCGCCCGCCTTCCGGTCGGCGATGCGCTCCAGGTACCTGACGACCTCTTCGGACTTCGACCAGTCCTCGACGTGAAGCATGACCTCCTCCATCTGGCGCATGACGCGCAGGTTCGCGCCGCCGTGGCGCGCGCCTTTCAGCGAGAGGATGGACGCCGCGACCGACGAGTAGATGTCAGAGTGCGACGACGTGACGACGTGCGTCGTGAAGGCCGAGTTGTTGCCGCCGCCGTGCTCGGCGTGCAGGATGAGCGAGAGGTCGAGGATCTCCGCCTCCAGCTTCGTGTACCGGCCGTCCTCGCGCGTCAGCATGAGGATGTTCTCCGCCGTCGACTTCATCGGGTCGGGAATGCGGATCATGAGCGGCCCGTTGTTGTGGTAGTGGTTCTTCGCCTGGTAGGCGTAGGCGGCGATCGTCGGAATCGCGCCGATGAGGCCGATGGACTGCCCGAGGCAGCGCTCCAGCGAGATGTCGTCCGGGTCGCCTTCGTCGAAGGCGTAGGCGAAGAGGATCGCGCGCGCGAGGGCGTTCATGAGGTCCTTCGGCGGATGCTTCATGATCGCGTTGTCCTTGAACCCGTCGGTGAGCTTGCGGTACGCGCCGATCCGGTTCTTCCAGTCCACGAGCTCGCGCGCCGTCGGCAGCTCGCCGAAGAGCAGCAGGTACGCCGTCTCCTCGTAGCCGAAGCGGTGCTCGCGCTTGTCGGCGCGCACGATGTCCTTCACGTTGATGCCGCGGTAGTAGAGCTCGCCCGGAATCGCCTGGCGCTCGCCCTCGTCCATGACGTAGCCGTGCACGTTGCCGATCGTCGTGAGGCCGACGAGGACGCCCGAGCCGTTGTCATTGCGCAAGCCGCGCTTCACGCCGTACTTGTGATACAGCGCCGGGTCGATGTAATCGGCCTTCCGAACCTTCTCCGCCTGCCTGTGCAGCCACTTCTTCTCGTCCATCGGACATCCCTTCTTACTTGAAAACGGCGCGCATTATACCGAAAAAAGCCGCACGCCGCAAGGCGCGCGTCAGAACGGCATGAAGACGATGCCGTAGATGGACGCCGGCTGGCCGTTCAACGCGCGAAGGCCGTGCCGGACGACGGAATTGTAGTAGGCCGTGTCGCCCGGCTTCAGGATCGTCCTGTCCGGCCCGTAGGTGAGTTCCACCTCGCCCGCGAGGCAGATGATCAGCTCCTCGCCCTCGTGCGACGAGAAGCCGTTCGCGCCGTTCGCCGCGAACTCGATGCGGAACGGGTCCATGTGGCGGTCGGCCTTGCCGCGCGCAAGCGAATGCGACGAGTAGCCGAGCGCGTTCACGCCCTCCTGCGCGACCTTCTCCGCCGCGATGTCCGCCGCGCGCGTGATGATCGGGTCGGGCTTGAACTGGTCGTCCATGAACGTGCCGAGCCGCTGGCCGAGCGCGCGGGAGATCTTCGTCAGGACGCCGAGCGCGGGCAGCACCTCGCCCTTCTCGATCGCGTTGACCGTCGCCTCGTCGACGCCGCTCCTCCGCGCGAGGTCGCCCACGCCCATGTCCAGCTTCTCGCGATACGCGCGAATCCGCGCCCCCACCGTGTTGGTCGAATCGTTGCTCATTTCTTCCTTCTTCCTTCTTACTTCTTACTTTCCCCTCACGCATTCGGCCACAGCTCGTGGGCCATCTCGCGCAGCTTGTACTTCTGGATCTTCTGGCTCGCCGTCATCGGGAAGACGTCGAGGAAGTGGACGTACTTCGGGATCTTGAACCAGCTGATCTTGTCCTTGCAGAACGCCGCGACGTCCGCCTCGGTCAGCGTAACGCCGGCCGACGGGATGATGAACGCCGCCGGCTGCTCGCCGTACTTCTTCGACGGGCACCCGACGACCGCGACGTCCTTCACGCCCGGCATCGTGCCGAGGAAGTCCTCGACCTCCTTCGGCGAGATGTTCTCGCCGCCCCGGATGATGAGGTCCTTCAGGCGCCCCGTGATGTAGTAGTAGCCGTCCGCGTCCATCTTGCCGATGTCGCCGGAGTGCAGCCACCCGTTCGCGTCAATGCACTTCGCCGTCTGCTCGGGCATCTTGTAGTAGCCCTTCATCGTGTTGAAGCCCCGGCAGCAGATCTCGCCGTCCTGCCCGATCGGCGCGATCTCGCCCGACTCGGGGTCGATGATCGCGACCTCGACGCCCGGCAGCGCCTGGCCGATCGTCTGGCACTTGCGCGCGATGGACGTCTCGAAGTAGCGCGTCATCGTCATCACCGGGCCGGACTCCGTGAGCCCGTAGGGGTTCGTGATCTCGCGCATGAACATCTTGTCGTTCGCCTGCTGCATGCGGTGCGTCGGGCACGCCGAGCCGGACATGATGCCCGTCCGGAGCGAGCGGAAGTCAAAGCGGTTGAACAGCGGATGGTCGAGCATCGCGATGTACATCGTCGGCACGCCATACGTCGCCGTGCACTTCTCGCGCTCGATCGAGTCCATCACCTGCACGGGGTCGAACTTCTCCAGGAAGACCATCGTCGCGCCGTGGTTGACGCAGCTCATCACGCCCAGCACGCACCCGAAGCAGTGGAAGAGCGGCACGGGGATGCACACGCGGTCGCGGCACGTGAGGTTCTGGCACGCGCCGATCCAGAAGCCGTCGTTGCCGATGTTGCGGTGCGTGAGCTGCACGCCCTTCGGGAAGCCCGTCGTGCCCGACGTGTACTGCATGTTCACGACGTCGTTCACGTCCACCGTCGCCTGCCGCGCGAGGTACTCCTCCTGCGTGACCTCGCACGCGAGCGACTTCACCTCGTTGAGCGAGTACATGCCGCGGTGCTTCTCGCCGCCGAGGAAGAACACGCGCTTTAGGTGCGGGTACTTCGCGCTCTTCAGCGCGCCGCGCGGACACTCCTTCAGCTCCGGCACGAGGTCGTTGATGACCTGCACGTAGTCGCAGTCGCGGAAGCCGTTGATGACGAACAGGTTCTCCGTCTCGGACTGCTGCAGCGCGAAGTCCATCTCGTGCGACTTGTAGTTCGTGTTCAGCGGCAGCAGGATCGCGCCGATCTTCGCCGTCGCGAACATGAGGACGACCCAGTGCGGCACGTTCGTCGCCCAGAGGGCCACCTTCTCGCCGCGCTTCACGCCGAGCGCCATCAGGCCCTTCGCGACGAGATCGACCTCCTCGCCGAACTGGTACCACGTGAGCCGGTAGTTGCGGTCGGCGTAGACGACGGCGTCGTTCTCGCCGCAGCGCGCGATGGTCTGGTCGAGCAGCTGGCCGAGCGTGTACTCGCGGGTGATCGGCAGGTTGTGCCACGGCACGCCCGTCGAGACGGACTGCGTGAACGGGGCGGTCTTCGGCGCGGTGCCGAACGGATCAGTGAGCTTGAATGTGGTGTTCATGGTTGTGATGTGAGATGTGAGAGGTGAGAGGTGAGGGGTGAGATGTGAGAGGTGAGATGTGAGAGGTGAGGGTTATGAGGTTGTGAGTTGTGAAATTCATCCGGCCTTTGTCGGCTGTCTTTTGTCCTTCGTCCGAAAATTCATCCAGTCGATCATTCGGTCATCCAATCCCCAATATCCTTGCGGCGTTGCCGCCGAGGACGTCGGGCCAGTCTTCGGGCGCGCGGACGGACTTCACCCACGCGAGCTCCTCCGGGTAGTGCGTCCACGGCCAGTCCGTCGCGAAGAGGATCCGCTCGCGCGGCCACGACCGCAGAAGGCGCATCTCCTCGTCCTTGTGGTGGTTCTGCACGAGCGCGGACGTGTCGATGTAGGCGCCGAGTTCCAGCAGCGCGTCCGTCGCGTGCGGCGCATACCCCGAACAGCCGCCGAGGTGCGCCGCGATGAAGGTGAGCCCCTTCACGTTCCGGAGCAGCGTCGCGATCTCCGCCGGCCCGCAGGCGTCCGTGCGGTCCGGGTAGCCGAGGTCGCGCCCCGCATGGCACTGGACGACGAGCCCCAGTTCCGCGACCTTGCGGAAGAGCGGCCAGACGGACGGGTCGGCGAGCGAGAAGTCCTGGTAGTACGGATGGAACTTGAGGCCCCGGATGCCGGCGGCGGCCACCGCGTCCAGGTGCCGCGACCAGTCCGGGTCGCGCGGGTGGACGGACGCGAAGGGAATGATCTTCCGCTGCGCCCGCTCCCCCGCCGCGCCGGACAGGATCGCGACCGACCGCCGCAGGATGACGTCGAACTGGCCGGGCTTCGTCGCGATCGGGCACATCACCGCCTTGTCCACGCCCGCGAGGTCGAGGGCGTCGAGGTGGTTCGCGAGCGTGCCGTCGCCCGACGGCGTGAGGCGGCCGTCCAGCCCGCGGCACATGCCGTTCATGGCGCGTGTCGCGACGGACGGCGCGAAGTCATGCGAATGTACGTCGATGATCATACGCGCTTACAGCTTGTTGCGCTGGATCTTGCCGCTGATCGTCTTCGGCAGGTCGTCGCGGAAGACGACGATGCGCGGATACTTGTACGGCGCGGTGTGGGACTTCACGTAGTTCTGCACGTCCTTCTTCAGCGCCTCCGACGGCTCCTGGCCCTTCACGAGGCGGATCGTCGCCTTGACGACCTGGCCGCGCACGGGGTCGGGCGCCGCCGACACGCCGCACTCGAGGACGTAGGGCAGCTCCATGATGACGTTCTCGATCTCCGCCGGGCCGATCCGGTAGCCGGACGACTTGATCACGTCGTCGGCGCGGCCGACGTAGTGGTAGTAGCCGTCCTCGTCCTTCCACGCGAGGTCGCCCGTGTGGTAGACGCCGCCGCGCCACGCCTCGTCCGTCTTCTCCGCGTCCTTGTAGTAGCCGAGGAAGATGCCGGGGTGCGCATGGTCGCGCGGCGTGCGGACGACGATCTCGCCGTGTTCGCCGGGCGGGACGCTCTGGCAGCTCTCGTCCACGAGGTCGATGCCGTAGTCGGGCACGGGCTTGCCCATCGAGCCGGGCTTGAGCCTGTCGCCCACGAGGTTCGCGAGCGCGAGCGTCGTCTCGGTCTGCCCGAAGCCCTCGTGGATCTTGAGGCCCGTCGCCTTCTCGAACTGCACGAACACCTCCGGGTTCAGGGCCTCGCCCGCCGTCGTCGCGTGCTTCACGGACGAGAAGTCGTACTTCGAGATGTCCTCCTTGATGAGCATCCGGTACATCGTCGGCGGCGCGCAGAACGTCGTGATTTTGTACTTCGCGAACATCGGCAGGATCTTCTCCGCGTCGAAGCGCGTGAAGTCGTAGGTGAAGACCGCGCCCTCGCAGAGCCACTGGCCGTAGAGCTTGCCCCAGAGCGCCTTGCCCCAGCCCGTCTCGGAGATCGTGAAGTGCAGGCCGTCCGGCTCGACGAGATGCCAGTACTTCGCCGTCACGTAGTGGCCGAGCGCGTAGGTGTAGCTGTGCAGCGCCATCTTCGGGTAGCTCGTCGTGCCGCTCGTGAAGAACATGAGCATCGGGTCATTCCCGCCCGGCGCGTCGTCCGGCCGCGCGTAGACGGACGAGTAGCCGTGGATCTCGCTGTCGTAGGCGCGCCAGCCCGGCCGCTTGCCGTTGACGAGGACCTTGATGAGGGATGAGGGTTGAGATGTGGGGGATGAGGGTTGAGACAGGAGCTCCTTCTCCGCCTCCTCGGCCTGCTCGGCCGTGATGCCGTCCGCCGTGCAGAAGATCGCCTTCACGTCGCCGGCCTTGAAGCGGTAGGTGAAGTCGTGCGTCATGAGCTGGTTCGTCGCGGGAATCACGACCGCGCCGACCTTGTGGCACGCGAGGACGACCGGCCAGAACTGGTAGTGACGCTTCAGGACGAGCATCACCTTGTCGCCCTTGCCGACGCCGAGCGCCTTCAGGTAGTTCGCCGCGCGGTTCGAGTCCTCCGCCATGTCCTTGAACGTGAAGCGGCGCTCCGTCATGTGGTCGGAGACGTGCAGCATCGCCAGCCGCTCCGGGTCGCGCCGCGCGATCTCGTCGACGATGTCGAAGGCGAAGTTGAAATGCTCCGTGTTCATGAAGGAGATGTGCTTCAGGCAGCCCGCCTCGTCCTCCTCGACGTCGACGAACTTCTGGACGGCGTGCCCGGCGGAGGCCTGCGCGACGGCGCGGGCGCGCTCGGCGCGGACGGACGGGATCGCCTCCTCGGCCTCTGTCTCGGAGGCCATGATCATCGCGAGGAACGTGCACTTCCGGCCGCCGACGGCGATCATCCCGTGCGGCACGGACGAGCGGTAGAACGCCGAGTCGCCCGCCTTCAGCGTCTCCTCGTGGTCGCCGACCCGGAGGCGCATCTCGCCGCTCAGGATGTAGTCGTACTCCTGCCCCGCGTGCGTCGCCGTCGCGATCGGGCGGTCCTGGAGGGCCGGGTCGTAGTCATACGTCACGAAGTAGGGCGTCGCCTGGCGCTTGCGGAACAGCGCCGCCATGTTGCGGATCTCGATCCCCTCCTCGTGCGCCGTCACGACGCCCTCCCCGGCGCGCGTGACCTGCAGGTCGGCGAGCTTCGCCGTGCGCCCCTCCAGGAGCGCCATCAGATCGACGCCGAAGACGAGCGCGCACTTGTGCAGGAAGGAGAACGGCGGATCGCTCTCCGCCGCCTCGATCGCGCGGCACTCCGCCTCCGTCACGCCCGTCCGCGCCGCCAGCTCGGCTTGCGTCAGGCCCTCGATCTCGCGCATCTCGCGGACGCGGGCCGCGATGCCCCTCAGGGTTTCCTGTGTTTCGACCGTATTCATTTCGTCTGTTTTCTTGTTCGGTTTCCCGTCTTGTAAATCAGAACGGCCCCTCTCGTGGTTCGAGCGGGGCCGTTAGCTTGCTTGACGTGAACTCTCACCTCAACGACAACCAACAACCCCGCGACTAATGATAATCGCGGCAATGGCAAGCTCGAGGCCAAGGTTCTTGTTCAGCGTGTTCATGTCTTCTTTTTTCTCACAAACGGCGCGTATGATACCAAATCTTCTGCCGCGTTGTCAACTCGACCAGCGGACTGGACAGCGCCTCGACCGTTTCGGACGAAAGGACGAACACGGCGTCGGCCGCGCCCACCGTGGCGAAAAAGCCGCCGTCCGTCGCCGCGCCGACGAGGATGTTCCGCCGCACCGTCCCCTCGCGCGCCACGTCGACGGAGAGCCGCAGCGCCGGGCGATCCAGCCCGTAGCGGGACAGGTCGGACGCCGTGGCCCGGAGCCGTTCGACGCGCACGGCCCGCAGGGGCGCGAGGACGCCGAGCACGCGAGAGACCCCCGAAGCGGAAACCACCGCGCCCTCCGGCGCGGACTCGACGTTCCACGCGCGACGGTCGCGCGCGAAGACGACCGCAATGCCGCCCATCTCGTCCTGCCCCAGACGGGACACCAGCCGCCTGACCTCCGATGCCGGAAGGTCAACAAGTTCCTTCGCGCGCAGGCGCTCGAATCCGCCGCCGTCCGGGAACAGGGCCGCGCGCGCGACCGTCACCGGCTTCGCGTCCCCGCCGAGCGAGATGGACACGCCCTGCGGGGCCAGGTCGGCCGACGTGAGGGACAGCGCGCGCGCGAGCAGCGCCTCGACTTCCGCCGCGTCGGCGGGCGCCGAGATCGGCGCGTCCAGCCGCCAGGCCCCCCTGTCGCCGCGCGAGACCGACAGCGTCGCGTCGCCATCGGACAGCGTCAGGGCGGCGACGCGCGCGGGCGCGGACTGGAACAGCCGCGTGTCGGCGAAGCGCGACGCGTCCTGCAGGGCCGCGTCCCGGAGCGCGGCCGGCACGGTCACGACCGCGCCGCCGCCGTGGACGAACGCATAGACCGTCGCCTCGCCCGCCGGCTTTCCGAAGGACACCGAAGACGTCAGCCCGCCCGGACGCTTCAGCGTCACCGTCACCGCCGTCTCGGGATCCAGTCCGTAGCCCGCGAGCAGCGACGCGGACGCCTGCGCGCTCTCGTTTGTCGCGCCCGTCGGCCAGACGAAGCCCACGGCCTCCGCCGACGTCAGGTCCGCCAGGAACTTCGAGACCGCAGCCGTCGACGCCTTCTCCGGCCCGACGCGCCAGCCCTCGCCCGCCCGCACGAACGGCAGGATCACGCCCGAGCTCTGGCGGACGTCGAACGCCAGGACGGAACTTGCGCCATGGCGGAAGAGACGGCGGCGGCGCAGCCGGTCAACCGGGATGTCAACCGCCGCCAGCACGGCGGAGGGGACGATCAGGACCGCGCGCTCGCCCGTCACGGCGGCATACACGCCTTCGCCCGAAGGCGTCAGGAGGCCGAAGGCCACCGAAACGCCGGACACGGCGTTCGACAGGCTGACGCGCAGCGGCGGATCGTCCAGCGCATAGTCGGCGCGCGTCCGCCCCAGCCGCAGCAGCTCGGCATCCGTGACCGACTCCTCGACCGGCGTGCGCGCCAGCACGTCGAGCAGCTTCAGCACGACCGGGCCCTCGGCATCGGCGGCAAACGGGCGAACCAGCCGCCAGGACTCGCCGTCCCTCGCCAGCTCGGCCGGCGGCTCGCCGCGACGCTCCAGCGCGAACGCCGTGCACGACGCCGCGTCGGCCGCCAGGACGGCGCGCGACGCGAGGCGGACCTTCCGTCCGCTCACGTCCAGCAGGATTTCCGCCGCCACCAGCAGCGCGATGGCGCAAGACAGGAGCAGGATGATCTTCCGGTTCTTCATGAGCGCAGCCTCCTCCTGAGCGTCGCGCCCGCCAGCAGCAGGAAGACAAGCGTCGGCACGCCCCCGACGGTCACGACGGCCAGGCGCGCGCGCGTCGCGCGGTCAAGCCCGGAGACGATGATGCCGGCCTCCGTGCCGCTCGCGCCCGAGACGTCCGTCCCCGAAAGGTAGGCGACGCAGTTGAGGATGAAGTCGCGGTTCGCGTTCGCGCGCGCGGCGAGCGAGCCGTTCAGGGCCAGCGTCGCGTCGCCGACCACGACAAGCCGCGTCGGACGGATCGCCAGGTCCTCGCCGGCCCCCGTGCCGCGTTCGGCGGCGGCCGCGAGAACCGCGTCGCCCAGCGACGCCAGCGCGGAGAACCCGATGCGGTCGGCCCCTGCCCCGGTGAGCGCCGCAGCCGACGGCGCAAGCGCCGACGGACGCTCCAGCACGATGCGCGACCCCCGCAGCGGCACGGAGACGGGATGGTCCGCGAAGTCCGAGACGATGACGTCGCTGCCCGAAAGCGTCTTCGCTCCCACAAGGGAGACCGACGCCGCCGTCTTGACCCCCCAGGCGGCGAGCAGCGCGGCCAGGCCGGCGTCCTCCGACGGGCCCAGCAGGACGAGGAGTCGCCCGCCCGCCCGCAGGTAGGTGTCGAGCCGGTCAAGCTCAATGCGCGACAGCGCATCCCGCGGCCCGGCAAGCACGACCAGCGCACAGTCGGACGGAATCGCCGACGACAGGTCGAGCGGCGCGTTGCGGTAGCCCTCGCGGGCGAGCTCGCGGGCGATGTCGCTCAGGCCGTAGAGGCCGTAGCCGTCCAGCGCCGCCTCGCCATGGCCGACCGTCCAGTAGACGTTCCGGCGCGGCGGCGGCGTGGTGAGCCGGCGAACCGTCGAGGCGCAGAGGCGTTCGCCGCAGCCGTCCTTGAGCGGCAGGACGACGAAGCGGCGCCCCTTCTCGAAGACGAGGGCGTCCTCCGAGACGCCACGGGCCGCCAGGCGCTCGGCCGCGGCGACGTCCCACCGGGGATCGACGAACCGGATCTCGAAGCGCGCGCCGCCGAGCGAGGCGGACGCCTTGCGCAGCGAGCGCAGGAGATGGCCGAGCGGACGGAACCGCGCGTCGTCGCGCGGCAGGAAGCACGTCACCGTGATCGTGCCGGAAGACTCGGCGAGGATGCCGCGCGTCCGCGACGAGAACTCGGCGGCGAGACCGAACGTGGGCAGCTCGACCGTGACGTCGAAGCGCAGGGCGAGGCGCACGGCCAGGGCCGCGAGGACGAGCGCAAGCGCGAGGACGACGCCCGTCGAGACGCGCAGCAGGCGCGCCCCCCGGCCCACGAGGCGCTCCGCCGCCACGCACTTGGTCGCGACGAGCAGGAAGACGCCCGTGACGATCAGGTAGCCCGCCAGCGTCCCGAACGAGAACGTGCCAAGGGCCCCGTCGACGACCTGCGCGTCGAGCGGCATCTCGCCAAAGGCCGTCGCGCCGCGCGACGACCACAGGCGCAGCCCCGCCCAGAGCGCGCGCGGAAGGGCGACGAGCAGGACGACGGACGTCGCGGCGGCCGCCGCCGCATGGCGGAACATCGCGCTGAACGCCTCGGACACGGCCACCCAGAGGAGGCCCTGGACGCCGAGCGTGAGCAGCGCGGGCGCAAACGACAGCAGCGACGCACCCGCCAGGACGTCCGGGGCGAAGAAAAGCAGCGCGCCGGCGAGCGCCGCGAACGAGAGCGCGACCGACGCCATCAGGAGCGTCCAGACGCCGAGGAACTTGCCGAGGACGTAGTCGCGCTCGCGCACGGCCACCGACAGCAGCATCGCCATCCGCCCGGACTGCCGCTCGTCGCTCCAGACCCCCATCGACAGCAGCGCGGCGAGAACCGGCAGGACAGGCGCGACGCTCACGGCCCAGAGCACCGCCAACGGGCGCGTACCGCCCTCGGCGCGGTCGAAGTTGAAGGCGAACGTGGCGGCGGCCAGCGCAAGGAAGCCCGCGACCGCCAGCGCCGTCGTGTAGAGCCCGCGGGCATGGCCGAGCGTCCGGCCCCAGGTCACGCGCACCGGACTCATCGCACGTCCCCTTCCAGCGCCTGGTCAAGGCGCGCGCGCAGCTGGAGCGGTTCCAGCCCGACGGTCTCGACGGCGGCGGAAACCACGCCGCCCCGCAGGACGAGGAAGCGCGTCGTCCACTTCGCGAAGTCGTCCAGCTCGTGGCCCGTCACGATGACGCTCGAAAACGCCGCCGCATCCGAGAGGATGTCGCCCGCCGTCCGGCGCAGGGCAGGGTCAAGCCCCGAGAGGAAGTCGTCCAGCAGCAGGACGCGCGGCCGCAGCAGCAGGGCGTCCGCCAGCGCCACGCGCTTGCGCACGCCGAGCGACAGCCGCTTCAGCGGCACGCGCAGGCAGTCCGAGAGCTGGCACAGGTCCGCCGCCTCGCTCACGCGGCGGCGCACGCGCTTCGCCGGCTCGCCCTTCAGGTTCGCGCGGTAGCGCAGGTAGTCCCGGACCGCCATGTCGTCGTAGAACGCCACCGTCTCCGGCAGGTAGCCGATCTGGCGGCGGTAGCGCAGCGGACGCGCCAAGGCGTCCTGCCCGTCCAGGAGGACTTGCCCCGAATCGGGAACGGCCAGCGTCGCCAGGACTTTCAGCAGCGTCGTCTTGCCCGCGCCGTTCGCCCCGACGACGCTGACGACCTCGCCCGGCGAGACGACGAACGAGACGTCCCGCAGCACGGGACGGCTTCGGTAGGTGAAGGCCAGGTTTCGAACTTCGATCATCCGTCCGTCCCTCCTTTCACACGCCCCAGATGCGCCGCTGCTCGCGGGCCTGCGCCCGGAGCATCGAGAAGCCGTTCTCGACGCGGCAGCCCGCCGCCGCCGCGCGCGCGAGGAGCGGCGTCACCTCCGGCACGTAGCCGAGGTCGTAGACAAGCTCCTTGCCCGAAAAGGCGTAGTCGGGGATCGGATCGACCGGCGTCGCGTTGACCAGGATGTCGAAGCCGGGACGCGGCGTCCGCCGGTGGAAGACCTCGAACCGCACGCCGAGCGCGCGGAGCGCGACCTTCACGGCCTGCGCCGCGCCGCCGTCGCCGAGAACCGCCGCCGTCTTGCCTCGCACGTCGCCCGCAAAGGCGACCAGCGCCTCGGAGAAGCCCGCGACGTCCGTGTTGGAGCCGATGCACTTGCCGTCCACGAGCGTGACCGTGTTGACCGCGCCGACCTTCTTCGCCAGCGGATCGATGCGGTCGAGGAGCGGCATGATCGCCTGCTTGTGCGGAATCGTGACGGCGAGGCCCCTCATCCCCATCGCCTTCATGAAGTCGAGGGCCTCCTGCGCCGTCCGGGACGGGAACGGCACCATCACCGCGTCCTCGTCCTCGGCGGCGAACGCGGCGTTGTGGAGTTCGGGCGAGCGCGTCTTCTTGAGCGGCCAGCCCGTCACGCCGTAGAGCGCCGCGTCGCGCGTCACCGAACGGAAGCGGTACGTCCGCACCAGCTCTTCCGGCGAGATGTGGCCGATAGCCTCCAGCCCGCCGACCGAGCAGTACGTCCAGAGCGAATGCGTCCGCCCCGCGAGCACGCGCGAGGCGAGCCCCTGCGCCCCCATCGCGAGCGTGACGTGCGGCACGTCCGTCAGGTCTTTCGTCTCCGCAAAGAGCCGCGCGACGTCCGCCATCGACTTCGGCTGGAACGCGACCTTGGCGATCGCCCCCGCCTTGCCCGACAGCGCACGGCACTTCGCCGGCAGGTTCTTCACGGGCCCCCTAAAGTTGTGGACGGGGTTGATGAGCCGTCCGTCCGACAGCACCGTGTGGTCGATGTCCTGCGTGAAGATGACCGGCACGCCCTTCGGGAGGAGTTCCGGGAAGTCCTTCGCCCGCGCGCGCTCGGACGGCTTCAGGAGGTCGATGCGCAGCTCGACCATGTCCGTGAAATAGCGCTGCGACGCGTACTGCGCCAAGTCCTCCGCGAGCGTCGCGCCCGTCAGCGTGAGGCAGATGCGCGGACGCGCCGCCTCGTCCGCGAGAATCGCGTCCGCCAGCGCGAACGCCGCCGCCGCCTCGACGACCGGCACGGCGCGGCGGACGATGCACGGGTCATGGCGGCCCTTCATCGCGAGCCGCGCGGGCTTCATCGTCGCGAGGTCGACCGACTTCTGCTCCCTGTAGATCGTCGGCGTCGGCCGCAGCGCGACATGGAACGTGACGGGCATGCCGCTCGTGCGGCCGCCGAGGATGCCGCCCTGCCGGTTCGTCTTCGTGCGCACGCCGTCCCTGCCGACGACAAAGGCGTCGTTGAACGCGCTGCCGAGGAGGTCCGGCGCGCGAAGCCCGTCGCCGAAGCTCACGGCCTTCACGCCGGGAATCGCGAAGAGCGCGGCGGACAGCTCCGATTCGAGCCCGTCGAAGAGCGCGCCGCCCAGTCCCGGCGGCAGCCCCGTCACCGTGCAGCCGACCCAGCCGCCGACGGAATCGCCCGCGTCGCGCGCCGCCTCGATCTCGCGCACCATCCGGCGTTCGCCCGTCTGGCCGCGGATCGACTCGACGGCCGCCGCGACGTCGATGCCGCGCGCCGCGAGAAGCTGCCTGCAGAGCCCGCCCGCCGCGCAGACGGCCGCCGTGAGGCGCCCCGAATTCTTGCCGCCACCCGTCGGGATGACGCCCGTCTCGACCCACTGGCCGAAGTCCGCATGGCCGGGACGCGGCACCGTGCGCGCCGCGCCATAGTCGCGCGGCCGCGCGTCGGCGTTCGCGATCTCGCCGCAGATGGTCCCGCCGGTCGTGACGCCGCCCACGACGCCCGCCGTGAAGACGACGGCATCCGCCTCGCGCCGCTGGGTCGACAGCCGGTCGCGTCCCGGCGCACGCCGCTCCATGAACGCCGCGAGGGCCGCCGCATCGACGGCGAACCCCTTCGGGAACCCCGCCAGCGAAAATCGGATCGCGCGCGCATGCGACGCGCCGCGCACCTCAAGCTTCAAGCATTTTCCGAACATCTCTCACCTCTTTTCTGCTAGCGACTCGCGAGCGCGAGCTTGATGACCTGCTCGACCGTGTCGGCGGCAGGGTTCTTCGCGAGGATGTCCGTCACCATCTTCGCGCTCGTCTCGTCGCCGAAGCCGAGCGCACGGAGCGCGGCGACGGCATCGGCGGCGACCGGCGAGGCGACCGAGCCGTCGCCCCCGCGCGCGGCGAACGCGAGCGCGTCCACCTTGTCCTTCAGCTCGACGCAGATCTTCTCCGCCGTCTTCTTGCCGACGCCCTTCACCGCCGCGAGCCGCTTCGCGTCCCGCGCCGCGATGGCGAGCGCCAGCTCGCCGACGGACGCGCCCGAAAGGATCGCGAGCGCGATCTTCGGCCCGACGCCCGAAACGCCCGTCAGCTTCACGAACAGCTCGCGCTCATTCGCCGTCGCGAAGCCGAAGAGCTGCTCGTCGTCCTCGCGCACGCAATGGTACGCGAGAAGCTTCGCCTCCGAACCTTCGCGCGGCAGGCGCTCGTAGGTCGAAATCGGAATCAGCAGTTCATAGCCGACGCCCGCCGCCTCAATCACCGCGCGCGTCGGCGCCTTTTCTGCCAGAAGACCTCGTATGTAGGAAATCATTTGGACGGAATTATACCATAACCGAGCGCGCGCGTGACGCGCCGCATCGATTGGGCGTACCGAGCGGCTTGTCAGGAGAACCGGATTCGAGCCTGTCCGCATTTCACACGCACGGCAAAATTTAGAGTATAATGTGCGGCAACCTATGGACACCTTCGGCTTGTGGTCGCTCGTCCCGCCCCTCGTGGCAATCGCGCTCGCGCTCAAAACGCGCGAGATCGTCCTGTCCCTTTTCGCCGCCATCTTCTCCGGCGCGGCAATCCACGCGGCCCTGACGCACGCGGGCGCGCTCGCCGCGTTCAAGACGATCGTCGACCTGATTGGCGGCAAGACGGCGGAAAACATGCCGATGGTGCTCTTCCTCTGCCTCTTGGGCGCGCTCGTCTCGGTCGTCACGCGCGCGGGCGGCGCGCGCGCCTACGGCGAGTGGGCCTACCGGCGGCTCAGGAGCGAGACGGCCGTGAACCTCATGACGATCGTCATGGGCCTCATCATCTTCATCGACGACTACTTCAACTGCCTCACGGTCGGCACGGTGATGCGTCCCGTCACGGACAAGTTCAAGATCTCCCGCGCGAAGCTCGCCTACCTGATCGACACGACCGCCGCGCCCGTCTGCATCCTCTCACCGATCTCGTCGTGGGCGGCCTACGTCATCTCCTGCCTGCCCGAGGGAATGCAGGAAAAGGGCCTCGGCCTCTACCTCGCCGCCGCGCCGCTCAACTTCTACGCGATCCTCTCGCTCGTCCTCCTGTTCCTCTTCGCCTTCGGCCATCGCTTCGACATCGGCCTCATGCGCCGCATGGAGCGGACGGCCCACGTCCGCCGCGACGTCGGCGCGGAGGTCGTCATGCGCGAGGGCCTGGGGCCTGTCCCCGTCTCCGAACGCGGCCACGTCGTCGACCTCGTTTTCCCGATTCTCGCGCTCATCGGCTTCGCGGCGTGGTTCCTCACGCGCTACGAGGCCGGCGTCGCCCTCGCGCTCGCCGCGCTTGTCGCGCTCGTCTTCACGTTCCTCTTCCTCGTGCCGCGCCGCGTCATCGACTACCACCAGTTCGCGGCGGCGACGCTCTTCGGCATCAAGACGATGGTGCCCGCGCTCGTCCTTCTCGCGCTCGCGTGGGGGATTTCCGCCGTCTGCAACGACCTGCTCGGCACGGGGAAGTACATCGCCACGCTGCTCGTCCGGGCGGATCTTTCGCTCGCCTTCCTGCCGGCGGTGCTGTTCGTCACGGCGGCCGTCTTCGCCTTCGCGACAGGCGCGAGCTGGGGCGCGATCGGAATCCTCGTGCCGATCGGGATGAGCGTCTGCCAGGCGATCGAGCCGACGGCAGCCGTGCTCACGCTCGCGGCAACGCTCGCCGGCAGCGTCATGGGCGACCACTGCTCGCCCATTGCCGACACGACGATCCTCGCCTCGACCGGCGCGCAGTGCAAACACATGAACCACGTGATGACGCAGATCCCCTACGCGCTTCTCGCCGGGGGCGTCTCGCTGCTCGCCTACCTCGCCGCCGGCGCCGTATTCCTGAAATAGGCGGTGACGTCGGCGACGATGCGGTCGGTGAGCGCGCCGAGGCACCAGCTCTGCATGTAGGCGAGCGAGGTCTCCGACGCGGAGGAGATCGAGAAGAGCGGAATCAGCCCGAAGACGTTCGTCTCGTACCGCTGGACGTAGTCGTTGTGGAAGACGAGCTTGCCCGTGCGGTTGTCGCGCACGCGCAGCTGCGCCGTCCAGCTCGCGGCGGCGTAGTCGCAGAGGAAGAGCGTGCCGATCTCCCACGCGAGCTGCCTGATCGTGTCCCCGTCCGAGACGATCGGCCCCGTGAACGCGACGTCGACCGTCCAGTCCGGCGTCGCCGCGCCCACGGTGAACCCCGCCCGCTCGAAGGCGTCCTTCGCGCGGCGCAGGTAGGCGTCCGTCTGCCGCACCTGCGGCACGTAGGCGACCGTCGGCACCGTCTCGACGTACCCCGGATGGTAGTGCCGCCGCCCGTAGACCCCCGGCACGTAGACCGTGCGGAACTCCTGGTAGGCCGCGTATTCGGTCAGGGACGCCGCGAAGCCGTTGACGCCCAGCGCGACGGTGTTCGTCCCCTCCGGCGCGACGGCGATCTCGACCTGCGGATACTCGGTCGTGTTGAACGACCAGCAGCCGGCGGACAAGAGAAGAAGTAAAAAGGGAAAAGGAAGAAGGAAGAAGTGCGGACGTTTCAGGCGTTTCATTTTCAGGTCTCCAGCTGGTAGTAGAGCTTCTGGATCGTGAGCGGGAAGAGGTTCGGCACCTGCGCGGCCAGCGCGGCCCGCAGGTCGGCGCGGCAGCAGGTGAAGCGGATGGGCAGCCCCATCGCGCGCGCGACGGCGTCCGCATACGGCAGCGAATCCAGAACCGTCTGCGCCGTCGTTGCGGGGCCGAGGTTCGTGTTGTTGACGATCCCCGTGAACGGCAGCCGGCAGGCCGCCTCGATCTCGCGCAGCACCTCGACGGCGTCTTCCGGCGTTTCGGTGAGGGGACGCGACGCATTGACGACGGCCAGCATGTCGTAGTCGTTCTCGTCCCGGATGTCGTCCACGTAGCGGCCGAGCGCGAGCGCACCCCGGTCGTCGCCGCCGACGTCGATGACGACGCGCGTCGCGCGGTCGGCGACGAGACCGTACGTCTCCTTCGGCAGGGCCGGGAAGTCGACGTTCGAGTTCGCGTACTCGGAGACGACGAGGCCGATGCCCTCCGCCGCGAGCGCAGCCGCCGAGTCCTTCGTGCGGAAGTAGGGGTTGACGATGTCGAGGTCGGCGATGACGCAGGGCTTCACCGCCCGCGCGTAGTTGAGCGCGATGTTGGTCTTGCCGCTGCCGTAATGGCCGGCGAACAGGGTGATGCGCCGCCCGTTCACTTCGACGCGACGCCCATCTTGTAGCCGTTGAAGCGGTGCGTGTTGTAGAGCGCCTGCTTCGGATCGACCGGCAGCCCCATCGCCTGTCGGATCGCGAGGAAGTCCTTCACGGACTTCGGCCCGACCTGCTGGATCTTCGCGCCGTGCCCGGCCGCGAGGAGCAGCACCTGGCAGTAGGCGTCGGCGTTCTCGGCGAACCACTCGGCCTCCTCGATGTCGCGCGCGCCGCAGACGATGCCGTGGTTCTCCATGAAGACGACGTTCGACTTCTGCGACATCTTCGCAACGTTCGCCGCGACCTCGTCCGTCCCCGGCGTGCCGTACGGCGCGAGCGGGATCTGGTTGAAGAAGATGTCCGCCTCGGGGTTGATGCCGTTCGGCGGCACCTGGCCCGCGAAGACGAAGGCGTTGCAGTGCGGCGGATGGCAGTGGACGCAGGCGTTCCAGCCGGCGGTCTTCATCATCGCGATGTGCACCTTCACCTCCGACGTGCGCGGACGGTAGCCGCAGAGCTGCCCGGCGCTCATGTCGACGAGGCAGATGTCCTCGCGCGTCATGAAGCCCTTGCAGCAGAGGGTCGGCGAACACAGCACGAGGTCTTCGCCGACGCGCACGGAGAGGTTGCCGCCGTTGCCGTCGGTGTAGCCGCGCGCGTAGATGCGCCGGCCCATCTCGCAGATCTGGTCCTTCACCCGGTTGATCGCCGGCGAGTTGAAGAACTTGTCCAGGGCCGCGCGCGTCTTGGGCTGCGGGCCCTTCTTCCAGTCGTACGCCCGGTTCACGAGCGGCGGGTTGATGTAGAGTTTCTTGTCCATGTTCTGTACAGGATGCCTTTCTGTGCGGATTATATCACATTTCCGTCGCGCGGTGCGGACGCCGCCAGCCGACTACGCGCCAATGGCGGCGTGGTAGCTCTGCAGCGAGCGCACCTCGCCCTTGCCGCTCATCGCGGCCGCGATGCCTTCCGCCGCCGCGCGCACCGCCGCGAGCGTCGTCAGGTACGGCAGGCGGTACTTGATCGCGCTCTGGCGGATGCGGCTGTCGTCCGCCCGCGCGTCGCGGCGCCCGGACGGCGTGTTGACGATGAGCGAGACCTCGCGGTTCTTGATGACGTCCAGGCAGTCGGGACGCCCCTCGCCGATCTTGGCGATGACGTAGGCCGCGACGCCGTGCGCCCGCAGCCACGCGGCCGTGCCCTCGGTCGCGAAGACCGTGAAGCCGATGTCCGCGAGCCGCTTCACCGCGTCCGCCGCCTCGTCCACCTTCTCCGAAAGCGAGACGAGCACCTTGCCGGGCTTCGTCGGCAGCGGCGCGCCCGCCGCCTCCTGCGACTTGAAGTACGCGAGCCCGAACGTGTCCGCGAGGCCCAGCACCTCGCCCGTCGAGCGCATCTCCGGCCCGAGGACGGGATCGACCTCCGGGAACTTGTCGAACGGCAGCACCGCCTCCTTCACGCCGAAGTAGGGGATGACGTGCTTCTCCTGCTCCAGGCCGAGGCCTTTCACCGTCTCGCCGAGCATCAGCCTCGTCGCGATGCCGGCCATCTGCACGCCGCCGACCTTCGAGACGAGCGGCACCGTGCGCGACGCGCGCGGGTTCGCCTCGATCACGTAGACCTTGCCCTCCGGGTCGTCCTTCGTGAACTCGATCGCGAACTGCATGTTCATGAGGCCGACGACCTTGAGCTCCTTGGCGATGCGCCGCGTGTAGTCGAGGATCGTCTGCCGGTTGCGCTTCGAGATGCCCTCCGGCGGCAGCACGCACGCCGAGTCGCCGGAATGGACGCCCGCGTACTCGATGTGCTGCATGATCGCCGGGATGAAGATGTCCGCGCCGTCCGACAGCGCGTCCGCCTCGCATTCCATCGCATGGCAGAGGAAGCGGTCGAGGTAGAGCGGGCGGTCGGGCGTCACGCCCACGGCCTTCGCGACGTACTCGCGCAGCAGCTGCTCGTCGTAGATGACCTCCATGCCGCGTCCGCCGAGGACGAACGACGGGCGGATGATGAGCGGGTAGCCGAGCTTCGCGGCGCACGCGAGCGCGCCGTCGATGTCGCTCGCCATCATCGACTCGGGCATCGGCACGCCGAGCCGGTCCATGATGGAGTGGAAGAGGTCGCGGTCTTCCGCGTCGTCGATCGAGTCGACGGACGTGCCGAGGATCCGGCAGCCGGCCTCCTGAAGGCCGCGCGCGATGTTGAGCGGCGTCTGCCCGCCGAACTGGACGATCACGCCCATCGGCTTCTCCGCCTCGTAGATCTGGAGGACGTCCTCGACCGTGACCGGCTCGAAGTAGAGCTTGTCGGACGTGTCGTAGTCCGTCGAGACCGTCTCCGGGTTGCAGTTGACGATGATCGTCTCGTAGCCCATCTTCCGCATCGCGAGCGCGGCGTGGCAGCAGCAGTAGTCGAACTCGATGCCCTGGCCGATGCGGTTCGGCCCGCCGCCGAGGATCATCACCTTCTTCGGATTGTCGGAGACCCTGACCTCGCCGAACGCCGGATGACCCGTTCCCTGTCCCTGAAGAGCGCTGCCCTCCGAACTTCTTCCCTCTTCCCTCTTCCCTTTTCCTTCTTCCCCGTTGTACGTCGAGTAGTAGTACGCCTGGCCCTCGACGCCGGAGACGGGCACGGCGAACCAGCGCTCGACGCAGCCGAGGCCCTTGCGGCGGTCGCGGATGTCCTTCTCGGACACGCCGAGAAGCTGCGCGAGGTACTTGTCGGAGAAGCCGTCTTTCTTCGCCCGGACAAGCAGGCCGTCCGGCAGGACGCCGCCCTTGTGGCGCAGGATCTCCTCCTCTTCCTCGACGAGCTCGCGCATCTGCTGCACGAAATAGGCCTTCACGCCCGTGCGGACGAAGATCTGGTCGTCCGTCGCGCCCTTGCGCAGGGCCTCGTACATCTGGAAGTGGCGTTCGGAGTTCGGCACGGACAGGAGCTTCAGCAGCTCGTCGAGCGGGAGGTCGTGGAAGTTCTTCACGAAGCCGAGGCCCGCGCGGCCGCGCTCCAGCGCGCGGATCGCCTTCTGGAAGGTCTCCTTGTAGGTCTTGCCGATGGACATGACCTCGCCGACGGCCTTCATCTGCGTGCCGAGCCTGTCCTCGACGGCGCGGAACTTCTCGAACGCCCAGCGCGCGAACTTGAGGACGACGTAGTCGCCGTCCGGCGTGTACTTCTCCAGCGTCCCGTCGCGCCAGTAGGGCATCTCGTCAAGCGTCATGCCCGCCGCGAGCTTCGCCGAGACGAGCGCGATCGGGAAGCCCGTCGCCTTCGAGGCGAGGGCCGACGAGCGCGACGTGCGCGGGTTGATCTCGATGATGACGACGCGCCCCGTCTTCGGGTCGTGCGCCCACTGCACGTTGCAGCCGCCGATGACGCCGATTGCCTCGACGATGCGGAAGGCGTCGCGCTGGAGCTTCCGCTCCAGCTCCTTCGAGATCGTGAGGAACGGCGCCGCGCAGAAGCTGTCGCCCGTGTGGACGCCCACCGCGTCGATGTTCTCGATGAAGCAGACGGCGATCATCTGGTTCTTCGCGTCGCGGACGACCTCGACCTCCAGCTCCTCCCAGTTGAGGATCGACTCCTCGATGAGGCACTGGTGGGTGAGCGAGGCGTCGAGGCCGCGCGCGCAGATCGTGCGCAGCTCCTCGACGTTGTAGCAGAAGCCGCCGCCCGAGCCGCCCATCGTGTAGGCCGGCCGCACGACGACGGGGTAGCCGATCTCCCTCTCGACAAGCTCGACCGCCGCCTCGACGGAGTGGACGATGCCCGACTTCGGCGTCTCGATGCCGAGCTTCGTCATCGTCTCCTTGAAGATCTCGCGGTCTTCGCCGCGCTCGATCGCGTCGAGGTTGACGCCGATCACCTTCACGCCGTACCTGTCGAGAATGCCCTTCTTCGCGAGCTCCATCGAGAGGTTGAGGCCCGTCTGCCCGCCGAGGTTCGGCAGGATCGCGTCGGGACGCTCCTTCGCGATGATCTGCTCCAGCCGCGCCTCGTTGAGCGGCTCGATGTAGGTCGCGTCGGCCATCACGGGATCGGTCATGATCGTCGCCGGGTTGGAGTTCACCAGGACGACCTTGTAGCCGCAGGCGCGGAGCGCCTTGCAGGCCTGTGTGCCGGAATAGTCGAATTCGCACGCCTGCCCGATCACGATCGGGCCCGAGCCGATGATGAGAACCTTGTCGATGTCGTCGCGCTTCATGTCGTAGAAAAAACCTTTCCGAGGGAATTCGTCCCTCGAAAAGGGTAGTATACCAAATTTCGGCGCGTTCTGCGTCATGAGGAACTCGCCGTTCACAAACCGCCCCCAAAGCGCGTCGCATTCGCGTCGGTGATCGCCTCGAGCTCCACTGGGGACAGGCCCCGCAGCTCCGCCGTCTTCGCCAGCACGTCGCGGACGGACAGCGGCGCGCCCGTCAGCGGATTGAGGAGCGACGCGGGTTCGCAATCGCGATCCGTCTCGACGAGCAGACGGTCGAGGGGAATCTTCTTCACGAGCGCGCGGTAGTTGACGGCATGGTCGTTCAGGACGGCCGGGCCGACGGACACGTAGCCGTTCAGCGCCACGATGTCCGGCAGCAGCCCATCGCTCCGCGAGAAGCCGTGGAAGAGGAAAGGGCCTAAAGGTCTTGAAGGACGGGAGAGTCTGGAGGGACTAGAGGCCGAACGCCCTGACAATGCGATGATTCGATTACTCGATAATTCGATTATTTCCCTAACGACTTGTCCCCAGCACTTGGCGCCGTGCAGGACGACCGGGCGGTCGAATTCAAGCGCGACGCGCAGCTGCGCCTCGAAGGCCGCGCGCATCTGCGGCGAGATGTCGCGCGCCTTCAGGCGGTCAAGGCCGATCTCGCCCACGCCGAGGCGCGGATTCGCCACGAGCTGTTCGCGAAGCCTTCCCTCTATTTTAGACAACCACGGATTGGCACGGATTGGCACGGATTGGGACGCATGGCCGCAATCCGTGTTAATTCGAGACAATCCGTGGTTAACAATCCCTTCAGGCTTCACGTCCCACGGGTGGAGGCCGACGAAGTCGCGTCCGATCAGGAACTCGCGGACGGACGGATCGCCGCCGCTGACATGGCAATGCGCGTCCGTCACAGGCGAATGCGGTCGGCGAGGGCCTTCAGCGCGTCCATGTCCCCCGCGTGGTTCTCGAAGACGATCGGCTCCTTGCCGTAACGCGGCACGATGTGGAAGTGGACGTGGCGGACGGTCTGTCCGGCGGCCTCGCCGTTGTTCTGGAGGATGTTGAACCCGTCGCAGGGAAGCGCCGCCTTGAGGTGCGCGGCGACCTTCTTCACGCGCGCGATGATCGCCGCGAGCGTGTCGTCGGACGTGTCGAGCAGCCCCTGCGAATGCGCTTTCGGGATGACAAGCGTATGGCCCTTCGTGAAGGGGTTGATGTCAAGGTAGGCGACCACGAGCTCGTCCTCGTAGACCTTGAAGCTCGGAATCTCGTTCGCCGCGATGGCGCAGAAGATGCAGTCGTTTTTCATTGTTCCGTTTCCTTTAGTGGAGGGACGCGCTCTGTCGCGTCCGAATGAGCTAATGATTTCCTCCAAAGCGAAGCCGCAGCGCGATCTTGATCGATTCGGTCGCGATGCCGGGCGTGATTTTCGAGTAGCCCTGCACGCGGTCGGTGAAGACGATCGGGATTTCCCGAATCGAGCAGCCCGCCCGCCATGTGCGGTGGTTCATTTCCAGCTGGAACGAGTAGCCCTTCGAGGCGACGGTCTCGAAGTCGATCTTCCGCAGCGTCGCGGCCTTCCAGCACTTGAAGCCGCCGGTCGGGTCTCGGAGCGGCATCCCCGTCACGGTGCGGATGAAGAGGCCGCCCGCGCGCGAGATGAGCCGCCGCTTGAACGGCCAGCCCGGCGTCGCGCCGCCCGGCACGTAGCGCGAGCCGATCACGAGGTCGGCGTCTTCCGCCAGGAGGCGCGGCACGTCCTTCGGATCGTGCGAGAAGTCGCAGTCCATCTGGACGATCCGGTCGGCGCCCAGTTCCAGCGCGCGCCGGAAGCCCGCGACATAGGCGCGCCCCAGCCCTTCCTTCTGCGCGCGGTGCAGGACGTGGACGCGCGGATTCGCCGCCGCGAGCGCGTCCAGCACCTCGCCCGTCCCGTCCGGCGAGTTGTCGTCGACGAACAGGAGGGAGAGGGATGATGGGTGGGGGGCGAGAGACGTGGCGGAAAGGATGGCCTCCGCCATCGGCTTCACGTTCTCGCGCTCGTCATAGGTCGGTATGACAACGATTTCTCTTTTCTTTGCAGAACTCATAGGCGAGCATTATACCAAAACAGCGCCCCTATTGACTGGGGGAAAAAAAGAAAATCCGCAGAAACTGCGGATTTCGGGAATGGTCGGAGCGGAGGGATTTGAACCCTCGGCCTTTTGCTCCCGAAGCAAACGCGCTACCAGGCTGCGCTACGCTCCGATTAAAGAAAGCCGGCGGCGCCCTAC
>DCMF01000116.1 GCA_002321305.1 Verrucomicrobia bacterium UBA1629 | reverse complement strand
TCGCCTCCGCACCCTCGCCCGTTCGGGCTCTCGCGACGGCGCTGGCACGAAAGCGCACCGATGGTGCGACACGAAAACCGCCCGCCCGTCCGTCGAGGCACGAAAAGGCTTGCGCGACCGTCTCGAAGCTTCGTTGGCCCGCGTGTCACGCCTCGCGCAGTGCCGCAGGGTCCTGCAACGAATCTCGGTGCCTCTGCGCGAGCCGTTGCGACGTGGCCAAATCAGGGCTTCGAGTGGATGCGCGAAGCCGCCGAGACAATCCGCAAGACCGTCTACTGTCGCCCGGTGATCGGTTCACCTTTTCATGCTGAAGCCCTAGCTTGTCAACCTGCCGGCGTTGACGGTTTTCGGAATTCTGTGTTATACTTACGCACATGAAATGCATTCCCATGACGAAACAACTGACGACACTTTCACTCGTGCTGCTGGCGGCTGCGCTTTCGGCGGATTCGCGGCCGTCGGATGCCGCACGGCTTCAGGACCTGCACCCCTGGGGCACGGGTCGCCTCTACGTCTCGCACGTCCATCGCGGCGGTGGCGCGGCGGAGCGCCCCGACAACACGCTGGAGACGTTCAAGTGGTGCTGGGAGAACGGCAGCGCCGTCGAATGCGACTGCCGGAAGACGAAGGACGGCGTCGGCATCATGCTGCATGACGACAACCTGAAGCGCACCGGGCGCGGCATTCCGTCCGCGCTGGCGCAGAAGTCCGTCTCGCAGGAACTCACGTGGGACGAGATCAGGAACGTGGATGTCGGCTCCTATCTCGACCCGAAGTACGCGAGCGAGCGCGTGCCGACGATCGAGGCGACCTTTGCCGCGATGAAGGGTCATCCGACCTACCTCTGCTTTGTGGACGAGAAGGGTGCGGGGCCCGAATACATCGCGCAGAAGGCGGTGGCGGCCGGCGTGCAGGATCAGGTCTACTACACGGGGCCGAGCCATGAGAGGATTCTGGAGTGGAACAAAATCCTGCCGGGCGGCAAGTCGCTTCTGTGGATCGGCGCGTGGCCGAAGAATCACGGCCCGCAGGAGCGCGCTCGTGCCGACCGCCACTTCCGCGACCAGATGGGCAGGCTGCGCGCGAAGGGCTTCGCGCATATCTCGGCCGTCTCGATCCATTCCTACTACGATCCGAACGACCCGCAGGATCCGTTCGTGCCCTCCTCGGCGGTGCTGAAGGAGGTCGTGAAAGAGCTCCACCTGCATGGCATCCCGGTCGTCTCGATTCCCTTTCAGGGCGGCGAGAAGGAGGAGACGTACTTCAAACTCTATGACCTCGGCTTCGACGGGTTCTCGTCCGACTATCCGTCCGTCATGTTCTCGGTCATCCGCCAGCTGAAGCAGGGGCAGGGGACGACCGAATAGACAAGGCGGTCGCGGCGTCTGAGGCTCTTCTTTTCATGCCGAAGCTCCGGAACTGGTGCGAGACCGGGTTGACAATCTGACAGACGATGGGGTATACTGTCTGCTTTTGGCATTAATCGACCAATGAGAAAGTGACGACATGAAGACACTGCTGTGCATGTTCGCGGCGATGGCCGCGCTGATGTGCGGCGCCTACACGCAGGCGCCGGGGATGAAGACGTCGTGGGGCGAGAGGGTCGCGCCGGAGAACGCCTGGCGGGAGTACCCGCGCCCGCAGATGGTGCGCGAAGGCTGGACGAACCTGAACGGCCTCTGGGACTACGCCGTGACGAAGGGCGCGGAGGCGATTCCGGCGGCGTGGGACGGGAAGATCCTCGTGCCGTTCGCGATCGAGTCGTCTCTTTCGGGCGTCGGGCGGCTGCTGGACTCGTCGGAGATCCTGTGGTACCGCCGCACGTTCGAGGCCGCGCCGCGCACGGGGCGGCGTCTCCTGCTCCATTTCGAGCAGTCCGACTTCCGCACGCAGGTTTTCGTCAACGGGCGCGAGGCCGGCCTTCCCCACGAGGGCGGCTTCCTCCCGTTCTCGTATGACGTCACCGAACTCGTGCGCGAGGGCGCGAACGAGATCCTGGTCATGGTGTGGGACGCGACCAACTCCAACATCGGGAGCATCGGCAAGCAGGACGTCAAGCCGCACGGCTGCATGTACACGCGCGTCTCGGGGCTCTACGGCACGGTCTGGCTTGAGGAGGTCCCCGAGACCTACGTCGCCGGCTACCGCGTGACGCCCGACATCGACGCGGGGACCGTCCGCTTCGCGTTTGACGTCGCCGGCGCGAAACGCGCCACAGTCCCTGTCGAGGTGCGCATCGGGGATTTGCGCGCCGTGGCGGACGTGAACGGCGAAGTCAGCGTCCAAATGCCCATGGGCTTCAGACTCTGGAGTCCGGAGGAGCCGAACCTCTACGACTTCACCGCGACGTGCGGGAAGGATGTCGTCCGGGGGTACTTCGGCATGCGCAAGTTCGACATGGCGCCCGACGCGAAGGGCGTGCTGCGCTTCCGCCTGAACAACAAGTTCCGCTACATCCTCGGCACGCTCGACCAGGGCTGGTGGCCGGACGGCCTGCTGACCCCGCCGTCGGAAGAGGCGATGGCCTGGGACATCAAGCTCCTGAAGGAGGCGGGCTTCGACATGATGCGCAAGCACATCAAGGTCGAGCCGCGCCGCTACTACGCGCTCTGCGACCGGCTCGGCATCCTGGTCGTCCAGGACATGCCCACGGGATGGGGCAACCTCGAGGCGCGCTACGGCTTCTACCGGCGCGAGCTCAAGGAGATGATTGACCACCTCTACAGCGTCCCCTCGATCGTGATGTGGGTGCCCTACAACGAGGCGTGGGGGCAGCCCGGACCCGTCCAGACGCGCAACACGCTCCTCTGGACGCGCCGGTACGACCCCTCGCGCCTCGTGGACGGGCCGTCCGGCTGGCGCGACTACGAGGGCGGCGACCTCGGCTGGAAGGACGGCGAGCGGAACGCGACGCGCCACTTGCCGCCCGACGTGGAGGAGGCGGGCGACGCCGTCGACCGCCACGACTACGGCGCGACGCCGGGCATGGCGCCCGTGAACCCGCGCCGCGCGAGCTTCCTCGGCGAGTTCGGCGGCATCGGCTGCCGCGTGGACGGACACCTGTGGACGACGAACGCCTGGGGCTACGGCGACACGGGCAAGGACTCGGACCGCAAGGCCGTCGAGGGCAAGTACGTCGCCCTGATGGGCCACGTGGCGGGGCTCGCCGCGCAGGGGCTGGCGGGGAGCGTCTACACGCAGACGACGGACGTGGAGGCCGAGATCAACGGGCTGGTCACGTATGACCGCAAGGTCGTGAAGTTCGATCCCGCCGCGCTGAAGGCGGCGCACGACCGGATTCGTGCGGCGGCGGAGAAGGCGGCGGAAGCCGCAGCGAAGTGAGGACGGCGGCCGCGCGACCGTCAGTTCGCCCGTCGCGCGGCCGCGCAAGCCCGTCACGCCGTCCGCCTCTGTCTGGATATGGTATAATTTGGGCATGACGAAAGCCTGGAGCATCTTGCCGGACGAATGGAAGCCGATCCTGAAGGAGCGGGGGCTTCGTCCGTTTCGCGCCGACCAGATCCTGCAGGCGCTCTACCGCGACTACATCACGGACTGGGACGCGGCGACGACGCTGCCGAAGGACTTCCGCGAGACGCTGAAGGCCGAGTTCCCGCTGACGCGCTGCGAGATCCAGGACGTGTCCGAGTCGGCGGACGGCACGAAGAAGCTGCTGATCGGCTTTGCGGACGGCCAGGCCGTCGAGACCGTCCTCATCCCGGCGACGGGCCGCTTCACGCAGTGCATCTCGACGCAGGTCGGCTGCGCGATGGGCTGCGCGTTCTGCGCGAGCGGGTCGCGCGGCGTCGTGCGGTCGCTGACGGCGGACGAGATCGTCGCCGAGTACCTCGCGGGGCGCACGTTCGGCGAGATCACGAACCTCGTCGTCATGGGCATGGGCGAGCCGTTCGCGAACTACGACGAGACGCTGCGCGCGCTGAAGCTCATCAACGCCGGGAAGGGGCCGAACCTCGGCGCGCGCCACATCACGCTCTCGACGTGCGGCGTCGTGCCGGGCTTCAGGCGGCTCGCGGCGGAAGGCATCCAGTTCGAGCTGTCCGTCTCGCTGCACGCGCCGAACGACGAGCTGCGCTCGCGGCTCATGCCCGTCAACCGCAAGTGGCCGATCGACGAGCTGCTCGCGGCCTGCGCCGACTACACGAACGCGACGAAGCGCATCATCACCTTCGAGTACACGGTCATCGCCGGCGTCAACGACTCGCGCGCCTGTGCGGAGGAGCTGGCGCGGCAGGTGCGCCGCGTGCCGATGGCGAAGGTGAACCTCATTCCGCTCTCGCCCGTCGCGCACCGGCCCGACTTCAGGACGCCGGACGACCGGACGATGCTCATGTTCCTCGACGTGCTCATGAAAAGCCACGTGCAGACGATGCTCCGCCGGTCGCGCGGCAAGGACGCGGACGCGGCCTGCGGCCAGCTGCGCCTGCGGCATCTCCCATGAAGGCGAAGTCTGGCATCACGCGCGAGGAGCTTGAGAGCTGGGGCGGGAAGGACGTCTTCAACCAGGGGCTCGCGCTGTGCAATTCCGGCGACGTCACGGACGTCCGCTATGACGACGAGACGCTGACCGTCTCGGGCAGGATCCAGCAGCGCGGCGGCTGGGCGATGCCGGTGTGCTTCACGCTGGAGCGCGCGAACTGCGTCCGCTCGCACTGCCCCTGCGCGGCGAACCAGCGCGACGGGCGCATCTGCGAACACGTCCTCGCCGTCGGCATCGCCCTCTGGGTCATGGAGGCTGAGGAAGGCGAGCTTTCGGCGGGCGGCGGTTCGGCGAGGCCCACGCGCGGCGACGACGCCCCGGACGCGGCGGACGGCGCGCCGCACGGCGACTTCATCGAAGTGCCGATGGCGCCGAAGTTCTATGCGTTCCTCTCCGGCTCGCGCGCCGCGCTGTCCGTCGAGCTGGACGCCTGGTACGGCGACATCGACTTTCCCGCGTGTTCGGTTCAGGCCGACCGCACGGTCTACCTCGAAGACCCGGACGACAACCTCGTGCGGCGGACGCGCTCGCTCAAGGCGGAGCGCGATGCCGTGGCGGAACTTGCGAAATGGGGGTTCGAGCCGGGCTACCGCGCCGGCGACCTGAAGCTCTACCTGACGAATCCGCAGAAGGTCATGACGTTCCTCGGCGCGGGCTATCCGAAGCTGCGTCGCCGCGCGGACTGGGAGTTCCAGCTCTCGGACCGCCTCTCGTCGCTCATGGACACGTTCCGCACGATCGTGCCCGTCGTCAAGGTGAAGGACGCGCCGGGCGGTGCGTTCGACGTCGCCTACGAGTTTGACGCGCAGGGCGAGGACGTCGCGCCCGCCGAGATCCAGGCCGCGCTGAACCGGGGCGACGGCTGCCTCCTCAAGGGCGGGCAGGTCTACCTCCTGGACGGCGACGCGATCGAGCGGATGCAGGGCGTCTTCACGGACTGCGCCGCGACGCAGGGCGACGCCGCGCCCGGCTGGTTCCGCGTGAAGGGCGTCTACGCGCCCTACGTGCGGTCGTCGCTCGAGTCGATTCTCGACGCCGTCGACCTCGACGACACGGCCGCGCCGTCGTGGCGCGAAAGCGCCGCGAAGCGCGGCGACCCGAACGCGAAGTTCGAGCCGGTCGCGCTTGGGCCTCTCGACAAGGTGCTGCGGCCCTACCAGAAGCAGGGCGTCTACTGGATGCGCTTTCTCGAGGAGGCGGGGCTTTCGGGTCTTCTCGCCGACGAGATGGGCCTCGGCAAGACGCTTCAGACGCTCACCTGGCTGTCGTTGCCGACAGCCCACGGAACAGGTACGCGCACCCCCGCCCTCTCACCCCACACCCCACCCCCCTCACGCCCCCCCTCTCATCTCTCACTTCTCACCCCCCACCTCTCACCTCTCACCCCTCACCCCTCACCTCTCACTTCTCGCCCCTCACCTCTCACTTCTCATCCCCCATCCCCCATCCCCCATCCCTCCCTCATCGTCTGCCCGACGTCGCTTGTGCGCAACTGGGAGGCCGAGGCGAAGAAGTTCACGCCGCAGTTGAAGGTGCTCGTCATTTCCGGGCCGGAGCGCGCACGTGACTTCCGCCGCATTGACGCGGCCGATCTCGTCGTGACGTCCTACGCGCTGCTGCAGCGCGACTTCGACGCGGCGTATCTCGGCCGCCGGTTCGGGGCGGTCGTCCTCGACGAGGCCCAGCACATCAAGAACCGCGAGACGAAGAACGCGAAGGCCGTGAAGCTGCTGGAGGCCGACCGCAGGCTCGCGCTCACGGGCACGCCCGTCGAGAACTCCGTTGCGGACGTCTGGTCGATCTTCGACTTCCTCATGCCGGACTATCTCGGCGACTACGAGACGTTCAAGCTCAATTTCGAGAACCCGATCCGCGAGTCGGGCGACGCGGCGACGCTCGCGAAGCTGAAGCGCAAGATCGCGCCGTTCATCCTGCGGCGCGTGAAGAAGTCCGTCGCGAAGGACTTGCCGGACAAGATCGTGAAGGTCTCGTACTGCCCGATGTCCGACGACGCCCAGCGCGAGTATGTCGCCGCGCGCGCGACGGCGCGGCGCGAGGCCGGGGCGGTCGTCAAGGCGAAGGGCTTCGCGAAGTCGAAGTTCGAGCTGCTCGCGCTGCTGATGCGGCTTCGCCAGATCGCCGCGCGCGCGAAGGTCGAGCCGTTCATGGAGCAGCTGTCCGACGCCGTCGCGGGCGGCCACAAGATCCTCGTCTTCTCGCAGTTCGTGAAGATGCTGAAGGTTCTGTCGGACGAGCTGAAGCGCGCGGGCATCCCGTTCTGCTACCTGGACGGCGCGACGAAGGACAGGCTCGGCGAATGCAACCGATTCAACAGCGACCCGAAGGTTCCCGTCTTCCTCATCTCGCTCATGGCCGGCGGCACGGGCCTCAACCTCACGGGGGCGGACATGGTCATACACTACGACCCATGGTGGAATCCCGCCGTCGAGGACCAGGCGACCGACCGCGCGCACCGCATCGGACAGAAGAAGACGGTCTACGTCATGAAGATGATCGCGTCGGGGACGGTCGAGGAGAAGGTCCTGGCGCTCCAGCGGCGCAAGCAGGCCGTCATCAGCGCGACCGTCTCGACGACCGACGCGCAGGTGATGGAGACCCTGACCGCCGCCGACCTGAACGAGCTGCTGTCGTAGCCGGGCCTGGCGCGCATCCTCATCGAGGAGGGTGGTTTTTGGTATAATATGCGGCATGCAGTTTGAAGACAACTTGAAGAAGCTGGAGGGACTCGTCGCGAAGATGGAGTCCGGTGCGCTCAACCTCGACGACATGATCAAGGCGTTCGAGGAGGGGCGCGCGCTCGTGGCGACCTGCCAGAAAGACCTGGAGTCCATCCGCCAGCGCATCGAGAAGGTCACGAAGGGCGGCACGTCCGCGCCGCTCGAAATCTGACCTCCCGAACCTCCCGAACCTCCCAAACCTCCCAAACCTCCCAAACCTTCCAAACCCTTTTGATGAAACAGATCTACGTTCAGGCCCAGGCCGACCACATCGAATCGCTCTTCAGGGGCACGCCGCTCGCGGCCCTCGAGGAACTCGTCTGGAACGCGCTCGATGCGGACGCGCGGGAGGTCAAGGTCGATCTCGTCACGAATCCGCTGGGCGCGGTCGATGCGGTGCGCATTTCGGACGACGGCACGGGCATCGACGTTCTCCGGGCCGACCAGACCTTCGGCAACCTCGGCGGCAGCTGGAAGCGCGCGGGGAAGGGCACGGTCCTGGCGGGGCGCCGTCTGCACGGTCGCCACGGGCGCGGACGCTTCAAGGCGTTTGCGCTCGGCTCGAACGTCGAATGGCGCACGACGATGCGCGCGGGCGACCGGCTGCTCTCCTACAAGCTGTCCGGCACGGCGGAGCGTCCCGGCGTCTTCTCGCTCGAAGACGCGCCGGCGGGCTTCGCGACGGGCACCGAGGTCTACGTCACGAACGTGCGCGCGACGGTCGATTCGCTGCTGGACGCGGGCGAGACGGTGCAGAACCTCGCGGCGAAGTTCGCGCTCTACCTGAAGAGCTACCCGAACGTGCGGATCTACTTCAACGGCCTGCCCGTGACGCCCGTCATCGTGCAGCGTCAGGTGACCGACTACGCGCTCACGCTGCCCGGCGGGGCCGAGGCGAAGCTGGAGGTCATCGAGTGGAAGCGCAAGTTCGTCGGTTCGGGCCGCCTCGTCTTCGCGGGGCCGGACGGCTTTCAGCTCCACGAGCAGTCGGCCGGCGTCCGTTCGGGCGCGGGACTCAGCTTCACGGCTTACCTCGTCTCGCCGCGCTTCCCGACGCTCGCGGCCGAGAACGCGCTCGTGATGGACGAGCTCAACCCCGAAGTGCGCCAGTATCTTGACGCGGCGAAGAAGACGCTGAAGGCGCATTTCCTCGCCCTCGGCGGCGAAAAGAGCGCGTTCGCGCGCGAGTGGGAGGAGCGCATCGGCGCGTTTTCGGTGGAGGAGCGCCAGACGCTGCTCGCGCTTCTCAAGAAGTCGCTCAAGGCGAAATAGCCTCACTCTCACACAGGAACCCAAGTCATGAAGAAAGCACTCATCACCGGCATCACGGGACAGGACGGCAGCTACCTCGCGGAACTGCTGCTCGGCAAGGGCTACGAAGTCCACGGCATCATCCGCCGCTCCAGCTCGTTCAACACGGGCCGCATCGACCACCTCTACCAGGATCCGCACGTCAACGGCGTGAAGCTCTTCCTCCACTACGGCGACCTGGGGGACAGCTCGAACCTCATGCGCCTCGTCCACGAGATCAAGCCGGACGAGGTGTACAACCTCGCCGCGCAGAGCCATGTGCGCGTCAGCTTCGACTCGCCGGAGTTCACGGGCGACGTGGACGCGCTCGGCACGATGCGCCTCCTGGAGGCGATCCGCCTGACGGGCGTGAAGACGCGCTTCTACCAGGCCTCGACGTCGGAACTCTACGGCAAGGTGCAGGAGGTGCCGCAGCGGGAGACGACGCCGTTCTATCCGCGCAGCCCCTACGCCGTCGCGAAGCTCTACGGCTTCTGGGCGGTCAAGAACTACCGCGAGGCGTACGGCCTGCACGCCTCGAACGGCATCCTCTTCAACCACGAGTCGCCGCGTCGGGGCGAGACGTTCGTGACGCGCAAGGTGACGCGCGCGGCGAGCCGCATCAAGCTCGGCCTGCAGGACGAGCTCTTCATGGGCAACATCAACTCGCTGCGCGACTGGGGCTTCGCGGGCGACTACGTCGAGGGCATGTGGCGGATGCTGCAGCAGGATGCGCCGGACGACTACGTGCTCGCGACGGGCGAGATGCACTCGGTGAAGGAGCTGCTGGAGGAGGCGTTCGCCTACGTCGGGCTGGACTGGGCGAAGTACACGAAGCACGACGACCGCTACAACCGTCCGAGCGAGGTCGACCAGCTGCTCGGCGACGCGAGCAAGGCGAAGCGCGTCCTCGGCTGGGAGCCGAAGGTGACGTTCAAGGGACTCGTCAAGATGATGATGGACGCCGACCTCGAACTGGCGCGCAAGGAACGGGCGGTGAAGAATGCGTAAGTCGGACAGGGTCTTCGTCGCGGGGCATCGCGGCATGGTCGGCTCCGCCGTCTGCCGCGCGCTTGCGCAGGGCGGCTACGCGAACGTCGTCACGCGCACGCACGCCGAACTCGACCTGCTCGACCCCAAGGCCGTGCGCGCGTTCTACGCGACGGAGCGGCCCGACGTCGCCGTCATCGCGGCGGCGCGCGTCGGCGGCATCGGCGCGAACAGCGCGGCCAACGCGCGGTTCCTCTACGAGAACGAGCTGATTGCGCTCAACACGGTCTGGGGCGCGGCGGAGGCGGGCGTGAAGCGGCTCCTGTTCCTCGGCTCGACATGCATCTATCCGCGCCTCGCGCCGCAGCCGATCCCGGAGAGCGCGCTCCTGACGGGGGCGCTGGAGAAGACGAACGAGGGATATGCGCTCGCGAAGATCTCCGGCCTCAGGCTTTGCGAGTTCCTGCGGCGCGAACGCGGGCTCTGCTACCACTCGCTCATGCCGACGAACCTCTACGGGCCGGGCGACAACTACGACCTCGTAGGCGGGCACGTCCTGCCGACGATGATCCGCAAGTTCGAGGAGGCGCGCGTACGCGGCGACGCGGCGGTGCCGCTCTGGGGCACGGGGACGCCGCTCCGCGAGTTCCTGCACGTCGACGATCTCGCGGCGGCGTGTCTCTTCGCGCTCGGTCTCGACAACCCGCCGGACCTCATGAACGTCGGTTCTGGCGAGGAGGTCTCGATCCGCGACCTCGCCGAGAAGGTGCGCGCGGCGACGGGGTGTCCGGCGACGATCGCGTGGGACGCGGCGAAGCCCGACGGCACGCCGCGCAAGCTCTGCGACACGACGCTTATCCGTTCGCTCGGCTGGGCGCCGCAGATCTCCTTGGACGAGGGGCTGCGCCGCACGGTCGCGTGCTATCGCGCGGAGTGCGCGTCCGGTCGCGTGAGGATTGCTCGGCCCCTGTCCGAGGCGCATCCGCGTGACAAGGTGTCGTGATTTCCGGGAAGGGGTTGCACATGAAGGATTCAGAATCGGAACTTCTGTCGCCTGCTGGCGATTTCACGACGGCGCTGTCGGCGTTCGCGGCGGGGGCGGACGCGGTGTACTGCGGGCTTTCCGAATTCTCCGCGCGCGCGTTCGCGCCGAACCTCTCGTATGAGGAGCTCGCGAACCTGCTCGCCTACGCGCGGGCGCACGGCAAGAAGGTCTACGTGACCTTCAACACGCTCATTGACGAAGACCAGCTGGAGGGTGCGGTCGAGGCGTTGGCGAAGCTGGAGGAGCTTGGCCCTGACGGCGTGATCGTGCAGGATCTCGGCGTCGCGAAGCTGGTGCGCGAACACTTCCCGAAACTGGAGCTGCACGCCTCGACGCAGCTTGTCGCGCACAACCTCGAAGGCGTCCTCGCGCTGAAGGAACTCGGCTTCCGCCGCGTCGTCCTCGCACGCGAACTCTCGCTTGCCGAGATCACGACGATCGCGCAGCGGTGCGGCGCACGCAAGATCGCGGACGACGGACGGCCCGAACTGGAGCTGGAAGTCTTCATCCACGGCGCGCTCTGCTACTCGATCTCCGGCCTCTGCCTGTTCGGTGCGCTGGAGAAGGGGCGCAGCGGCAATCGCGGCACGTGCCCGTACTGCTGCAGACAAGAGGGAAGAAGGATGAAGGATGAAGGAAGAAGGCTGAGGGAAGGGGGGACGGATGCGGGAAGAAGTGCGGAGGGGTTCTGCTATCCGTTTTCCATGAAGGACTTGCGGCTCGGCGCAGACGCGCGCAAGCTCGTCGAGGCGGGTGTCACGTCCCTCAAGATCGAGGGGCGCATGAAGTCGCCGCTCTATGTCGCGTCCGTGACGCGGTACTACCGCGACATCCTGGACGGCACGGCTGCGCGCGTGACGCCGGGCGACCTGGAGACGGTCTTCTCGCGGCGCACGACGGAACTTTACTTCAACGGCAGGGGAAAGGGCGATTCGCCGATTGACGCGGACTCGCTGGGGCATCTCGGCACACTGATCGGCACGGTCAAGAAGGTGACGAAGGACCGGGACGGCCTCGCGTGGCTGCGCTTCCACACGGCGCGTGCGCTTGAAAAGCACGACGGGCTGCAGTTCGAGGCGGTGGACGAGAACGGCAAGCACCTGGGCCTTGGCATCGTCGAAATGCGCCAGGCGATCTCGCGGCGTCCCGTCTTCGAGGTGAACGCGGGCGTCGATGTCGAGATCCTGCTGCCGGCGGGCGAGGCGTCCGCGAACCTGCGCGAATCGTCCCAGCCGAACCTCGCGGCGGCGCTCAAGCCGGGCATGAAGATCTACTGCTCGATGTCGAACGCCGTCAAGCGGCTGTTCCCGACGCCGTCGTTCCGTCCGAGCGACTACGCGGGCGGCTGTGCAATCGACGTCACGGTGCGGCTCGCGAAAGACGGCCTGACGGCGACGTGGGACGCACAGGACGGTGAAGACGCACAGGACGGGGGACGCTGTTCGGCTTCGCTTGCGTTGCCGCTGGAACCGGCGAAGGCGCCGGACAAGACGGCGGCGGCGGTCGAGAAGGCGTTCGAGAAACTGGGCGGCACGGGCTATCGGCTCGGACGCCTCACGGTCGAGGATCCCGACAGGCTGTTTGCGCCGCCGCACGCGCTGAACGACCTGCGTCGCGATCTCGTCGAAAGGCTGGACGACTGGCGCGACCGGGTGCGGCGCGCAAAGATCGACGCCGCGCTTGCGGACGACGGCGCGCCGACGGCGGGAATCGAGTCGCCGCGCGCCGTGCGTCGCCTCAAGATTCGGCTTGGACAAAAGGTGCCGCCGGGCGACTGGAACGAGATCATCGTCGCGATCACGCCGGAGACGGCGGACGACGTGCCGGCGCGGGAAGCGTCGGCTGACGCCGCCGGACGTCCGTCCGTGCGGCTGGCGCTGCCCGTCTACACGGCGGAGCCGGACTTCAACCGGCTGCGCACGGCGGTGAAGCGGCTGCTGCGCGCGGGCTACGCGAAGTGGGAATGCGCCGACCTCGCGACGCTGCGCCTCCTGCGGACGCTGGGCGTCACGGACATCACGGCCGACGGAACGCTCGCGGCGTTCAATTCGCGTGCGCTGTCCGCGCTGACGGCGGCGGGCGTGACGCGCTTCGTCGCGAGTCCCGAAAACAGCCGCGAGAACCTGCAGTATCTCGCCGAGTCGGGGTACGCCGTCGAGTTCCTCGCGCAGCAGTCGACGCCGCTGTTCCTGTCGCTCACGGAACCCGCGCCGTATGCGTCGGAGACCCTCTGCACGTTCCGCAAGGACGGCCTGTGGGTGACGACGAGGCGCGCCCCGCGCACGTTCGCGGTGCCGTCCGGCGTCTCGACGCGTCTTGACCTCTCGTGGGATCCTGAAAATGTTGACTGACACGCTGAAGAAGCTGGCGCGGCTTGCGTGGCTTCTGCCGGGCTTTCTCCTCTGGGCGGCGTTTCCGCCGATGGGCGAGGGCAGCGACTGCCTCTTCGCCCTTGCGCCGCTCCTCTGGCTGTCGCGGCGCGAACAGCCGGGGCTTGCGGCGAAACGCTGGTTCCAGAACGGGCTCTTCTTCTGGGTGGCGACGCTCGCGTGGATGCCGGCGATCGTCAAGAACGGCGGGCCGTGGCCGCTCGTCGTGTTGGGGTGGGGGGCGCTTGCGGCGTATTGCGCCGGCTATTTCGCGCTTTTCGGCTGGGCGTCGGCGAAATACTGGCAGTGGGCGCGGGGCACGCGCGCGGCGGCGCACGGGGGGCTGTCCCTGCGGCTCTTGGGTGTGCTGATTGTCGAGCCTGTGCTGTGGTGCGGCCTGGAACTCGTGCGGGCGCGGCTCTTCGGCGGGTTCGCCTGGAATCAGCTCGGCGTCGTGCCGGCGAACTTCGGGTTCGGCGCGCCGGCGGCGCTCGGCGGCGTGTACCTCTGCTCGGCCGTCGTCATTCTCGTCAACGGCTCGCTCGCCGGCATCGCCGAGCGCGTCTGGAAGCCGGCGTGCAGCGGCTTTGCGTGTCTGCGAAAGCTCGGCTCGCTCGAAACGCTCGCCGCGTTCGCGCTGATCTGGGGGATCTATGCGCTTCCCACCCAAACCTTCCAAACCTCCCAAACTTCCCAAACCTCCCAAACTTCCCAAACCTCCCAAACCTTTCTAAAGGTCGCCTTGGTTCAGCGCAATTTCCCGTGCGTCTTCAAGTCGCAGGAGGAGGATCCCTACGCGGTCTACTCGAACCTGTTTCAGAACGTCGCGCTGCTGAAGCCCGACCTCGTCGTGCTGGCCGAAAGCGCGCTCTGCGAGTTCGGCCCCGTCGACCAGCAGGGGGCGGTGCGCTTCGCGGCGTTCGTGCGCGAGCAGACAGGCGCGGCGCTTCTCGCGGGCGGCACGCGCTATGAAGACGGTAAGACGTATAACTCGGCGGCGCTGTATGAGGGACGCACGGCTTGCGCCGCGCGCTCGGGACAGGCGGACAGCGGACAGCGGACGGCGGACGGCGGGGAAGAAGGCCGTTGGACGGAAGGACGGGACGCCTTGCAGGTCTACGACAAGGTTCATCTTGTGCCGTTTGGCGAGTTCATTCCGGGCGACAAGTGGTTTCCGGCGCTGCAGAAGTTCGCGCCGGTCGGCTCCTGCACGCCGGGCGAGCCGCGCCTGCTGACCCTCACCTCCCACCTCTCACCTCCCACTTCTCACTTCTCACCTCCCACTTCTTACTTCTCACCTCTCACCTCTCACTTCTCACCTCTCACCTCTCACCCCACCTCCCTCCCCCTTGGCCTCGCCATCTGCTTCGAGGACACGGATTCGGCCTTGATGCGGCGGGCGGCGGCAGCGGGCGCGAAGGCCCTCGTCTTCATCACGAACGACAGCTGGTTCTCGCAGTCGGACGAGGCCCTTGCGCACGCCTGGCAGGCGACGGCGCGCGCCATTGAGACGGGGCTGCCCGTCGTGCGCGTCGGCAATTCGGGCGTGACGGGAACGATCACGCCGCAGGGCAAGGCGACGTGGCTTCTGGGCGCGGAGGGGCGTCCGCTCGTCGATCGGCGTGGCACGCTGTTCGACCGCATCCCGATTTCGGACGGCACGCCTTGCCCGACGTTTTACGTCCGTTGGGGAGACCTCCCGCTCGCGCTTGCGTTCGCACTGCTCGTCGTCGGAATGATGCTTGTCAGACGGATCGGGGAACGGTCTCGCGCTGATATGGTATAATACGCATCCATGATACGAGTGGCAATCATTGACGACCATGTGGTCGTGCGGGCGGGGCTTCGGTACCTGATCGAGGCCGAGCCGGATTTCGCCTTCGCCGGCGAGTTCGGCGGCGGGCGCGGCGCGGCGGGCTTCGTGCGAGAGACGCAGCCGGACGTCACGCTCCTCGACGTGCGGATGCCCGACCTGAACGGCATCGAGGCCCTGAAGGAGATTTTGGCGGCCGTGCCGAAGGCGCGCGTCGTGATGCTGACGACGTCCGACACGGAGGAGGACGTCTACCGCGCCATCGAGGAGGGTGCGCTCGGCTACGTGATGAAGGAGTCGCCCATCGAGACAATTGTCGCGGCGATCCGCTCGGCCCTGGCGGGCGAGGTCTTCATGACGGACGACGTGCGCCGCATCTACGAGACGCGCAAGGGCGCAAAGGGCCTTTCGCCGCGCGAGACGGACGTCCTCAAGCTCGCGGCGCAGGGGCTTGGCAACCGCGAGATCGGCGCACGGCTCGGCATCAGCGAAAACAGCGTGAAAATGCACTTGAAGCGCTCGTTTTTCAAGCTTGGCGCGTCGGATCGCGCCGAGGCCGTGTCCCTTGCCTCCAAGCGCGGGTTTTTGGTATAATTCGCCCTTATGGCGCAGGAACAGCTTTTTGCGGATGAGTACAAGGTCAACCTGGACGTTTTCGAGGGTCCGCTTGACCTTTTGCTCTATTTGATCCGCCGCGAGGAGCTTGACATCTACGACATTCCGATCGAGCGCATCACGACGGAATACATGAAGTTCATCGAGGACGCGCGGCGGCTCAACCTCGACATCGCCGGCGAGTTCATCGTGATGGCGGCGACGCTGATGGTCATCAAGTCGCGCATGCTCCTGCCGGTGTCGCGGCGCCTCGGGAACGAGGACGGCGACGAGGAGTGGGTCGATCCGCGCCTGGACCTCGTGCGGCAGCTCGTCGAGTACAAGAAGTTCAAGGACGCCGCGCTGCGGCTGGAGCGGATGGAGGCGTTCGCCGCCAACGCCTACGGCTACGGCGGCGGGCGGCCCAAGTTCGAGAAGACGGCGGCGGACGCGAAGGGCGCACTGGCGAACCTCGACCTCTACGACCTGCTGACGGCGTTTCAGGAGGTCGTCGCGCGGGCGAACGAGATGCCGCACGAGGAGCTGAAGGGCATCCGCTTCTCCGTCCCCGACAAGATGGACTACGTGCTGGAGCGGACGCGCCAGGAGGGGCAGGTCGCCTTCACGTCGCTCTTCGACCCGGAGAACGCGCCGAAGGGCGAGATCATCGTGACCTTCCTCGCGCTGCTGGAGCTCCTCCGACAGCACCGCGTCATCATCTACCAGAACGCGGCGTTCCACGAGATCACGATCCTGCCGTCCCGCGAGGAGCCGGACGACAAGCCTTTGGAGAAACCGGACGACTATGAGTGACGAGGTGAAGATTCCGCTGCCGCAGTCCCTGCAGGAGATCGTCGGCGCGCTGCTGTTCGCGAGCGAGACGCCGCTGACGGCGACGGAGCTGCGCGAGGCGGTGCGCGCCGTCGAGGCGGAGGCGGGTGAGAACAAGGAGGTGATGGACGTCTACCGCACCTGCACGTCCAAGGAGATCGCCGAGGCCCTGCGCGGGCTGGAGAAGGCGCTGGAGGTCGCGGGCAGCGGCTTCCAGCTCGTCTGCACGGGCGGCGCGTACCGCCTCCAGTCCGTGCCGAGCTGCGGTCGCTACGTGCGGGCGCTCCTGAAGATGGACCGTCCGAACCGGCTGGGGCGCGCGTCGCTGGAGACGCTGGCGATCGTCGCCTACCGCCAGCCGCTCACGAAGAGCGAGATCGAGGCGATCCGCGGCGTGGACGTCTCCGGGAACATCAAGACGCTGATGGACCTTCAGCTCGTCCGGCTCGTCGGCAAGTCCGAGCTGCCGGGGCATCCGTTCCTCTACGGCACGACGCCGCTCTTCCTGGAGCACTTCGGGCTCGCGTCGCTCCAGCAGCTCAACGAGCTCGACCCGACGCTCCAGCGCTCGAACCCGAAGCAGAAGGCGGCGTCCTACAAGAAGCCGGAGCCCGCGAAGCCGGCGGCGGCGAAGGAGTCCGAAGAGCCGACGGCGGCATCGGAAGAAGCGGCGACGCCCGAAGCGCCCGCGTCTGAAGAGGCGGTCGTGGAAGAGATCGCATCGACGGAAGCGGGCGACGCAGGCGTCGTCGAGATTGCGTCGTCGGCCGAAGCCGACGGGACGGGCGCTGCCGAGGCGGCGGCGAGCGACGACGATTTCTTCATCGACGACACGCCGGACGAGTTCGACGACGACGATGACGAAGACGACGAGAGCGACGACAACGACGAAAGTGACGAAGACGAAGAAGGAGAGGAGGCAGACGATGAAGGCGATGCGGCTGATGATGACGCTGACGGCGCTGACGAGCCTGACGGCGTGTGACTACGTGCGGGATCGGCAGGAACTCGCGCAGGAGCGCGAGGACGGCGCCTACCGTTCCGCGCTGGCGGATTACCGCGCCGGGCGGCTGGACGCGGCGGCGAAGGGGTTCGCGAAGGCGATCCGCAAGTCGCCGGCGAATTCCGCCGCGCGCTTCCAGTACGCCTGCCTTATGCAGGACACGAAGAAGGACTACCTGGAGGCCTATTGCGCCTACCGCGAGTACCTGATGCAGCGGCCTGACAGCGACAAGGCGCAGCTGGCCAAGGATCGCCTCGCGATCTGCGAACGCGAACTCGCGCGCGAGTTCGCGGAGAAGCACCAGCTGCTTGGCGACGGGGCGTTCGAGAAGGAGGTCGCGTCCCTGCGCAAGGACCTGAAGGCGGCGGAGACGCGCGCGGCGTCGGCGGAGAAGCTGCTGGAGGAGGAGCGCGCGCGAAACCGTGCGCTCGAAGGCGAGCATGAGCGGCTGGTCGCCGCCGTGAAGGGGACGGACGCGGGGGAATCGACCGCTCGCCGGACGCAGGTGGACGTGAAGACGCTTTTGGACGAAGAGGACGAGGAGTCGGCTTCTCGTACGGACGTGACGGCTCGTGAGGTGGCGGCGCTGAAGGCCGAGGAGGCGGACGAGACGTCGGACGGGCCATCCCTGCTGCCGAAGCGGACGGCCGAGGACGTCGCCCGCCGCGCGGCGGCGCAGTCCGCGCATGACGAGGAGGCGCGCGCGGCAGCCGAGCGGGCGGCGGCGGAAAAGGCGCGGCGTCCGTCGACCTACGTCGTGCAGGAAGGCGATACGCTCTACAAGATCGCGTTGCGCTTCTACGGGCGCGTCTCGGCGTGGCGGCAGATTCGCGACGTGAACAAGGCCACTATCTCCAATGACGGCCGCGTGAAGGCCGGCCAGACGATTGCGCTGCCGTAAAGATGCGGGCGACACGGACGAAGGGCGAAAGGCTTCGGACAGCGGGCGTGGTTCATCTCTCCGAGATTCCGTCGAAACATGCCTACACGCGCTCGCGGACGCCGTGGATCCTCGCGGACTACCGGGGGGCCTACGGCAAGTTGCTGCACTACATCTCCGGCGGCGGCATGAGCACGTTCGGGCGGACGGTGCATCAGGAGGAGGTGCGTTTGCGCCAGCGGCGCTTCCTGTCCGTCGCGGCGGTCCTCGGCGCGCTGTGGCTCGTCTTCTACGTTTTCTGACCTTTGTCTGGCGTCATGCCGCACGCGAGGTCGCCGTGAACGGCGCTTAACGCGCACGACCGTCGTTTCCGTGGCCAAACATTTGATATAATACGCACACCATGAAAAAGCCGCAGACTGTCGTTGAGAAGATTCTGTCCGCCCACCTCGTCGAGGGCAACCCCGCGACGGACGCCGAAATCGGCATCCGCATCGACCAGACCCTGACGCAGGACGCGACGGGGACGATGGCGTACCTCCAGTTCGAGTCGATGGACGTGCCGCGCGTGAAAACCGACCTCTCCGTCTCCTACGTCGACCACAACACGGTGCAGATCGGCTTCGAGAACGCCGACGACCACGACTTCCTGCAGTCCATCGCGAAGAAGTACGGCGTCGTCTTCTCGAAGTGCGGCAACGGCATCTGCCACCAGCTGCACCTGGAGCGCTTCGGCAAGCCGGGGACGACGCTCCTGGGCTCTGACTCGCACACGCCGACGGGCGGCGGCATCGGCCAGATCGCCATCGGCGCGGGCGGCATCGACATCGCCGTCGCGATGGCGGGCGGCGCGTTCCACATCCCGACGCCGAAGGTGCGCGCGATCTTCCTGAAGAACAGGCTGCGCCGGGGCGTGAGCGCGAAGGACGTCATCCTGACGGTGCTGAAGAAGTTCGGCACGAAGGGCAACGTCGGCTGGATCTTCGAGTACTGCGGGCCGGGCGTCGCGACCTTGGACGTGCCGAGCCGCGCGACGATCGCGAACATGGGCGCGGAGCTGGGCGTGACGACGTCCGTCTTCCCGTCCGACGCCGTGACGAGGCAGTTCCTCGTCGCGCAGGGGCGCGGCAAGGACTACGTGAAGCTCGTCGCCGATCCGGGGAGCGAGTACGACGATTCCTTCGAGATCGACCTCGCGAAGGTCGAGCCGCTGGCGGCCGCGCCGCACTCGCCGGGGAACGTCGTGACGGTCAAGTCGATGAAGGGCAAGAAGGTCAACCAGATCCTGATCGGCAGCTGCACGAACAGCTCCTACCGCGACATCCGCACGGTCGCGCTCCACCTGAAGGGCAAGCACGTCGCGGACGACGTCGAGGTCGGCATCGCCTGCGGGTCGCGCCAGGTCGTCAACATGCTCGCGAAGGACGGGTCGCTCGCGATCCTCCACGCGGCGGGCTGCCGGATGCTGGAGAACGCCTGCGGCTTCTGCATCGGCGCGCACATGTCGCCGCGCACGGGCGCGGTCTCGCTGCGGACGAACAACCGCAACTTCGAGGGGCGGAGCGGCACGAAGTCCGCGCAGGTCTACCTCGTCTCGCCGGAGACGGCGGCGGCCTCGGCGCTGACGGGCAAGGTCGAGATCCCGACGAGGAAGCCGGTCGCGGCGGTGCCCGCGCCGAAGAAGTTCCCGATCGACGACGCGATGTTCCTCTACCGCGCGACGGCGGGCAAGGGCGTGAAGGGCACGGCGGTCGTGCGCGGCCCGAACATCGCGACGGTGCCGAAGGGCGAGCCGCTCGCGAAGGATCTTGTCGGCGTCGCGGCGATCAAGGTCGGCGACAAGATCACGACCGACCACATCATGCCGGCGGGCGCGCGGCTGAAGTTCCGCTCGAACATCCCGCAGTACGCGAAGTTCGTCTTCGAGGCCATGGGCGACTGCGTCGCGCCGTCCGCCCCCAATCCCTCATCCCTCGCCACTCATCCCTCCTTCCACGACACCTGCCTCGCGAACAAGGCGAAGGGGCTTGCGAACGTCATCGTCGCGGGCGAGAGCTACGGGCAGGGGTCGTCGCGCGAGCATGCGGCGCTGTGCCCGATGTATCTCGGCGTGAAGGCCGTGATCGCGAAGTCGATCGAGCGCATCCACCGCGCGAACCTCATCAACTTCGGCATCGTGCCGTTCACGTTCGTCGATCCGAAGGATTCTGACAAGATCGCGGCGGGCGACCGGCTGGAGCTGAAGGGCATCCGCGCGGCGGTCGAAGGCGACGGCGTCCTCACGGTGAAGGGCCCGAAGGGGGCGTTCCAAGTGAAGACGGCGCTCTCCGACCGCGAGAAGCGCCTCATCCTCTGCGGCGGTCTGCTCGCCAGCCTGTGATGATTTATGGTATAATATGCGGAACTCATTTCAGTCTGTGACGGTTCGGTGGGGTGCTGGATCGTGTGACGGGCGGGATAAGTCTACAGGGAATGAAAATGACCAACAATGAACATTGCCACGTGTTTACGTCGGAGTCCGTCTCGGAAGGGCATCCCGACAAGGTGGCCGACCAGATTTCCGATGCGATCCTCGATGCGTGCCTGAAGTGCGACAGCCATGCGCATGTCGCCTGCGAGACGGTGGTCGGGCCGGATGTCGTCATCAACATGGGGGAGATCACCTGCAAGGGGTGGTCGAAGTCCGACGCGCGGGCGATCGCCGCGAAGGTCGTGAAGAAGATCGGCTACGACCGGCCAGAGGAGCGCTTCAGCTGGAAGACGTTCGACTACATCACGTACCTGCACGAGCAGACGCCCGACATTGCGCAGGGCGTCAACCGCAAGAGCAAGGCGAAGCAGGGCGCGGGCGACCAGGGCATGATGTTCGGCTACGCGACGAACGAGACGGTGAACTACATGCCCGTCGCGATCGTCTATGCGCATGAGCTTCTGAAGATGTACGCGCGGCTGCGCAAGCGCGGCGGCAAGTACGCCTGGCTCCGGCCTGACGCGAAATGCCAGCTGTCGGTCGTCTACGAAGACGGCAGGCCCTCGTGGATCGACACGGTGGTCATCTCGCACCAGACGACGGAGGCGGGCGCGACGCAGCAGAACTACGCCGAGATCGAGCGCCTGGCGAAGGACTACCTCTCCAAGACGGGCTTCCTGTCCGAGGACACGAAGTTCTACGTCAACCCGACGGGCCGGTTCGTCATCGGCGGGCCCTGCGGCGATTCGGGGCTGACGGGGCGCAAGGTCATCGTCGATACCTACGGCGGCATGGCCGCGCACGGCGGCGGCGCGTTCTCCGGAAAGGATCCCTCGAAGGTCGACCGCTCGGCCGCCTACTATGCGCGCTACGCGGCGAAGAACATCGTCGCGGCCGGGCTCGCCGACCGCTGCCAGATCCAGGTCGCCTACGCCATCGGCATCGACCGCCCCGTCTCGTTCTGCGTGAAGACGTTCGGCACGGCGAAGGGGGGCGTGACGGACGCGGCGCTGGAGAGGATGCTCGTCTCGGGCAAGATCTTCGACTTCCGTCCGGCCGCGCTCATCGACGACCTGAAGCTCCTCAAGCCGCAGGGCTGGAGCTACGAGGAGACGGCGGCTTACGGCCACTTCGGGCGGGACATCTTCCCGTGGGAGAAGCTGGATCGGGTCGCGCCGCTCAAGAAGCTCTTCAAGGTCGCCTGACCGGCGACGTGTGCGGATGCTGGCGGCGGGAATCATTCATCACGTCAACGTGCTGGAGATCGTCCGGCATCCGTGGTTCATGTCCGCGTTCCTCGCGGCGGCGTCCGCGCAAGTCCTGAAGTTCGTCTACTTCTGGTGGCGGACAGGCAAGCCGGATGCGCGCGAGCTGCGCGCCTCCGGCGGCATGCCGTCCGTCCATTCGGCCCTCGTCTCGGCCCTCGCGTTCGCGGTCGGGCTGACCGAGGGCTTTGACGCGCCGTATGCGATGATCGCCGTCGGGCTGGGGCTGATCGTGCTTGTCGATGCCGCGACGCTTCGGCGTGAGGCGGGCGAGCACGCGAAGCTCATCAACCGCATCGTCTCGCACCTGAACAGCGCGAGCGAAGAGGATCGCATCGAGGCGCGGCGGCTGGAGGAGCGGCTCGGCCATCGGCGGCGCGAAGTGCTGGCCGGCGTCCTCTGGGGAATGTTCGTCGCCTTTTCCGTCTGCGCCGTCTGGGACTTCTGGAAGTGAGACGGCTGTTCCGTGCCCGAGAACCTGTACGTCCATTTCCCGTTCTGCCGCCGCAAGTGCCGCTATTGCGCGCTCTATTCGCGCGTCGGCGTGCCGCCGTCCGCGCGCGAGGCCTACGTCCGGCGGCTGGCGGCAGTCGTCACCGGCTGGGGACAGGACCCGGACGGACGGCTGAAGACCGTCTATTTCGGGGGCGGATCGCCTGCTCTGTGCGATCTGCGGCCGCTCTTTTCGGCCTTGAAGGCCCGTTTGGCGGACGAGGTTGAGTTCACGGTCGAGCTGCATCCGCTGGATGTCACGGACGAGACGCTGGAGAGGCTGCGCGCGGGCGGCGTGAACCGCATCTCGATGGGCGTCCAGTCGCTGGACGACGCGGCGCTTGCGCGCATGGGGCGCGGCTACACGGCGGACGAGGCCGCGCGGGCCTTTTCGCGCGTGAAGCGGGTCTTCGGCAATGCCGGCGTCGATTTCATCGTCGGCTATCCGGGCGACCCGTGCACGGGCTGGGAGCGGCTGGCCGACTGGGGGCTGCGCCACGGCTCCGTCTACTCGCTCCAGAACGAGCGGGGGCTTGCGGACGTGCCGGGTGACGACTGGGTGTTGGATCGCCTTCGCATGGTTTCGGCGGCTCTTGCCGAGATCGGCCTTGAACGCTACGAAATATCGAATTACGCCAGGCCGGGGTCTGAATGTCGCCACAATCTCGCCGTCTGGCGCGGCGAGGACTATTTCGGACTTGGCGCGGGCGCGTCCGGCCGGATCGGCCTTCGCCGCACGCGAAATCTTGGCACGTGTGCGCATGAGGCGGAAGAGACGGTCTCGCCCGAACGGGATGCGCTGGAACGGCGGATCTTTCGTCTTCGGACGCGCGAAGGCCTTGATTCGACGGGCTATCCGGCATGGGGGCAGGCCCTCGAGAAGTTCTGCGAGACGGGGCTTCTGACAAAAGAGGGCGCGATCTACCGGTTGACGGCGCGCGGCATGGAAGTCTGCGATTCGATCCTGGCCGAACTCGTCTAGACCGCATGGCGGCAATCGGCGGCTACTGGAAGCGGAGCAGGATCTGGCGGAAGATGTCGCGGAGGCGGATCGGCCAGAGGCGCGACGGGGTCTCGGCTTCGAGCGGGTCCTGGATGAACGTCGGCAGGTCGGGGTTGAAGTCGAGCCCCGTGAGGCGCTCGAGCTCGTCGATCGAGACGATGTTGCGCGCGGCCCATTCGCGCCAGGTCACGTCCTGTCGGAACAGCATCGCGACGGCGCGCACGTCCATGCCCTCCTGCGCGAGGATGACCTGGTAGAAGTCGGTCGGCACGTCGATGTCCGTCGAGCCGAGCGTCTCGCGTCCGTACTGCGGCGAAATGCAGCCGACAACCACCCAGATCTCGCCGTAGCGCGCCGTCCAGAGGTCGGCGATGCGGTGCTCGACCTCGCGCCAGACGCCCCGGTTCAGGGCCGGGGTCTGCGGCGCGACGTTGGACATGAGGAAGGTCTTGCGGCGCTCCTCGTCGCCGTAGCGCGTGGCGATCGCGTAGTTCGGCGCCAGGTGGCCGCGGTCGTAGCCGCTCTTCGCGTAGGCGTCGGGACGCGGCGCGGCGGGGACGGCGTGGTCGATGCGGAAGGACGGACGCTTGCCGACCTCGAACTTCGCCTCCTTCTTCACGTGGTAGGCGCACCAGACGGGATGGCGCAGCGAGTCAGACCAGCCGAGGACGAACTCGCCGCGCCGGATGATGCGGATGTCCTTCGGCGCGGGCGCGCCGGTTCGCACCGGGGCCCCTGCGAAGAAGACCTGCCCCGCCGGGGCTTCGAGGTCGTATTCGTAGACGGCGTCGTGTCCCGTCCATCCCAGCGCGTCCGTGATGTCCGCGAGCGGGTTGCCGAACCAGAAGAGCGGCACGGTGACGGCGCGGGGGAGTTCGGCGAACTTGCGGTCGAGCCACTTGCGCGGATGGTGCACGAACCACTCGGCGCACCCGCCCCAGATCGTCAGGACGACCAGCATCCCGACGCCGAGCTTCAAGGCCCGGCGCCGGGACGGTGTGCGCCCGGCTTTCCGTTTGCGTGGCTTTGTCCGCTTCACCGTTTCCTCACCCTCTCACGCCTCATCCCTCACACCTCATATCTCATGTCTCACATCTCACGTCTCACATCTCACGTCTCACATCTCACGTCTCACATCTCACGTCTCACATCTCACGTCTCACATCTCACGTCTCATCCCTCATCCCTCACCTCAGAGATCTCCGAGTTCGATGCGGATCGTCCGCGACTTCATCGCCTGGATGGCGTCGGGGTCATCGTCGTTGGGGCCGTGGCGGAGAACGCCGTCCGCCTCTTTCGGCGCGGGGATGCGAATCTGCGCGCCGCAGGCGGGGCATTCGGTCTCCTGCCCGACCATGTCGAGCGTCGCCTGAATTTCCGTGTGGCACTTCGTGCAGAGAAAGTCCGTATAGTTGGATGCCATAAGCGGTGTCCCGATTCAGAGGCCGAGTTTCGTGGCGCTGCGCCACTGGTAGTACTTCTTGAGCGTGAGCTTCTTCGCGGCGGCCTCGTCGCAGAAGACCCAGCAGTCGTTGTGCGCCTGGAGCGCGGAGGCCGTGCAGAACTGGGTCATTGGGCCTTCGACGCAGCCCTTGACGGCGTCCTGCTTGTTCGCGCCGAACGCGAGCAGGATGATCCGCTTCGCCTCGCAGATCGTGCCGACGCCCATCGAGAGCGCGCTTTTCGGCACGGCCTCCATGTCTCCGCCGAAGAAGAGGCGCGCGTTGTCCTTCACGGTCGAGGGCGTGAGGTAGACGAGCGACGTGCGGCTCTTGAGCGACGTGCCCGGCTCGTTGAACGCGATGTGCCCGTCGGAGCCGATGCCGAGAACCTGCAGGTCGATGCCGCCGGCGGCCTTGATCTGCTTCTCGTATGCCTTGCATTCCCTTTCGGGATCCTTCGCGAGGCCGTTGAGGACATGCGTGTTCTTGATGGAGATGTCAATCTTCTTGAACAGGTTCTCGTTCATGAAGAAGCGGTAGCTCTGGTCATGCGTGCCGGGGAGGCCATAGTACTCGTCGAGGTTCCAGCTCTTCACCTGTCTGTAGGAGACCTTCTTCGCCTTGACGGCCTTTGCCATCTCGTTGTACATCAGGACGGGCGTCGAGCCGGTCGCGAGGCCGAGCACGGTCTTCGGGTTCTTCTTGACCTGCGCGGTGATCATGTCCGCCGCGAGCTTCGAGGCCTCCTCTTTCGTCTTGCAGATTACGACTTCCATTTCATCCTTTGTTTGCGTGGTTGTTTGCTGTATGGAAGTATAGCAGAATCGCCCCCCGACCGTCAATGGGGTTGGTCGATGCTGAACGCTTGTTCGCGCGGCGGGCTTTTTGGTATACTATGCGCGTTTTTATGGAGATTCCTATGCGAGAGTTGACTTGTCTGGCTCGTGTGCCGTCCGCCGCAGCGGCGGCGGTTTTCGCGTTTTCTCTTCGCGCAGTCCTGAAGCGGCTGTGACGTCAGGGGCTTTCGGGAGGAGAAGAAGTGGTCAAGTTCCTTGATCTCAAGAAGGTAAACGAACGTTTCCGGGCCGAACTGGATGCGGCGGCGAAACGGGTGCTTGACTCCGGCTGGTATCTGCTGGGAGACGAGTGCGCGGCGTTCGAGCGGGAGTTTGCTGCCTTTTGCGGCGTCCGGCACGCGATCGGCTGCGCAAACGGGCTGGACGCGCTGAAGCTCATCGTCCAGGCGATGGGGATCGGGCCCGGCGACGAGGTGATTGCGCCCGCGAACACGTACATCGCCTCGCTCATCGCCATCAGCGCGAACGGCGCAATGCCCGTCCTCGTCGAGCCGGACCCGCTGACGTGCCTGATCGACCCGGCGAAGATAGAGGAGAAGGTCACCGCGCGGACGCGGGCGATCATGGTCGTGCACCTCTACGGCCGCGCAATGGACATGGCGAAGGTCTGGGAGATCGCGAAGCGCCGCGGGCTGAAGGTCATCGAGGACTGTGCGCAGGCGCATGGCGCGTGCTGCGGTGCGCGGCGTGTCGGCAATCTGGGCGATGCGGCCGGCTTCTCGTTCTATCCGGGCAAGAACCTCGGCTGTCTCGGCGACGGCGGTGCGGCCACGACGAACGACGACGCGCTGGCGGCGAAGATCCGGGCGCTCCGCAACTACGGGAGCGACGTGAAGTACCACTTCCCGTATCGCGGCACGAACTCGCGGCTGGACGAGATCCAGGCGGCGTGGCTGCGCGTGAAGCTGCCGCGCCTTGATGCGGACAACGCGCGGCGCGCCGAAATCGCCGCGCGCTACTGCGCCGGAATCTCGAATCCGGCGGTTCGCCTGCCGGACAACCCGAACCGGCCGGGCGCGGAACGGGAAGGGCCTCTGCCGCACGTCTTTCACGTCTTCACCGTCTTCTGCGACCGGCGTGACGACTTGCAACGGCATCTCGCGGCGCACGGCGTCCAGACGGTCATCCACTATCCGATTCCGCCGCATCGTCAGCCTGCCTACACGGAATGGCACGCGCTCTCCCTGCCCATCACGGAGAAGATCCACGCGACGGAGCTCTCGCTCCCGATCTCGCCCGTGATGACGGACGACGAGGTGGCGTCGGTCGTCGCGGCGGCGAATGCGTTTGTATGATATAATGTGCGCCATGAGACCCGATCAGATACCCTATGGCGTCAAGGACTTCAAGCGCATTCGCCTGGAGGACTTCTACTACGTCGACAAGACCGCGTTCATCCGCAGGATGGAGG
>DCMF01000103.1 GCA_002321305.1 Verrucomicrobia bacterium UBA1629 | reverse complement strand
CATCTGCGCCGTGATCGTGTAGGCGAAGACGATGTCCGTCTTCGGATTCTTCGCCCAGACCTGCTGGACGATGCCGTCGAAGTTCCGCCAGATCTCCTCGTCGGACTTTCCGCTGTCGTTCGTCGCGAACTCGACGAACAGGAGGTCGGGATTCTTCGCGAGCGCGTCATGGCCGAGGCGGAAGACGCCCAGGTCGGAGCCGGTGCCGCCGATCGCGGCGTGCACTTCGGTCACCGTCGCCTTCGGCCAGGTCTTGCGCAGCCAGTCCGTCGTCAGGTTGCGCCAGCCGTTCATCTCCGTGATGGAACCGCCGAGGTAGGCGACCGTGACCGGCTTGCCCGCCTCCAGCTTGGCGAGAACATTCCCGACTCCCGCGCGAACCTGGAATTCCGACAGCGTGCGCCGCCCCGCCAAGGCGAGATCCCACGGCTTGAAGCCCATGGCAAACGCGGGCGACGTCTCGCGAAGCCTGAAATCCGCCTTTCCGGGATCGACGAACTGGGAATCGACGCGGATGCCCCCGAAGAGCGGGTCGAGGGATGTGGTGCCCGTCGCGCACCAGAAGAGGTTCGTCTTCCAATCGACTTGCACCGCAGACAGGCTTTTCGCGGGATCGACCGGCTCGACGACGTCCTTGCCGTCCGCCACGCGCACAGACCACTTGGGGCCCTCAAAAAGCGGCGAGCGCCCCTTCCAATAGACGATGTTGCGGTCAAAGGTGACGCTTCTGTGCTGTTCCCCGTTCGAGACGGCCAGCTGCGCCTTGCGGCCGTTGGCGAAGATGTTGTTGCGCACGACGTTGTTCCGTCCGTAGTGCTGGTGATAGGCGGCGTCCGTCACATTGTAGACAAGGTTGTTCTCCCAGACGACGCCTTCGCTGCCCTCGTCGTTGTAGAGTCCCCAGCCGCCATAGTCCGAAGACGTGACGTCGTGGATGACGTTGTTGGAGACGCACGTCCCGAAGCTCGTTCCCAGCGTGTAGATGCCGCCCATGTCGGACATGACGCCCTGGCCGATGTCGTGAATGCGGTTGAACGCGACGGTGTTGCGCTGGGACAGCGAGCCCGAATAGCCCCATGTCCAGCCGACCGAGACGCCCGTATAGAAGAGATCGGAAATCTCGCAATGCGTGAGCGCGCTGTCGGACACCTGCGTCATGAGCACGCCGCACCCCTCGGGGTTGACGCGCCCGGCATGGGAGATGGTGCAGTCGTCGACCGTGATGAAGGCGCACGGATGGAACTTCGCCGTGCGCGGGTCGCCGTAGGGGATGACGAAGCCCGGCTTGGGGAAACGGTTGCTCGTGCCCGGTTCCCTTGGAAAGTAGTTCGCCTTCACGTCGCCGATGTAAAGGCCGCCCGCACCCAAGTCCGTCAGCTCGCAACCTACGACGCGGTTCGAGACGCACCCCTTGTCCATGCGGATGGCATAGTTCTCCGTATGCGCCACCCGGCACCCCTCGAACGCGATCCGCCGCGTCCCCTTCGCGTAGATGCAGCCGCCCGTTTCGCGTGCGGCCTGTCCCTGATACTGCTGCACGAAACCCGACGCGAGGCGATGCCCCTCCGTCGTCGAAAGTCCGAAGGAGATGCCCTCGAAGGCAATGTCCGTGACGAAGCGCCCGGCGTCCAGGTCGCCTTCGAGGCGGACGACGCTCGGCAATCCCGAACTGGGCGCGGCGGCTTCAAGGCGCGCCAGCGTCTCGCCCGGCAGCGGACGGTAGCAGATGCGCCGGCGCGTCACGTCGTAGAACCACTCGCCCGGCGCGTCGAAGCCCGCACGGACGTTCTCGAAGCAGAAGAGGTTCTTCTCTCCGGGCCACTCGCCCCACTCCGGCACGGTGCGGTCGTAGGTGCAGACCTTCAGCCGGCGCGTCTGCGGATTCCAGCCCGTGACGGAAAAGGCGCCATACGACCACTTGACGCGAACCTGGAACTCGACGGCGGCCAGCTCCTCGGACGACAGCCCCGTCAGCGCATCGGCCGCCGCGTCGTTCACGGTGACGCTCTGGACATGGGAAACGGCCCCAGCCGCGTTCGTCAGCGTCTGCTGCTCGGCCGCGTTGACCTGGAAGAACCCGGCGTTGGGATGCCGCGCCCGGACGGCGCGCCGCCCGTTGACGTAAAGCGACTGGAACCAGACAGGTTTCCCCGTCTCGTTCTTGGGAACGGGCGCGGACCACACGCCGTCCTCCTCGTCCCGCCACCCCGTCAGGCGCGTGCCGCCCAGAAATGCCGCGCCGTCCCCTTCGGCGACCCAGCGGACGGGCGCCGTCGGCGAGCCCGAATCCTCCGGCCGCAGGATCAGCGGACGCGCGAACACGTATTCGCCCGGCGCGACGCGCACCGTCCACGGGGACCTGTCGCCCGCAGCCTTTGCCGCGCGGATCTTCGCGAGCGCCGCCTGCGGTGACAGCCCGTTCGGCGCCACACGGATTTCGCCCGCGAACGTGCACGCCGCCAGCGACAGCGCGGCGGCAACCCCGACAAGTTTCGTTCTTTCCATTTTACTTCTTTTCCTCATTTGACCAGTTATTCTCCGACAATGAAAGGGGTGGCTATAGATGCGACAATAACTCAGATTGACATTCTCTATCATGAAAGAAACTCCGATTCGTGAGGCTCTCGCTACCGCTCCGCAGAATACCTCTGCGAAAGCACCCCCCATTCACTCTTCACGACTGTGAAAGCGATTGTTTGGGGGTTGGCCTCTGCGAAGCCAACGATAACCTGCGAAGCGGTAGCGAGAGCCATAATCATCGGAGTTAATCTCTCTATTTCGTCACCGCCGGCTCGACCGAGAGGAA
>DCMF01000066.1 GCA_002321305.1 Verrucomicrobia bacterium UBA1629 | reverse complement strand
GCTCTCCTATACCTTCTGACGGGCGCGCGCGCAGACGAGCCGGCGCTGCTGTCGTCAAGGTGACGCTTGAGACGAGGCGGACGGCTCGGCTCTCGTCGACTGCGGTTTCACGTTGAGCGAGAATGCGCCTCTGCAGAAGGACAGCAAGGTCTGCGTCGGGCTGGCCGAGGTGTCACCCGCGCGGAGCGGCGATCACGCACGGGCGGGCGCAAATATGGTATAATCGCAGGCCATCAGGGCTGTCGGATTCCTTATGCCGCAGCCATCACAGACAACGAAGGAACAAAACGAATGAGCTACGCGGAAGCGAAGAAACGGTATGCGAAGATCGGCATCGACACCGAGAAGGTGCTGAAGGATCTCGCGAAAATCTCCATCTCCCTCCACTGCTGGCAGGGCGACGACGTCGGCGGCTTCGAGACGACGGGCGGCGCGTCGGGCGGCATCCAGACGACGGGCAACTACCCCGGCAAGGCGCGCACGCCGGACGAGCTCATGAAGGACCTCGAGTTCGCGCTCGCGCTCATCCCCGGCCGGCACCGCGTCAACCTCCACGCCTGCTACGGCATCCACAAGGGGACGGTGACGGACCGCGACCAGCTTGACGCGAAGAACTTCGAGCCGTGGGTCAAGTGGGCGAAGAAGACCGGCGTCAAGCTCGACTTCAACCCGACCTTCTTCTCGCATCCGAAGGCGGCGGACGGCCTGACGCTCTCAAGCCCCGACCCGAAGATCCGCAAGTTCTGGATCCAGCACGGCATCCAGTGCCTGAAGATCGGCGAGTACTTCGCGAAGGAGCTGAAGTCGCCGTGCGGCATCAACTTCTGGTGCCCCGACGGCTACAAGGACGAGCCTTCGGACCGACTCGGGCCGCGCCAGCGCATGGCCGACTCGCTCGACAGGATCTTCGCGTACAAGTACGACCGGAAGGCCGTCATCCCGTTCCTGGAGTCGAAGCTCTTCGGCATCGGCGTCGAGAGCTACACGGTGAACTCGCACGAGTTCGTGATGGGCTACGCGATGAAGGCGAAGATCCTCGCGCTCCTCGACATGGGCCACTTCCACCTCACGGAGTCGGTGGCGGACAAGATCAGCTCGTTCCTGATGGCGTTCGGCAAGGTCGCGTTCCACATCTCGCGTCCCGTCCGCTGGGACTCCGACCACGTGATCCGCCAGAACGACGACCTCCGCGCCGCCGCGCAGGAGATCGTGAAGATGGATCCGAAGAACTTCATCATCGCGCTCGACTACTTCGACGCGTCGATCAACCGCGTCGCGGCGTGGGTGCTCGGCATGCGCAATATGCAGAAGGAGCTCCTGAAGGCGATGCTCACGCCGTGGAAGGACCTGACGAAGCTCCAGAACGCGGGCCGCTTCACCGAGCAGCTCGTCCTCCAGGAGGAGTACAAGAACTATCCGTCGGAAGAGGTCTGGGCGGAGTTCTGCGCGCGCGCGGGCGTCGTCGCCGACGAGGCGTGGCTCGATGCCGTCAAGCAGTACGAGAAGGACGTCCTCTTCAAGCGGTAAGGGATGGTGTCGCCTGGGGGCGGCAGGGCCGCCTCTCCTGGCGGTGAAGGATGCGCGCGTGTGCGCACGTCTGGCGCAGGGCGGGACAGCATGTCCCACCCTGCGTTCCTTTTTGCGCTGGGGCGGACATTGGCACGGGGTTTGCACCCCAGAGTCCGAAATTCAGGATTTGGAATCTGAGATCTTAAATCTGAATTGAAAGGAACGAAAAAATGAATGCAAGTTTTGATCCGGCAGAAGACACGAAGGACTGCCTTGAGAAGTACGGCACGGACCTGACGGCGCTCGCGAAGGCGGGCAAGCTCGATCCGGTGATCGGCCGCGACACGGAGATCCGCGACGTCGTGCGCATCCTGTCGCGCAAGACGAAGAACAACCCTGTCCTCATCGGCGAGCCGGGCGTCGGCAAGACGGCCATCGTCGAGGGCCTCGCCCAGCGCATCGTGCGCGGCGACGTGCCGGAGGGGCTGCGCGACCGCATGGTCTTCTCGCTCGACATGACGGCCCTGATGGCCGGCGCGTCGTACCGGGGCCAGTTCGAGGAGCGCCTGAAGGCCGTCCTGAAGAAGATCAGGGAATCGGAAGGCAAGATCATCCTCTTCATCGACGAGATCCACACCATCGTCGGCGCGGGCAAGACCGAAGGGTCGTCCGACGCGGGCAACATGCTGAAGCCCATGCTCGCGCGCGGCGAGCTGCACTGCGTCGGCGCGACGACCCTCGACGAGTACCGCAAGTACATGGAGAAGGACGCCGCCCTGGAGCGCCGCTTCCAGCCGGTGCAGGTCGATCCGCCGAGCGAGGAGGACGCGATCTCGATCCTGCGCGGCATCAAGGAGCGCTTCGAGAAGTACCACAACGTGCACATCCGCGACGAGGCGCTCGTCTCGGCCGTCACGCTCAGCTCGCGCTACATCCAGGACCGCTTCCTGCCGGACAAGGCCATCGACCTCCTCGACGAGGCGTGCGCCCGCATCCGCACGGAGATGGACTCCTGCCCGCAGGAGCTGGACGAGATCTCGCGCCACGTGCGGCGGCTTGAGATCGAGGAGATCGCGCTGAAGAAGGAGAAGGACGAGAACTCGAAGAAGCGGCTCGTCGAGCTGCAGGACGAGCTCAAGGACCTCAAGGCGAAGTCCGACAGGATGACGGCGCAGTGGAAGGAGGAGAAGCGCGCCCTGGAGGACGTGCGCCGCGTCCGCACGAGCCTTGAGGAGGCGAAGCACCGCTACGAGCGCGCCGAGAGCGAGGGCGACTTCAACGAGGCGTCGCGCCTGAAGTACGGGCTCATCCCGGAGCTGGAGAAGAAGCTCAAGGTGCATGAGGACGACCTGCACAAGAACGCCGGCTCGGCGCTCCTGCGCGAGGAGGTGACGGCGGACGAGATCGCGGAGGTGGTCTCGCGCTGGAGCGGCATCCCCGTGACGAAGCTCGTCGAGGGCGAGCGCGAAAAGCTCGTGCGCCTCGCGGACACGCTGCACAAGCGCGTGATCGGACAGGACAAGGCCGTCGATGCGGTGGCGGACGCGGTCATCCGCTCGCGCGCCGGCATCAAGAACCGGCAGCGCCCGATCGGCGCGTTCCTCTTCCTCGGCCCGACGGGCGTCGGCAAGACGGAGCTCGCCAAGGCCCTCGCGCAGGAGCTCTTCGACGACGAGAACGCGATGGTGCGCCTCGACATGTCCGAGTACATGGAGAAGTTCGCCGTCTCGCGGCTCGTGGGCGCGCCTCCGGGGTACGTCGGGTTCGAGGACGGCGGCCAGCTCACGGAGGCCGTGCGGCGGAAGCAGTTCTCGGTCGTCCTGCTGGACGAGATCGAGAAGGCCCACCCGGACGTCTTCAACCTGCTCCTGCAGGTGCTGGACGACGGACGGCTCACGGACAGCCACGGGCGGACGGTCTCGTTCAAGAACACGGTCGTCATCATGACGTCGAACGCGACGAAGGAGGCGCTGAAGGACATCTTCCGTCCCGAGTTCCTGAACCGGCTTGACGAGGTGCTGGAGTTCGACTCGCTCACGCAGGAGCAGATCCGCGAGATCGTGAAGCTGCAGCTCGCCGACCTCAAGAAGCGGCTCGCCGACCAGGAGTTCACGCTCGACGTCGACGACAAGGCGATGGACGTGCTGGTCAAGGACGGCTACGACCCGGCCTACGGCGCGCGTCCCGTCAAGCGGGCGATCCAGCGCGACCTGGAGAACCCGATCGCGAAGCTCATCGTGGCGGGCACCTACCTGCCGGGCGCGACGATCAAGGTCACGGCGAAGGACGGCCAGATCGTGATCTGAAGCGGGGCGTTTCAGCGCGCACAGGCGCGCTGAAACGCCTGGAAGATCCGCCGGTCATCCGTCAGTTCGGGGTGGCCGGCGAACGCCCAGAGGCTGCGCCACCGCACGGCGGTGGGCAGCCCGTGCGCCGTCGAGAGGACGTCGACGTCCTTTCCGGCGGACACGATGGACGGCGCGCGGATGAACGTCATCGGCACGTCGGCGAGGTCACCGCACGCGCCCGTCGCCGCGAAGCTGCCGAGCTGGCGCCCGTAGGCGTTGCGCCGCACCGTCACGGGCAGGACGCCAAACCAGACGGTCGGGTCGTCCGCCAGTTTTTCCGCGAGCAGGATGAGCCCTGCGCACGTCGCGAAGACGGGCAGCCCCGCCTCGATCCGCGCCTTGAGCGGCGCGAAGAGGCCGAGGTCGTGGAGAAGCTTGCCCTGCACGGTCGATTCGCCGCCCGGCAGCACAAGCGCGTCGAACGGACGTTCGATGTCGCGCAGCTGGCGGATCTCGAACGTCTCCGCCCCGACGTCCGCAAAGGCGCGTTCGTGTTCGGCGAACGCGCCCTGCACGGCCAATACGCCGACGCGCATCTCACTTGCCCCGCTCTTCCATGATGGTCTCGATCTCGTCGGCGTTGATGCCGACCATTGCCGGGCCGAGGTTCTCGCTCAGCTTCGCGAGCAGGGCGGAATCCTGCCAGTTCGTGACGGCCTGGACGATCGCCGCCGCGCGCTTCGCGGGGTCGCCGCTCTTGAAGATGCCGGAGCCGACGAACACGCCCTCCGCGCCAAGCTCCATCATGAGCGCGGCGTCCGCCGGGGTCGCGACGCCGCCCGCCGCGAAGTTCACCACGGGGAGCTTGCCGAGCCGATGCACCTCGCGCACGAGGTCGAGCGGCGCGGCAAGCTGCTTCGCGGCCTCGTTCAGCTCGTCCTCGCGCAGCGCGGCGATGCGGCGGATCTCCGCCTGCATCCTGCGCATGTGGCGGACGGCCTGCACGACGTCGCCCGTGCCCGGCTCGCCCTTCGTGCGGATCATCGTCGCGCCCTCGCCGATGCGGCGCAGGGCCTCGCCGAGGTCGCGCGCGCCGCAGACGAACGGCACCTTGAAGGCGGTCTTGTCGATGTGGTAGAGGTCGTCGGCGGGCGAGAGGACTTCGCTCTCGTCGATGTAGTCGATCTCGATCGCCTCCAGGATGCGCGCCTCGGCGACGTGGCCGATGCGGCACTTCGCCATGACGGGAATCGTGACGGCCTCCTGGATGCCGCGGATCATCGCCGGGTCGCTCATGCGGCTCACGCCGCCGGCGGCGCGGATGTCGGCGGGGATGCGCTCCAGCGCCATGACGGCGCACGCGCCCGCGTCCTGCGCGATCTTCGCCTGCTCGGGCGTCGTCACGTCCATGATCACGCCGCCCTTGAGCATCTGCGCGAGGTTCCTGTTCAGTGTCTGCCGGTCTTCTGCCATTGCCTTTTCTCCTTTTCTGGTTCGTCCGCCGTCTCCTCGGCGAAACGGCGCGTATTCTACCACGAACGGCGGGATGCATACAAGTGGTGTAATTGTATGGAGTACAGGAGGCGTACTCTTTTTATGCTATAATGTCCGAAAAACTTTTTCAAGACAGGGAAAATGCGATGATGAAAATTCAGGCAATGCTGTTGGCGGCCCTGACGGCCGTGTGGGCGTCCGCCGGCTGGGCGGCGGTTGAGGTGGTCGATCTGGCCGGGACGTGGCGGCTCGCGCCGTGTGCGGACGTCGAGCGGACGTGCGACGTGCAGGTGCCGGGCGACGTCCACACCGCGCTCTTCGCGGCGGGGCGGATCCCCGACCCGTACTGGGGCTGCAACGAGACGAACGTCCAGTGGGTGGCGAAGGCGGACTGGGTCTTCGCGCGCACGTTCGACGTCACGCCCGCGTTCGCGGCGAAGCGGCGCATCGTCCTGGAGGTCGAGGACGCGGACACGTTTGCGGACATCTACCTGAACGGCGTGAAGGTCGGCGCGACGTCGAACCGCTTCGCGCGGTGGACGTTCGACGCGAAGGGCGCGCTGAAGGCCGGGCGCAACGAGATCCGCGCCGTCTTCCGCAGCGCCTGGGCGGAGGCCGACCGCCGCCGCGCGGCGATCGGGCGCGCGTTCCCGATGAGCAACGTGCCGTGGGCGAAGAACCAGGCGCTCATCCGCAAGCCCGCCTGCCACGCCGGCTGGGACTGGGGCCTCGCGCAGATGACGACGGGCCTCTGCGGCCCCGTGCGGCTCGTCGCCCACGACGGGCTGAAGATCGACTACGTGTACGCCGACCAGAAGTTCAGCGACGACCTCTCGCGCTGCGACCTCACGGTCTTCGCGGACGTCACGGACGCGGACGGGCGCGCCGCGACGGTCACGAACCGCCTCTCCGTCGCCAACCCGCCGCTCTGGTGGCCGAACGGCGCGGGCGAGCAGAAGTTCTACACGTTCTCCGTCAGGGTCGGCGACGAGACGGTGACGCGCCGCATCGGCCTGCGCAAGGTCGAGGTCCTGACGACGCCCGACGTGGACGCGAAGGGCAGGCCGGGGGCGCGGCTCGCCGTGCGCGTCAACAACCGCGAGCTGTTCATGAAGGGCGCGAACTGGATTCCCTGCGACGCCTTCGAGTCGCGCCAGACGCCGGAGCGGTACCGCGACCTCCTGACGAGCGCGGCGGCGGCGAACATGAACATGATCCGCGTCTGGGGCGGCGGGCAGTTCGAGAAGGACGCCTTCTACGACCTCTGCGACGAGCTGGGGCTTCTCGTCTGGCACGACCAGATGTTCGCGTGCGCCGTCTATCCGGCGACGGACGGATTCCTCGGCGAGGTGAAGGACGAGCTGCGCCACCAGCTCCGCCGCCTCCGCGACCACGCCTCGATCGCGCTCTGGTGCGGCGACAACGAGTGCGTCGGCGCGCTCGGCTGGTTCGACGAGTCGAAGGCCGATCCGGACTACTACAGGGACGCGCTGACGAGGCGCCACGCCGTGCAGGACGCGCTGGTGGCGCAATACGATCCGTCGCGGATGTTCTGGCCGAGCTCGCCGTGCGCCGGGCCCGGCAACTTCGCGGACAACTGGAAGAACGATTCGCAGGGCGACATGCACAACTGGCAGGTCTGGCACGCGAACCGCCCGTTCGACGCCTACTACGCCTATTCGCCGCGCTTCTGCAGCGAGTTCGGCTACCAGAGCTTCCCGTCGATGGAGGTCGCCGAGACGTTCGCGACGCGCGAGCAGGTCCTGTCGCGCGCGCCGGAGTTCGAGTGGCACCAGAAGAACCCCGGCGGCAACCGCCGCATCCGCGAGACGATGCTGCGCTACTTCCGTCCGGCGAAGGGCGTCGAGGCCGAGCTGCTGCTCTCGCAGTTCCAGCAGGGCATGGCGATCAAGATGGCGGTGGACGGCTGGCGCGCGCAGCGTCCGCGCTGCATGGGCACGCTCTTCTGGCAGCTGAACGACAACTGGCCCGTCGCGAGCTGGAGCTCCATCGAGTACGGCGGCAAGTGGAAGCCGCTCCAGTACCTGGCGAAGCGCTTCTACGCGCCGGTCGCCGTCGTCGCCCAGCCGGCGATCGCGGACGGCAAGGCCGACGTGACGCGCGGGCAGGCCTTCGCGCTCAACGACACGGCCGAGACGGTGACGGGCGAGCTGACGCTGGAGTACTGGACGTATGACGGGCGCGTCGTCTCCGCCGAAACCAAGTCGGTCACGCTCCCGCCGGACAGCTCGACCGCCGTCGCCGCCTTCGCCCAGCCCACCCCCACCTCTCCCCCCTCACCTCTCACCTCTCATCCCTCATCCCCGACCTTCCTCGTGCTGACATTGAAGACGGCGCATGGCACGTACCAGAACGACTGGCACTTCGGGTTCTACAAGGACATGCCGCTTGCGGCGGCGAAGGTCACGGCGACCGTCTCGCCGTCGGGCGCGCTCACGCTTGCGACGGACAGGCCCGCGTTCTACGTCTGGGCGAACGTGAAGGGCGTGCGCGGTGCGTTCGACGACAACTGCCTCACGCTGCTGCCGGGCCGTCCGAGGACGCTGACGTTCGCCGGCGCGCTGCCGCAGGCGGCGCTGACGGTCACGCACCTCGCCGACCAGACGCGTTGAGGCGCGGGCGGCCGTCCGTCCCGGACAAGGGCGGCAGGGCTTCAGCCGGAAGGGCGATCCGCTCTCTATGTCACGACTTCTCATCGGTCTTTTCCTTGCGGCGCTGTCGGTCGTCGGCTTCGCGTCCACGTTCGTCGTCGGCTCGGCGCTGACGCGGTCGTGCGCCGTCTCGCCGGAAGTCCTCGCGTTCCTGCGGTTCGCGATCGCCGGCGGCGCGCTGGCGGCGGTCGCCGGGTTCCGTCCGTCCGCGCGCACACGGCTCGCGCAGCTGTCGCGCGGGGACTGGCTGGCCGTCCTGTGGCTCGGCCCGGTCGGCACGACGGTGATGGCGTGGTGCGTCTTCGAGGGCTGCGCGCGGGTGAGCGCGGCGAACGCCTCGATGGCGGATGCCCTGACGCCAATCACGATCTTCCTCGTCGCCGTCCTGAAGACGCGCCGAGCGCGTGCGGCCGAACTCCTTTCGCTCGTCTGCGGCCTTGTCGGCGCGCTGCTCGTGATCCAGGTCGTGACGGCACGCGGCCTTGCGCTGGAGGCCTATTCGGCGGGCGACGTCTATGTCCTCCTGGCGGCGGTGACGTGGGGCTTCTACACCGTCTACGGGCGCGCGCCGATCGCGCGTCTCGGCTCGTCGCTCTTCACGCTGCTGACGATGCTCGTCGGCGCGGCGGCGCTCGGTCTCGTCCTGCCGTTCCTCGACCTCGCGTGGCCGGCGACAACGCGGGCGTGGCTGCTCGTGGCGGCGCTCGGCCTCGTCTCGACGCTCCTGCCGTTCTGGACGTGGAACGCGGCGCAGAAATACCTGCCGATGTCCGCCCTCGGCGTGAGCGCCTACTTCACGCCTGTCGTCGCCGTCGCGCTCGCCGCCCTGTTCCTCGGCGAGTCCGCGACGCCGCTCCAGTGGCTCGGCACGGCTCTCATCATCCTCTCCGGCGTACTGGCCGCACGGTAGGCGCACGGCTCGGACATGGAATGAAAGCGGCGGATGACTTTTCGGAAACCAATGAAAACAGCGGGTAACTGCTAATTTCCGAAACAACCTAGCGGGGTGGGCGATACTGGACTCGGACCAGTGACCCCTACCGTGTGAAGGTAATGCTCTAACCAACTGAGCTAATCGCCCGAACAGGCGCGTAGTATATCAAAAGCGACGGAGGGCTGTCAATTGCGGTGGTGCGCGGGGAAAGCGTCGCGTAGGTTCCGTGCGCCGTGCCTGACTTGATTTGCCCTATGGCATTATGGTAAACTACATGGCATGAAAAATGAAACCTCTCTGATTCTCATGGCGGCGCTGGCTGCGATCATCCTCCCGGCCTCGGCCTTTGATGCGCTCAAGGATCGGCCGACGCCCCCCAAGAGCATCTTCGGCGAGACGGCCGAACAGCGCGACGCCCGCCGCGCGTGGTGGACGCATGACCGCTTCGGCATGTTCATCCACTTCGGGCTGTTCTCCGTCCTTGGCCGCCACGAGTGGGTGCAGTCGATCGAGCGCATCGCTCCCGACGCCTACGAGAAGCGGTACATGCCGCACTTCGACCCCGACCTCTTCGACGCGAAGGACTGGGCGCGCCGCGCGAAGAGGGCCGGCATGAAGTACATGGTGCTGACCGCGAAGCACCACGAGGGCTTCTGCCTCTGGGACACGCAGACGACCAACTACAAGATCACGAAGACTCCGTTTGGCCGCGACCTCGTGCGCGAATACGTCGCGGCGGCGCGCGCGGAAGGGCTGAAGGTCGGCCTCTACTACTCGATCAAGGACTGGCACCACCCCGACTACCTGATCGACGAGACGCATCCGCTTCGTCCGGCGGATGGGAAGTGGACGGACGAGATCTACGAGAAGCTCAACGCCGGCAAGGACTGGAACCGCTACCGCGACTACATGTACGCGCAGGTGAAGGAGCTGCTGACGAACTACGGGAAGATCGACATCATCTGGTACGACTACACGGTCAAGGCGAAGTACGGCAAGAACTGGAAGCACTGGGAGTCGGTCGAGCTGATGAAGCTCACGCGCTCGCTCCAGCCCGGCATCCTCGTCGACAGCCGCCTCGACCTCATGGACACGGAGGACGGCTGGGACTTCGTGACGCCGGAGCAGTGCCGCGTCACCCAGTGGCCGCAGGTGGACGGCAAGGACGCGCCGTGGGAGACGTGCCAGACGTTCTCCGGCTCGTGGGGCTACTACCGCGACGAGGAGACGTGGAAGAGTCCGCACCAGCTCATTGAGCTGCTGGTCAACTCGGTCGCGTTCGGCGGCAACCTCATCCTCAACGTCGGGCCGACGGGGCGCGGCGAGTTCGACTGCCGCGCCTGTGACCGTCTCGACGCGATCGGCGACTGGATGCACTTCAACAGCCGCTCGATCTACGGCTGCACGGCCGCGCCGGCCGAGTTCAAGACGCCGGTCGATTCGCTCCTCACCTACAATCCCGAGACGAACCGGCTCTACATCCACCTCGTCAACTACCCGATGGGCGCGCTGCCGTTCGACTTCGCGGACAGGGTGGAGTACGCGCAGTTCCTGCACGACGGCTCGGAGCTGGCGATCCGCAAGGGCGCGGCGATCCAGCATTCGCAGGGCGGTGACCTCGGCCGGCGCGACAACATCGTGCTGCCGATGAAGAAGCCGAACGTCGAGATCCCCGTCATCGAGCTCTGGCTGAAGAAGTGAAGCCCAGAAAGCCTCCTCGTCCGTCCGTCATGCTCATGGCATCCGCGCGCAGAAAGCGGGGCTGATGCGTCTGCCGACGTTTGCCGGTCGATGGCGACTCCCACGGCTGCCTGTTCCTGACGGCTCGATCGGAAATGGGCTGGACTGGATGCGACCTGAACCTAAAGAAATCTTTAGG
>DCMF01000132.1 GCA_002321305.1 Verrucomicrobia bacterium UBA1629 | reverse complement strand
TGCGCGCCCAGCCCCAGCGCCTTCACGCGCGCCGCCGCGTCCGTCCCCTGCACGCGGATCGCGAGGCCATCCCGCCAGGGGATGCGCGCGCAGGCCGCCTTGACGACGTGGTTGGCGCACGCCCTGCCGCCGGCGTGCCGCGACCAGCGCGCCGGGCCGTCGTAGACGGCCGACACCTCGTCGGGGACGACATGCAGGTTGCGGTGCCCGTCGGCAGTCAGGACGAGCTCGGTCTCGACCGCGCGCCAGCCGCCGCCCGGCTCCTGGACGTCCACGCGCCACGGCGCGAGAAGGCCGCTTGCAAGAATCAGGGACAGCATCATGCCTCAACCTCCCGCTCAAGACGCGATGAACCGCCCGCACGAGCCGAACACTTCGTATGGCCGCACCTTCGCCTGCACGATACGCTCGCCGGCTTTCAGCGCGATCTCGTAGGACGGCTCCGCCGGCGCCGCCGGATCGTCCGCCATCTTGAAGGCGCCGGGCGCCAGCAGCCGAAGACGGCGCTCGCCGCCGTCCGAGGCCGTCAGCACCAGTTCGTACTCCATCGCCCGCGCGTCCGGCACGGCGTCCGCCTTGGGGAACGAGACCTTCAGCATCTGCCGTCCGCCGTCTTCCGTGCGGGCGAGCGCGACCTTCGCGCCCTGCGGGAACTCCGGCGCGCGCGCCGCTTTCGCCCGGCGCGCAAAGGCGTAAGGCGTGTCGCGCGGCGCGCCCAGCGGCACGACCCAGTCCTCGGCTGCGGGCACGGCCGTCCAGTCGCGCAGGCGCGTGATGCGGATCTCGTGTGCACACACGTCGATCAGCAGCCCCGAACCGTAGCCGAGTTCGCGCTCCGCCTTGACGCAGACATGCGCGCGCCCCTCGCTTTCCGTGGGCGCGTTCGACCCGTCGCCCGCAATCGGAATCTCGCGCGTCGGCACCGAGCAGGTTCCGCAGTTGACGGCGGTGAACGCACCCTGCCAGATCGAACGCTCGTCCGTCACGGGGTAGTGCGAATGGCCGCACAGCACAAACGCATTCGGGAACTGGGCGAGCGCCCGCACGGAGTCGCCGTTGTCGCGTCCCCAAGTCCAGCGTCCGTTGCAGGTGTCCTTCGGCGCCGGATGCTGGACGTGGAAAAACGGCTTCCGGGGATCGGGGCGCCAGTTCGCGTAGAACTCCCCGATTCCCCGCATGCAGTCCTCGTCGAATCCGCGGCAGTCGCGGCGGTCGGGCCGTCCGATCCAGTGCGCCTGCACGAAGTCGTAGCCCTTGACGGTCTTGACGTTGAACGGCCTGAAGTCCTCGCCGAACACCGCCCGCCAGTTGTTCGCGAGGTCGAGCGGCAGGATCTCCCGCTTGCGCACGTCCGGATCCGGGAAGAACCTGGTCGCGAAGTCGTCGTACCGCCAACCCTCCCAGTCATGGTTGCCGAGAATGAAGACGCGCTCGACTTTCTCGCCGTTCGGCAGCCGGTCGTCCGGGAACACGCGCCGCCATTCGTCCATCAAGGCCCGGAGTTCGCGCATCGAGGCGAACGACGCCAGGTCGCCGGGAATGACGACGGCGTCGACGCCCGCGTCGCGGAAGCGCTCGAACCAGCGTCCGACCGCCCGGACGCGCCAGTCCGTCGTCACACCGTCCTTCAGCGAGACCGTGACGTGCGGATCGCTGACCACGCCGAAGCGCAGCCGTCCCCTGGGGCGCGTCCCGAAATCGCTCGGCGCGGCGAATGCGCGCCCGAACCCGAGGCAGCCGAAGGCGGCGCAACCGCCGAGAAAGGCTCTTCTGTCCATCGCTCTTTTCATTTCGTCAGCTCCGCGCCTTCGAAGTAAATCGGGCTTTCGGAGACCGGCACGTTGAACCGACCGTCCCCCAGATCCAGCACGGGGATGATCCGTCCGTAGAGGTTGCGGAACGTCGGCTTGCCGCCCTTGAAGCGCAGCGGTCGCCGCGACGCGCCCTCCACGCACCAGACCATGCCGGCCTTCTTCCCGTCCGGGCGCGTCCACTGCGGATAGTAGTAGCGCCGCTTCTTGTCGTGCCACGCCCCCGGCGTCTGCACCGACCCGGCCGGACGCTGCGAAATGAACGTCATGTAGGCCGAGAACGACGGCTTCGGCGCGTAGTTGGACTGCAGCAGCGAGAAGTGGTGTTCCGAATAGTAGGGATCTTTCCCCTCCGTCCAGAGCGCATAGGGGAAATGCGACTCGACGCCCTCGGCCATCGCGATCGCGGCGCACCGTGCCGTGTAGCGCGCCTGCATCTCCTCCGAAAGGAACCCGTAGCTCGTGTGCGTCGCCGGCAGGGAGCTGAGGACGGCCGCGCCCTTCCGGTCGCCGCCGTAGCGGATCACCGCCGCCGCCACGAGATCGACGCCGTTTGTCGTCTTCCCGGCGACGAGCGGAATCCACTTCGAGCCTTCGCCGATGCGGTCGGGCGCGAGGAACGCGCGGCACTTGAAGCCCGTCGGCTCCTGGCGGACGCCGTTCGCGAGACCGACCTCCGTCGCGAAGACCTGCCCCACGCGCGGATAGTCCTTCGCGTGTTCGGGGTCGTGCCGCCCGTCCACGGTGTTCCACCACGCGCGGAAGCCAAACGGGAAGAGGCCGACCGCGCCGCCGTGCTGCATCCCCTCGACCGCCTTGTTGTCGCGCCGTCCGAAGTAGCACGGCAGCCCGCCGAAATCGACGAAGACGCCGCCGCGCGCGATGAAGCCGTTGACCGCCGCGATCGTGTCCGCCGGGAAGTTGCTGTCGAACGGATAGACCACCGCGTCCGCGTCGTCCTTCTCCAGCCGCGCGATCGTCTCCCGCTGGGAACACGCCTTCACGCGGCTGCCGGCCGGCAGAAGCTCCAGCAGCCGCTGCGCCACGTCCTGGTCTTCGATTTCCCCTTCGCTCTGATCCTTGGCGACGATGACGTTCCAGCTCTTCTGCTCGGGACGCGCGACCTTGAGCCCCGCCAGCAGCACGGAGGCGTACTCCAGCGCCTCGCTGTGCGTGGGCCAGCCGACTTCCGTGAACCAGATCGGCTTGTCGCCGATGCCGTACTTCGCCATCAGCTCGCGCAGCCGCTCGGTCTGCACGTCCACCACGCCTTCCGGACGCGACGGGTGCGCATAGGGATGCACCACCATCGCGTCGAAGTTCGTGCCGCCGGCGGCGTAGGCCTTCTCGATCCAGTCAAACGGAACGGACGACGTGCCGCCGAACGTGAACCGGCATTTCGGGTTGGCCGCCTTGCCCGCCGCATACGCGACGTTCAGGGTCTTCGCATACTGAACGGGGTCGGCCCCGTGGAAGAAGCCGTCCAGGTTGGGCTCGTTCCAGATCTCGAAGACCGGCACGCGGTCGCCGTAGCGGCGGACGACGCGATCGACGTAGTTGCTCCAGGAGGTCATGTCCTGCGGCGGCGTGCAGCAGTCCTTCGCGTCATTGCCGAAGATGAGCATCAGCATCGACATGCCGCGCTTTTCCAGCGCGTCCAGCAGCGTGTCGGCCAGACGGAATTCGGACGGCGCGTCGCCGTAGATGCCCGTGCGCACGTACTTGAGGCCGGCGAACTGCATGGCGTCCAGCAGGCGGGCGCGATGCGCGTCGCCCGCATGGAAGACGTGGGCGCAGATGCCGTAGGGCGAGACGGCGCCGGCGGAGGCGTCGACCGCGACAACGCCACCGACGGCGAGCAGGGCGAGGGAAAGCGATTTCTTCAGGCTTGACACGGTTTGACCTCCCATGAAAACGTCTTGATCCAGATCTTATCGCACGAGGAACAGGACGCCCGGCGAATCCGTCCAGCACTGGTAGCAGCCGAGATCGACCTTCCCCTCGCGTACGCGCGGCTGGCCGGCAAGATCCAGGTCGTCCGCAGTCCAGTTCAACGTCAGGCCCTTGCCGCGCAGGGGCGAACTCGGACGCAACTGGTAGCCGCCGCCCTTGGCGAATCGCGGCTTCGCCCAGACGAAGCTCGACCCGTCCACGTTCGTCCAGCAGTCCGCAAACGCCTCGTCCGCGCTGCCGTACGCGCAGTGGTCAAGCTTCACGTCGCCCGCCTTCAGGTTCCGGCCGGTCAGATCCGCCGCTTTCCCATGGCTGTCCACAGTGCCCGTGAAAATGCAGTTGACGGCACGCACGGGGTTCGCGCCATTGGAAGACGTCGTAAACATTCCCCAGTACCAGTCCGGCGTGTTATTGACGAACGTGCAGTTGACGAATTCGGACGCCTCGACGCCACTGCCATAGTAGTAGGCAATCCCGCGCAGATTCGCGCCGCATCCGGTGATCAATGAGTTCGTGACCCAGTTCTGGTTGTAGAAGACAGCATAGGCCTTCGCAAAATTCACGTCCTGAAAAACGCAGCGTGTCGCCGAACTCTGGCAGATCGCCCCACGCACCGTGCAGTCCGTCAGTTCGGACAAAGTTGCGGCACCAGGCTGGTTGTTGTCGCCGTACAAAGTCGCCTCTCCAACATACAGGCCATGGCCTGTGATCCCATGCAAATCAATGCAATCACCGTCAAACGAGCTCCCGGACACCTTGCACGCGTAAACGGCGCCACCCGCCGCCGCCGCGAAATTTTCCTTGAACGTCGAGTTCGAGACAACGCCGTACCCCACTGCGCCCGCGCTGTAGCCGCTCGCATTTCCCTCGAAATGGCAACGCTCGATCACGACCGGCTTCTCCCGGTCGCCCACAATCGCGCCGCCCAGGGAGTCCCTGATACCGTAGATTTTGTTCGTGTAAAAGGCACTGTCCATCACGCGACCGCTGACATCCGTGAAATACAGCGCGCCACCTCCTTTGCAGGCGGACGACTGCGTCGTGGCGTTGGCCTGGAAAACGCAGTTGCTGACCTCAATGGTTGCCGCCTGATACCCCCAGGCCGGCAATATGACAACTTCATTCGACACAATGCCGATGGCGCCGCCAAACGCGGCCGAATTCGTTTCAAAGGACGAGCCGTAGGCAGATCCGCCGTAGAGGGCGCCGCCGCAGTCCTTGGCCGTATTTCCGACGAACTGGCAGTCAACCACCTTGGCTCCGCCAAAAACAGCGCCGCCTGAAGCGGCCGAGCAGTTTCGGAACACGCAGTTTGTCACAATCGGCCACGCGGACTGCATCTTCGCCCAGTCGCCGAAGCGCAAGGCGCCGCCAGCCGAATTCGACGGCTTGAACGCGCTGAACCCGATATTGGCAATCACTGGATAGGCGCCACGCCAGCCTGTTTTACCTGACTCCGCGCTGAAGTCACCCAACTGCCCGTCGCCTGTGAAGAGGATAACCCCCCCCCCCCCCCCCCCCCCCCCCCCCCCCCCCCCCCCCC
>DCMF01000034.1:8911-53986 GCA_002321305.1 Verrucomicrobia bacterium UBA1629 | reverse complement strand
CACCTCTCACCTCTCACCCCTCACCCCTCATCCCTCATCCCTCAAAAACGCCATCTTTGCGCATTTTGGCGTTCCGATGGTGGAAGGCGACCGCTTTCTCTGCTCGTTCTCGCACATCTTCGCGGGCGGGTACGCCGCCGGCTACTACGGCTACAAGTGGGCGGAGGTGATGAGCGCGGACTGCTATGGCGCGTTCGAGGAGGCGGGGCTTGCGGACGACGCGGCCGTTCGGCGCGTCGGCGCGGCCTACCGCGAGACGGTGCTGGCGCTCGGCGGCTCGCAGTCGGCGATCGAGGTCTTCCGCGCGTTTCGCGGACGCGCCCCCGAAATCGCCGCGCTCCTCCGCCAGCAGGGGCTCGCATAGGAAATCGACGACATGAAGAGTTCGGACTGCACGGTTCTCGTCGCCTCGTGTGACAAGTATGCCGATCTTCTTGCGCCGTTCTCCGTCCTTTGGCGAAAGTTCTGGCCGGACTGTCCGTTCGGGACGGTGCTTGTGACGGAGACGGCCCCGGCGGAGAAATTGGCGTTTGATCGGGTCGTCGCCTGCGGCAAGGGAGGGAACTGGTGCGCGCGACTGGTCGTTGCCCTGCAGCAGATCGAGACGCCATACGTCCTTCTCTTGTGCGACGACTACTACTTGACGGCCCCTGTTGATACGGCGCTCGTCTTGAAGCGGCTCGAACAGGCGAAGCGGCTTGACGCCGTCAACCTGCGGCTGATCCCCAATCCCATGACGAAAGTCCCGTACCGGGAGGGATTGCGCGAATACAGGAAGAACACGGCTTACTGCATTGCCACGCAGGCGGGCGTCTGGAACCGCGAGTTTCTTTTGAAGCTGGCAGACGGCAAGGCGAGCATCTGGGAATTCGAGCGTCGTGGCAGCTTTGACCTCGCGGGCGAGACGCGGCCGATTCTCGGCACGCCGACGAAGGAGTTTCCGTTCGTCGATGCCGTGCACAAGGGCTGTTGGGAGCCGTTTGGCGTTCAGGTGCTGAAGGAAAATGGGATTGACTACGATTTCACGAGACGAGGATTGCCGCCTCTGCACACGAAGGTCATCGAAGGAATGAAGGGTCTTTTGTTCAGGCTCGTGCCGACGACCCTGCTTGTCCGGGTGCAGAACGCGCTGGATGCGGGCGCGAAGGAGACGCCGTCATCTGCTGAGCGTGAGCAAGGTATCGAAAAAGGAAGGAAGCTCTGATGGAAAAGCGCACGAAGTTCTTCAGGCGCATCGCCCGCATCCTGCTTATTCCAGCGTTGAGGAAGAAGAAAATGATGATGCGAGACAACGGGCCGTCTCGTGAATCGCTTCGGCTTTTGCTGGCAAGCATTGGCTTGGAGAATGGCGTCATGGTCGAAATCGGTTCCTACCGTGGCGAATCGGCGGAGGTCTTTCTTGGGACGGGGCGATTGAAGCGGCTCTATTGCGTAGATCCGTGGAAGGGCTTTTACGACGTTGACGATGGGGCTGCCTTTACGGACATGCGAAAGGTCGAGGCTGATTTTGACAGACGGCATGCGGCGGATGCTCGTGTGGTGAAATGCAAGGGGACGATAGACGATTTTGTCGAACGATTCAAGGGGATTCCCGTTGATGTCGTCTATATCGATGGGCTGCACACATATGAGGGTGTCCGGCACGACATTGAAATCGTGCAACGGCAGATCAGGCCGCGCCTTGCCATTGCCGGGCATGACTTCAATCCGGACTGGCCCGGCAGCAAGGCGGCTGTTCTGGAATTGCTGGGAGAGCCAGATAAGGTCTTTGCCGACACGTCATGGCTGAAACTCTGCCGGAAAGAGGGGGCGAAATGACGACGGGATGTCGTGCATGAGGATTTTGCTCGTTTCCAGTTCCCGAAGCCCTTGGTACGCCAAGGGAATGTCCGCCGCCGCGCATTTCGCCGCCGCGCCCTACAGCATCGACGCGATCGGCTACAACCTGGAACGCCTTGGCTGGACGGTCGCGTGGCTGGGGCGGCGCGACACGGCGAATCCGTTTCACCTGGCGAAAGAGTTTGTCATCGTGCATGGCTGGGACGACCACTATGACCGCATCTGGAACGAGCTGTTCGGCTGGCCGGATCTGTCGGGCGATGCGCTCGCTGCCGCGCGACATCAAGCTCTACATGACGGGGCGAGACGCCGACTACCTGAAGCCCTCTCTTTCCGACAACTGCGTTTCGCTCGGCTGGCTCTCCAGGGAAGAACAGCTCGCCGTCATGAGCCAGGCCGATGCCTTCGTCTGCACGTCCAATCAGGACTGCAACGCCAAGCTTCAGGAATGCCTGCGTTGGCAGAGGCCGATCTTGGCCCTGCATGGCGAGGCTGACAATTTCTTCACGGATGGTGAGAACGCGCTCTTGGCGACGGCGACTACGCGCCCTTGTTTTTGCGGCTGGCGAACGACCCGCAGCTGTGCCGACGGTTGGCGGAAAACGCCGCGCGGCAGATTCCGGTCTATTCATGGTTTGAAATTGCGCAGCAGTTCGATGCCTATTTTAGGAAACTTATGTCGCAGATGGCACGCGAGGGGTCTACATGAAACTGCTCTTCATCGACCATGACTGCCATCGCACGACGGCTTCGGCAGGTTTCTTCGTCGAGATTCTGCGAAGTGCGTTCGCGGTCGCGGAATGTCGCTATCAGAACGCCTACCGCACGGGGGCGCAGGCGGCGATGCGCGGACGGGTGGACCCTGCGGGACTTGAACCCACGACCAAGAGATTATGAGTCTCCCGCTCTGACCGACTGAGCTAAGGGTCCGCTGAAAGCGGCGCACATTGTATCAAAAATGCCCCCTTGCGCGCAAGGGGGCATTTTTGATATACTTCCACAGATTCTGGCCTCACTGCGTACAGTTAACAAAGTGGCTGCTTACCACACTTCAGGCGCTTCAAGGGCCGGGATCAAGAGAAACGAGCGAATTTTTTGACAACAAAACAAGGTAAGCCAATCAGAATGAGCGCAGAACGCAGAATCTTCGGCAAGCTCCATGGCATGGAGTCTCCGATGCCCGACCTCATTGACATCCAGACCAAGTCCTATGCGGACTTCCTCCAGGCCGACGTGCCGCCGGCCGAGCGCGCGGACGAGGGCCTCCAGGCGATCTTCAAGGAGATCTTCCCGGTCGCGTCGTACGACGGCCGCTACAAGCTCGACTTCGTGAGCTACCGCCTCGAGCCGCCGAAGAAGGAGTATCTCCAGGCGCTCCTCGACGGCGAGAGCTACGTGCGCCCGATGCGCGTGACGTTCCGCCTGCAGGACGGCGAGGACGTCCGCGAGGAGGAGGTCTTCATGGGCGACATGCCGATCATGACGCCCGATGGCGCGTTCGTGATCAACGGCGCCGAGCGCGTGATCGTCTCGCAGCTGCACCGCTCGCCGGGCATCTCGTCCGAGAAGCAGGTCCATGCGAACGGCCAGCCGCTCCTCTCGGTGCGCATCATCCCCGACCGCGGCAACTGGATCGAGGTGATGTTCGACACGAACGACATCATGTGGTGCTTCATGGACCAGCGCCGCCGCCGCCGGAAGTTCTACGCGACGACGCTCCTGCGCGCGTTCGGCTACGGCTCCGACGAGCAGGTCATGCAGCTCTACTACGACTTCAAGCGGCTTCCGACCGACAAGAAGTACGCCGACAAGGACCTTCACCTGCTCGTGATGAAGGACGACCTGGTCGACGCCGACTCGCAGGCCGTGATCGCGCGCCGCTACGACCCGGTCACGCCCGCGATGATGGAGCAGATCGCCGCCGCCGGGCTCGAGACGGTCGAGGTCGTCGACGTCTCGGTCGACAACGGCACGCTCATCAAGACGCTCCGGGAGGACGCGAAGGCGGGCATCCACAACGAGGAGGACGCGCTGAAGGAGGTCTACAAGCGCATGCGGCCGGGCGATCCCGCGACGGCGGCGAACGCGCGGCAGCTCCTGCACCGCATGTTCTTCGAGCTTTCGCACTACGACCTCGGCTACGTCGGCCGCCACAAGATCAACAAGCGCCTCGGCCTCGCCGGCAAGGTCGACGAGAACCTGCGCACGCTCCACGAGTCGGGCATCGACGTCATCGAGGCGATCCGCCTCCTGCTGAAGATCTACGTCGGCAAGGACGTGGTGGACGACATCGACCACCTCGGCAACCGCCGCGTCCGCACGACGGGCGAGCTGCTGGAGAACCAGTGCCGCCTCGGCCTCGCGCGCACCGAGCGCCTGATCCGCGAGCGCATGACGGTGCATGACCCGAACGCGGGCCCGCTCGTGCCGTCGCGCCTCGTGAACTCGAAGACGTTCAGCGCGGTCGTCGGCGACTTCTTCGCGCGCAGCCAGCTCTCGCAGTTCATGGACCAGACGAACCCGCTTTCGGCCCTCGCCCACAAGCGCCGCCTCTCGGCGCTCGGCCCGGGCGGCCTCAGCCGCGAGCGCGCGGGCTTCGAGGTGCGCGACGTCCACCCGTCCCACTACGGCCGCATCTGCCCGATCGAGACGCCGGAAGGCCCGAACATCGGCCTCATCTCGTCCCTCGGCATCTACGCGCAGGTCAACCGCTTCGGCTTCATCGAGACGCCGTACCGCAAGGTCGTCGGCGGCCGCGTGACGGACGAGATCGAGTACCTGCCGGCCGACGAGGAGGAGCAGTTCGTGATCGCGCAGGCGAACGCGCCGCTCAAGGCCGACCGCACGTTCGCCGAGGATCGCGTGACGTGCCGCTTCAGGACGGAGTTCTGCGACAAGCCGGCGCACGAGGTCCAGTACATGGACGTCGCCCCGATGCAGGTCATCTCGATCGCGGCGGGCCTCATCCCGTTCCTCGAGCACGACGACGCGAACCGCGCGCTCATGGGCGCGAACATGATGCGCCAGGGCGTGCCGCTCCTGACGACGGAGCGCCCCTACGTCGGCACGGGCCTCGAAGGCGTCTCGGCGAAGGACTCGAAGGTCATCGTGACGGCGCTCGCCGCCGGCACGGTCGCCTACGTCTCGGCCGAGTTCGTGATGGTCACGAGGGACGGCGCCCTGCCGGAGGGCGAGGCGATGTTCGCGCACGACCCGGAGAACGGCGTGTGGCGCTACGACCTCCAGAAGTTCCGCCGCTGCAACGCCGGCACGTGCTTCAACCAGCGCCCGATCGTGAAGAAGGGCCAGAAGGTCCGCGTCGGCGACTGCCTCGCGGACGGCCCGGCGACCGACCAGGGCGAGCTCGCGCTCGGCAAGAACCTGCTCGTCGCGTTCATGAGCTGGCGCGGCTACAACTTCGAGGACGCGATCGTCCTCAACGACCGCCTCGTGCGCGAGGACGCGCTGACGTCGCTCCACATCGTGACGTTCGAGTGCGCCGCGCGCGACACGAAGCTCGGGCCGGAGGAGATCACGCGCGACATCCCGAACGTCTCGGAGGACGCGCTCAAGAACCTGGGGCCGGACGGCATCGTGCGCGTCGGCGCCGAGGTGAAGCCGGGCGACATCCTCGTCGGCAAGGTGACGCCGAAGGGCGAGACCGAGCTGTCGCCGGAGGAGCGCCTCCTGCGCGCGATCTTCGGCGAGAAGGCGGCGGACGTCCGCGACACGTCGCTCACCGTCCCGCCCGGGACGACGGGCGTCGTCATGGGCGTGCAGGTGCAGAGCACCAAGCCGACCGAGATCATGGACGAGAAGCGCTCGAAGAAGGCCGCCAAGGAGGCCGAGAAGAAGCGCAAGAACCAGGTCACGAAGCTGGAGAAGGACCTGCTCGGCAAGCTCTGCGCGGAGTTCATGAACGAGAAGCTGCCGGTGGACATCACCGACAGCGAGACGGGCGACGTCATCGTGCCGGCCAACAAGAAGATCAAGAAGAGCCAGCTCAACGTGCTCGCCAAGGCCCATGCGCACTGGGGCATGGACGAAGGCCCCGCGAAGGACAAGGTCGCGGCGGTCATCGACCCGTTCGAGGAGGAGTTCGCCGCGATCGAGGACGCCGCCGCCAACGGCGAGGGCATCTTCGGCGAGTACGGCGACGGCGAGATCGTCAAGTCCGTGCGCGTCTTCCTCGTCGACAAGAAGAACCTCTCCGTCGGCGACAAGATGGCCGGCCGCCACGGCAACAAGGGCGTCGTCTCGCGCATCCTGCCGAGCTGCGACATGCCGTTCCTGCCGGACGGGCGTCCCGTCGACATCGTGCTGAACCCGCTCGGCGTGCCGTCGCGCATGAACCTCGGCCAGCTCTTCGAGACCTACCTCGGCCTCGCGTGCCGGACGCTCGGCTTCCACGCCGCGACGCCCGTCTTCGACGGCGTCCAGGAGTCGGAGATCGACGAGCTCCTCACCCAGGCCCGCGCGGTCCAGGAGAAGGAGGAGGGCGCGCAGAGCTGGATCTGCCCGGAGGGCAAGACGGTCCTCTACGACGGCATGACGGGCGAGCCCTTCCAGCAGAAGGTCGTCGTCGGCGTCATCTACATGCTGAAGCTGCACCACCTCGTGACGGACAAGATCCACGCGCGCGCGGTCGGGCCCTACTCGCTCGTCACGCAGCAGCCGCTGGGCGGCAAGGCCCAGCTCGGCGGCCAGCGCATGGGCGAGATGGAGGTGTGGGCGCTGGAGGCCTACGGCGTCGCCTACGCCCTGCAGGAGCTCCTGACGGTCAAGTCGGACGACGTGCAGGGGCGCACCCGCATCTACGAGTCGATCGTCAAGGGCACGAACGTCCTCGACTCCGGCATGCCGGAATCGTTCTCCGTCCTCATCCACGAGCTCCGCGGCCTCTGCCTCGACACGCAGCTCCTCGGCGGCGACGTCGAGACGAAGAAGCGCAAGGCCGAGGTCAGCGCGGGCGCGGCGGCCGAGACGGCCGAGCCGGCGCCGGCGGACGACCTCCTTTCCGGTGCGCTGAACCTGTAAGGGGAAAGAAATGATCGAATAATCGAATGAACGGATAGTCGAATTAGTCGAATTTCAATTGGGAGCCTTAAAAGTCTATGAATCCTTACAACACGTCTGACATCTTCGGCGGCTCGTTCAACGCGTCCGCCCACTACGACGCCGTCAAGGTGCAGCTCGCCTCGCCGGAGACGATCCGCAGCTGGTCGCACGGCGAGGTCAAGAACCCGGAGACGATCAACTACCGCACGTACCGCCCGGAGAAGGACGGCCTCTTCTGCGAGAAGATCTTCGGCCCGACGAAGGACTGGGAGTGCGCGTGCGGCAAGTACAAGCGCATCAAGAACAAGGGCATGATCTGCGACCGCTGCGGCGTCGAGGTCACGCTTGCGTCGGTGCGCCGCCAGCGCATGGGCCACATCGAGCTCGCGGTGCCCGTGAGCCACATCTGGTTCTTCAAGTGCAGCCCGTCCCGCATGGGCCTCCTGCTCGACAAGACGACGACCGAGCTCGAGAGCGTCCTCTACTACCAGTGCTGGATGGTCGTCGAGCCGGGCGACACGCCGCTCAAGAAGGGGCAGATCCTCACCGAGCAGGAGTACCTGGACGCGCAGGAGAAGTACCAGGACCTCTTCAAGGCCGAGATGGGCGCGGAGGCGGTGCGCAAGCTCCTGCGCAGCCTCGACCTCAAGGCGCTCATGAAGGAGCTTGAGGAGCAGATGGAGAACACCCGCTCCAAGCAGAACCGCAAGAAGATCGCCAAGCGCATGAAGGTCGTCGAGGGCTTCCGCGTCTCGAACTCGAAGCCGGAGTGGATGATCCTCGATGTGCTGCCGGTCATCCCGCCGGAGCTCCGTCCGCTCGTCCCGCTCGAGGGCGGCCGCTTCGCGACCTCCGACCTGAACGACCTCTACCGCCGCGTCATCAACCGCAACAACCGCCTCCGCAACCTGCTCGCGCTCAAGACGCCGGACGTCATCATCCGCAACGAGAAGCGCATGCTCCAGGAGGCGGTGGACGCGGTCTTCGACAACGGGCGCCACGGCCGCGCCGTCACGGGCCCCGGCAACCGTCCGCTCAAGTCGCTCTCCGAGATCCTGAAGGGCAAGACGGGCCGCTTCCGCCAGAACCTGCTCGGCAAGCGCGTCGACTACTCCGGCCGTTCCGTGATCGTCGTCGGGCCGGAGCTCAAGTTCCCGCAGTGCGGCCTCCCGAAGGAGATGGCGCTCCGCCTTTTCGAGCCGTTCATCATCCGCCGCCTGAAGGAGCTCGGCGTCTGCCACACCGTCCGCACGGCGCGCAAGATGATCGAGCGCCACGACGAGCAGGTGTGGGACATCCTGGAGGAGGTGACGAAGGACAAGACGGTGTTCCTGAACCGCGCGCCGACGCTGCACCGCCTCTCGATCCAGGCGTTCGAGCCGGTGCTCGTCGAGGGCAAGGCGATCCGCCTGCACCCGATGGTCTGCACGCCGTTCAACGCCGACTTCGACGGCGACCAGATGGCCGTGCACGTGCCGCTCTCGATCGAGGCGCAGATGGAGTCGAAGCTCATGATGCTCGCCTCCACGTCGATCTTCTCGCCCGCGTCGGGCAAGTCCGTGATGACGCCGACCCAGGACGTGTGCCTCGGCCTCTACTTCCTCACGGTGCCCTCGCAGCAGGACAAGCTGGCGGGCAAGATCGCCGGCAAGACGGACATGTCCGACGAGCACCTGCCGCTCTTCAACGACATCGGCGAGGTCGAGTTCGGCATCGCCGAGGGCAGCATCTCGTACCACAGCCGCATCCGCCTGCGCAACCCGGACTTCGGGACGGCGGGCCGTCCGCACGGCGACACGCGGCACCGCACGATCGAGACGACCGCCGGCCGCGTGATCTTCAACAACGTGTGGCCGAAGGAGATGGGCTTCTGGAACGACAAGTGCTCGAAGTCCACGATCGGCAAGCTGATCCTCGACTGCCACAAGGTCGCCGGCCATGACGAGACCGTGCTCGCGATCGACCGCCTGAAGGCGCTCGGCTACAACTTCGCGACCGTCTCCGGCGCGTCGATGGGCCTGAAGGACATGATCCGCCCGGCCGAGAAGGACGCCGAGGTCGAGAAGGCCCGCAAGGCCGCCGACGAGGTGCAGAAGCAGTTCCAGCAGGGCATCATCACCGACGGCGAGCGCCACAACAAGATCGTCGACATCTGGTCGACGACGACCGAGAAGGTCGGCGACGAGCTCTACAAGACGATCGACAGGAACATCAGCCCGGAGAACAGCAACCCGACGGAGCTCAACCCGGTCTACATGTTCGTTGACTCGAAGGCCCGCGGCTCGAAGCTGCAGATCCGCCAGCTCGCCGGCATGCGCGGCCTCATGGCCGCCCCGAACGGCGACATCATCGAGCGCCCGATCACCGCGTCCTTCCGCGAGGGCCTCTCGGTCCTCGAGTACTTCATCTCCTCGCACGGCGCCCGCAAGGGCCTCGCGGACACGGCCCTCAAGACGGCCGACGCGGGCTACCTCACGCGCAAGCTCGTGGACGTCTCGCAGGACGTCATCATCACGCAGGAGGACTGCAACACCGTCAACGGCATCGAGGTCGAGGCGATCATCGAGGGCGACGAGGTCAAGGTGACGCTCGGCGACCGCGTGCTCGGCCGCACGGCCCTCTACGCCGTCACGGACCCGAAGACGGGCGAGACGATCGTCCCGGCGAACGAGATCATCGACGAGGCCGCGTGCGCGAAGATCAACGCCTGCGGCCTGGAGAAGATCTGGATCCGCTCCGGCCTCACCTGCGACGCGGAGCACGGCATGTGCGCGAAGTGCTACGGCCGCGACCTCTCGACGGGCCGGCAGGTCGAGATCGGCACGGCGGTCGGCATCATCGCCGCGCAGTCCATCGGCGAGCCGGGCACCCAGCTGACGATGCGGACGTTCCACATCGGCGGCACGGCGTCGGCGACGGCGGCCAAGCCGGAGATCGTCCTGAAGAACGACGGCGTCGCGAAGTTCGTCGATGTCCGCAAGGTGCGCAACGACGAGGGCAAGGAAGTCGTCCTCAACAAGAACGGCTCGCTGGAGATCTACTCGAAGACGGGCGGCGTGAAGCTCGACACCTACCAGCTCCAGATGGGCACGACGCTCCTCATCGAGGACGGCGACGCGGTCAAGAAGGGCCAGAAGGTCGCCGTGTGGGACCCGCACTCCGTGCCGGTCCTCTCCGAGGCGGCGGGCGACATCGTGTTCGTGGACTTCGAGGAGGACATCTCGGTCAAGACCGAGACCGACCGCGCGACCGGCGCGAAGACGCTCGTCGTGCTGCCGACCTCCGAGTCGAACCTCCACCCGCGCATCGAGATCCGCGACGCCGAGGGCAAGATGCTCGACTCGCACGACGTCCCGACGGGCGCGATCGTCATGGTGCGCGACGGCATGAAGGCCACGGCCGGCATGCTGCTCGCGAAGACCCCGCGCGAGGCGGCGAAGACCCGCGACATCACGGGCGGCCTGCCGCGCGTCGCCGAGCTCTTCGAGGCGCGCCAGCCGAAGGACGCGGCCGAGATCGCGAAGATCGAGGGCGTCATCGACTTCGGCGAGAACGTGCGCGGCAAGCGCTGCATCAAGGTCGTGGACGACGTGACGGGCCTCGTCGAGGAGCACCTGATCCCGATGGGCAAGCAGATCGTCGTCTTCAAGGGCGACCGCGTGAAGAAGGGCCAGCAGCTCACCGAAGGCCCGGTCATCCCGCAGGAGATCCTGGAGGTCTCCGGCCCGCAGGAGCTCGAGAAGTACCTCGTCAACGAAGTCCAGCAGGTCTACCGCCTGCAGGGCGTCGAGATCAACGACAAGCACATCGAGATCATCGTCCGCCAGATGCTCCGCAAGGTGCGCATCACGAACCCCGGCGACACGGACTTCCTCTGGGGCGACCAGGTCTCGCGCCAGACGTTCCTGCGCGTCAACGAGGAGATGATGAACGAGGGCCGCCGTCCGGCGGAGGCCCAGCCCGCGCTCCTCGGCATCACGAAGGCCGCGCTCGAGACCGACTCGTTCATCTCGGCGGCGTCCTTCCAGGACACGACGCGCGTCCTCACCGAGGCCGCGACGATGGGCAAGGTCGACGAGCTCCGCGGCTTCAAGGAGAACGTCATCCTCGGCCACCTCGTCCCCGGCGGCACCGGCTTCCCGATGCACCGCTACCTCAAGCTCGTGCCGCTCTGCGACGCGATCAGCGACGAGGAGATGGAGAAGCTCAGGGAGGAGCAGCGCCAGAAGCACGAGGAGCTCTACGGCATCCCGGCGGCGGGCCTGCCCGGCGAGGAGGAGGGCGACGAGAGCGACCTCGGCGAGCCGAAGCTCGTCGCGGACAACGGCGACACCTCGGCGGACGGCGACGACATCCAGAACTCGGACGAGACGATGGGCGGCGAGCCCGCGTCGGACGGCGGCGACGACCTGCTCGGCTGACGCGAACGCGCGTCAACGCCTTGACGACGGGGCGCGGCAGGTTCCTGCCGCGCCCCGTCGCCGTTCGACCACTACCGCTCACGCGCCGATTATGGTATAATTCCCGCCGTTTTTGAATTTCTCCAAGAAGCAAGAAGGAAGATAAAGATGGCCGAGACGGAAGCGATTGTGACACGGTTGGGCGAATGCGCCGAGAAGAAGGATTTCGAGGGCGCGTTCAGGCTCGTGCGGGAAAACCAGGCGGAGCTTGCGAAGAAGGTGCAGCCGGCCGGCGTCAAGGACGCCCTGAAGAAGACGACGGGCGATCGTCTTCTTCTTTCTTTCATCGACGGCGCCGAGTTCGGGGCGCGTCCGCTGGACGAGTCGCTCATGCGGCTCGAGAAGCTCGTCGCGTTCAACGCGAACATCCCCGGCGCGGCGGGCGTCAAGGTTCTGAACGAGACGTGGGGGCTCGGCACGGTCAAGAAGATCGACTACTTCTACAAGCGCATCACGGTCGACTTCAAGACGAAGAAGGGCCACCAGTTCACGTATGCGGCGGCCTGTGACATGCTGACGGTCGCGCCGAAGGACCATATCCTCGTCCTGCGCGAGACGGCGCCGGCCGACTTCGAGGCGCTGCTGAAGGAGAAGCCGGGCGAGTTCGTCAAGGCGGTCCTGCGCTCGAACGGCTCGTCGATGACGCTCGTCCGGCTGGAGGACTACTGCGTCAAGAACGGGTTCGTGAAGGCTGTGAACTGGAAGAAGTTCTGGGATTCGGCGCGCGGGCAGCTCAAGGCCGACAAGTGCGTCGCCGTCCCCGCGAAGAAGACCGAGCCCATCCAGCTCCGCGCGGCGGCCGAGGACTACGGCGACAGCTGGCTCACGGGCTTCGCGCACGAGACGGATCCGAAGCAGATTCTCGCGGCGGTGGCCGAATACGTCGCGCAGGGCAAGTTCAAGGTCGCCGACGAGGAGACGAAGGCGAAGATCGGCGAGCGCCTCGCGTTCGCCGCGACGGCCGCGCGCAAGGTCGACGACGCGCTCTACGCGCGCCTCGCCTGCAAGATCGTGTCCCTCGGCTTCGCGAACCCGCCGGCGGCGGAGATGCGCGACTACCTCTGGGAGCGCAAGCGCTTCGTCAAGGCGGCGGCCGCGCTGCCGGCGCGCGAGGTCGGCGCGATGGTCTCGTTCCTCGGCTGCGACGACGCGGCGAAGGCGAAGCTCGTCGCGGCGATTCCCGACCTCTGCTTCACGGCGGTCAGCGAGATCGTCGGGCAGTTCACGCAGGACGAGGCGTGCCGCAAGGCGATCGGCGACTTCATGAGGCAGCCGAAGGCGCCCGCGACGCTGACGACGCTTCTCGTCGGCAAGTACGAGCAGTTCGAGAAGTGGACGGAGCTGCCGCCGCTCATCACGCTCCTTACGCACGCGATCGCCCTCGGCGAAGGCCGCCAGAGCGGCGAGACGCTGAAGATGCAGAACATCGTGCGCCGCCTCTTCGCGAACGCCGACTGGCTCAAGAAGATCTTCGGCTGGCTGACGCCGGCCGAGCAGGCGCTCTTCTTCGAGCGCTTCCAGGCTTCGATCGCGTGGGATCCCTCGACGCACCACACGACGGTCGTGCGCATGACGAAGATCGTGCCCGCCCTTGAGGCGCATCTCGTCAGGGCCGAGAAGAAGAAGGAGTACGCGCGCGTCACCTCCTTCCGCAGCTTCGGGCTCAAGAAGGCCGAGTACCTCAAGCTCATCAACGAGGACATGCCGGCGAACGTCAAGCGCATCGAGTTCGCGAAGAGCTACGGCGACCTCTCGGAGAACGCCGAGTACCAGTACGCGAAGGACGAGCAGCGCGCGCTCATGCAGAAGCAGACGCTCATGCAGGCCGACCTGGAGGCCGTCAAGCCCGGCGACTTCGCCGACGCGACGACCGACGAGGTGATGCCGGGCGTGACCGTCGTCTGCGAGACGAAGGGCGGCGAGAAGACGTGGACGATCCTCGGCGAGTGGGACAACGACCTCGAAAGGGGCATCCTCTCCTCGAAGACGCGCGTCGCGCAGAACCTCATGGGCAAGAAGCCCGGCGACAACTTCGAGCTGCCCGACGAGGAGGGCAACCTCGCCTTTGCGACCGTGAAGGAGATCAGGCCGCTGACGGACGAGATCCGCGCGTGGATGAGGCTCCCGGACGGCATCCAGATCTGACGCCCTGCGAAAGGAGACACTGATGAACAGCGAAACTGTCGAGAAGAATGACGTCAAGCGCGTTCCGCCGCGCATCATCCGCCGTCCGTCGGCGGCGGTCAAGGCGGCTGCGATTCTGGAGGACTACGTCCCGATCGACACGGCGAAGGCCGTGGCGTTCGGCTCGTCCATCGCCGAGGAGATGAAGCGCTCCGCCGCGAAGGCCGAGCCGGTGCAGGTCGACGACGGCATCCGCCTCTCGCGGCGGCCGACGTCGCGGTCGCGCGGCGAGGAGACGGAGAAGTTCCCCGAGGCCGACCTGAAGGACTTCCGCAAGCGCCTCCTCGACGCCCGCGCCAAGGCCATTGCGGGCGTGGACGCGATGAAGGCGACGGGCTTCAACGAGTCCGAGGACCACGAGGCCGACGGCGGCGACGGCACGGCGCAGACGCTGCGGCTCCAGGCGCTCGGCCAGATGGGCAACATCAACCGCACGATCCAGCAGATCGACGAGGCCCTCCACCGCATCGACGACGGCACTTACGGCGTCTGCACGGTCTGCGGCCAGCTCATCCGCAAGCCGCGCCTCCTGAACCAGCCGTTCGTGCTGACCTGCATGGAGTGCCAGAACGAGATGGAGCGCGGCGCGAAGTGAAGCGTGCGCTGATCGCGATTGTCGTCGCCGCGCACCTCGTGCTCGTCGATGCGGTCGTCAAGGAACTCGCCGTCGGCTTCCTCAGGGGGACGGCGGCGATTCCCGTCATTCCGGGGCTCTTCAACCTCGCCTACGTCGAGAACCGGGGGTGCGCCTGGGGACTCCTTCAGGGGCACGTCTGGCCGCTTGCGGCCTTCGGCGTCGCGGCGCTCGCCTTCCTCGTCTGGAAGCGGCGGAGCGTCTTCGGGCTGCCGGGGTCGCGGCTGGGGGCCGTGGCGGAGCCGCTGCTCTACGCGGGCGTCGTCGGCAACCTCATTGACCGCGTCTTCCGGGGCTACGTGATCGACATGTTCGACTTCCACTGGAAGGCGAGCCACTTCCCCTGCTTCAACGTGGCGGACTCGTTCATCTGCGTGGCCGTCGGGCTGCTGCTGCTCGCGTCGTTCGGCGGCGCGCGCGAACCGAAAGGAGGGGACCGTGGCGACAGGCGATGAGATGAAGACGGCGCTGGTCACGGGCGGCGCGGGATTCCTCGGCAGCAATCTCTGCGCACGGCTTCTGCGGGAAGGCTACAGGGTCGTCGCGCTCGACAACCTCTACACGGGTTCGCGCGAGAACCTCGCGGCGTTCGCGGCGAACCCGAACTTCGCGTTCGTCGAAGCCGACGTCACGGAGATGGAAGTCGAGAAGCTCCGCGCTTCTTCCTTCTTCCCTTCTTCCTTTTTCCCTCATCCCTCATCCCCCATCCCCCATCCCCTCTCCTTCTCCGAAATCTACAACCTCGCCTGTCCGGCGAGTCCGCCGCACTACCAGGCGCGTCCGCTCTTCACGGCGCTGACGTCCGTCAAGGGCGTTCTCTTCTGCCTTGAACTCGCGCGGCGGGACGGCGCGAAGCTCCTGCACACCTCGACGAGCGAGGTCTACGGCGATGCGCTTGTGCATCCGCAGCCGGAGGGCTACTGGGGCAACGTCAACACGATCGGCATCCGCAGCTGCTACGACGAGGGCAAGCGCGTCGCCGAGACGCTGGTCGCCGACTCCATCCGGGAGCATGACGTCGACGCGCGGATGGTGCGCATCTTCAACACGTACGGGCCGATGATGAATCCGGCGGACGGGCGGGTCGTCTCGAACTTCATCTGCCAGGCGCTGCGCGGCGAGGACCTGACGGTCTACGGCACGGGGCGTCAGACGCGCTCGTTCCAGTACTGCGACGACCTGATCGACGCATTCCGCCGCTACATGGCGCTGCCGAAGGAGCGGCTGCGCGCGTTCTTCCGTCCGCCGCATCCGCCCGTGCCCGTCCTCAACACGGGCAATCCCGGCGAGTTCACGATGCTGGCGCTGGCGGAGGAGGTGCTGCGGCAGGTCCCCGGCACGGGCTCGAAGCTCGTGTTCCGTCCGCTCCCCGGCGACGACCCGAAGCAGCGCAAGCCCGACATCGCGCTCGCGCAGGAGCTGCTGGGCTGGACGCCGCGCGTGCCGCTCGCCGAGGGGCTGGCGAAGACGATCGCCTATTTCAGGGAAAAGACAGCAAGGAAATGACTGACATGAGCTCGATTCTTGACAAGATCGTGTCCGACCGCGAGAAGTACTCGTGCTCGGTGAAGACGCTGGGCCCCTGCACGATCCCCTCGCCCGTCAAGCTGGGGCAGTTCGTGCAGGACGGCGAGCGCATCTTCGCGACGGAGAACGAGTCCTACGCGAAGTTCGCCGAGACGAAGCTCGGCCACCAGCCGACGTTCGAGCGGGCGGGCCCGCGCGAGAAGATCTTCCACGACCCGAGCTGGACGCGCGTCGCCATCGTGACGGCGGGCGGGCTCTGCCCCGGCCTGAACACGGTCATCAAGGGCCTCGTCGAGATCCTGGAGTTCGACTACGGCGTCAAGAACATCTACGGCATTCGCTACGGCTACGCGGGGCTGAACCCGAAGTACGGCTACGAGCCGCTGATGCTGAACCCGGACAACGTGGACACGATCCACGAGCAGGGCGGGACGATCCTGGGGTCGAGCCGGGGCGCGCAGCCGACCGAGATCATGGTCGACACGCTCGTGCGGATGAACATCAACGTCCTCTTCTGCATCGGCGGCGACGGGTCGCTCCGGTGCGCGAGCGACATCGCGGACGAGATCGGCCGGCGGGGGCTGAAGATCTCCGTCGTCGGCATCCCGAAGACGATCGACAACGACCTCGTCTTCATCGGCCGAAGCTTCGGCTTCGAGACGGCGGTCGCCGAGGCGGCCGAGGTCACGCGCAACGCGCACGTCGAGGCGAAGGGCACGCCGCACGGCATCGGCCTCGTGAAGCTGATGGGGCGCGACTCCGGCTTCATCGCCGCCGCCGCGTCAATCGCGAACCCGAACGTCAACTTCTGCCTCGTGCCGGAGGTGAAGTTCGAGATGGAGGGCCCGCGCGGGCTGCTGACGGCGCTGGAGCGCCGCTTCGCCGCCGGGAAGTCGCACGCCGTCATCGTCGTCGCGGAAGGCGCGGGGCAGGAGCTTCTCGCCGGCAGCGAGGAGCGCGACGCGAGCGGCAACGTCCTGAAGAAGGACATCGGCGTCTACCTCAGGAAGCGCATCACGGAGCATTTCAAGCGCCGGGGGTTCGACACGAGCGTGAAGTACATCGACCCGAGCTACATCATCCGCAGCTGCCCGGCGCGCGGCACGGACGCGATCCGCTGCTACAGCCTCGCGCGCGCGGCGGCGCACGCGGCGATGGCGGGGCGCACCGACTGCGTCGTCGGCAACCTCGGCGAGAGCTACGCGCTCGTGCCGATCGCGCTCGCGACGATCGAGCGCCAGAAGCTCGACACCGACGGCCAGCTCTGGCGGAGCGTGCTCGACGCGACGGGGCAGAACTTCTACTTCGACGGCACGCCGCGCGCGAAGGGCGCGGGCGACGCCTTCGCACCGTGACAAAGAAAAGGAAGACCATGGACAACGAACCCTACAAGACCTATCTGAGCGAATCCGAGCTGCCGACGGCGTGGTACAACATGCGCGCGGACATGAAGAAGAAGCCCGCGCCGCTCCTGAACCCGGCGACGCTCCAGCCCGTCACGGCGGCGGAGCTCGAGCACGTCTTCTGCAAGGAATGCGTCCGCCAGGAGCTGGACGACACGACCGCCTACATCCCGATCCCGGAGCCCGTGCGCGACTTCTACAGGATGTACCGCCCCTCGCCGCTCGTCCGCGCGACCTTCCTCGAGAAGGCCCTCGGCACGCCCGCGAAGATCTACTACAAGTTCGAGGGCAACAACACGTCTGGCTCGCACAAGCTCAACAGCGCGATCGCCCAGGCCTACTACGCGAAGGCGCAGGGCCTCACGGACGTCACGACCGAGACGGGCGCGGGCCAGTGGGGCACGGCCCTCTCGATGGCGAGCGCGTTCTTCGGCCTGAAGTGCCACGTCTTCATGGTCAAGTGCTCCTACGAGCAGAAGCCGTTCCGCCGCGAGGTCATGCGCACGTACGGGGCGGACGTCACGCCCTCGCCGTCGATGACGACGGACGTCGGACGCAGGATCAACGCCGAGTTCCCCGGCACGACCGGCTCGCTCGGCTGCGCGATCTCCGAGGCGGTCGAGTCGGCGCTGAAGCGGCCGAACGCGCGATACCTCCTCGGCAGCGTCCTCAATCAGGTCTGCCTGCACCAGTCGATCATCGGCCTGGAGACGCAGGCGGCGCTGAAGAAGCTCGGCGTCAAGCCCGACGTCATCATCGGCTGCGCGGGCGGCGGCTCGAACCTCTCCGGCCTCATCGCGCCGTTCATGGGCGAGAAGCTGCGCGGCGAGGCCGACTACCGGATCGTCGCCGTCGAGCCGGCGAGCTGCCCGTCGCTGACGCGCGGCCGGTACGCCTACGACTTCTGCGACACGGGCAAGGTGTGCCCGCTCGCGAAGATGTACACGCTGGGGAGCGGCTTCATCCCGTCCGCCAACCACGCGGGCGGCCTCCGCTACCACGGCATGAGCTCGATGCTCTCGGAGCTCTACGACCAGAAGCTCATGGAGGCGACGAGCGTCGAGCAGACGAAGGTCTTCGAGGCGGCGACGTTCTTCGCGCGCACGGAGGGGACGCTGCCCGCGCCCGAGTCGGCGCACGCGATCCGCGCGGCGATCGACGAGGCCCTGCGGTGCAAGGAGGCGGGGCGCGCGGAGACGATCGTCTTCGGCCTCACCGGCACGGGCTACTTCGACATGGTCGCCTACGGCAAGTACAACGACGGCACGATGAGCGACACCATCCCGACGGACGCCGACCTCGCGCGCGGCTTCGCGGGGCTGCCGAAGGTTTGAGCGAAAGTAAGAAGTAAAAAGGAAGAAGGAAGAAGTTAGAGGTAGGAAGTGCGGAGCGTCCGCTTCAAGGTCTGCGGCGTGAACGACGCCGCGTTCGCCGCCGAGGCCGAACGGCTCGGCGCGGACTACCTCGGCTTCATCTTCGCCGGGGGGAGTCCGCGCCGCGTGACCGTCGAGGCCGTGCAGGCGATGCGGGCGGGGCTGGCGGGAACGGCGCGGTGCGTCGGCGTGTTCACGACGGCGACCGTGCCGGAGATCCTGCGGACCGCCCGCGCGTGCGGCCTCGGCATCGTTCAGCTGCACCGGCGGGCGACGGCGGCGGACGTCGCCGCGCTCCGCGGCGCGGGGCTGGAGGTCTGGACGCTCGCGGGCGGCGCCGAGGGGGACGCCGTCCTCTTCGACTCGTCGCACGGCGACGGCGAGACGACCCTGCGGCGCGGCGCGTTCAAGGCCGTCCTCGCGGGCGGCATCTCGTCCGAAAACCTCGCCGAGGCGATCGCGCGGCGGCCGGACGTCATCGACGTCTCCGGCAGCCTCGAATCGGCGCGCGGCGTCAAGTCCGTCGCGAAGCTGCGGGCCTTCTTCGCATGCCGGTCGCAGATTTTGCTATAATACGCGCGAACGGACATTCACGCAACCCGAACAGCGCGCACGATGAACTTCCTTCCGGCCGATTACGTCATTCTTGGGGCCGCCGCCGTCGCGGCGGTCTTCGGCCTGATCGGCGGGTTCTCGGGCGCGCTCGCGTTCCTCGCCGGGACGGTCGGCGCGGCGGCTGCCGGGCGGCTCGCCTGGGATGCGTCGCTCGACTGGTTCGACGCCTCCTGGGCGCGCGCCCTCGCGTCGCTCGCGCTTGCGCTCGTCGCGTTCGGTCTCGCGCGCAAGGTCATCCGGCTTGTCGTCCACAACATCCTCGCGCAGCCGGGGGACGCGGTCTTCGGGTTTCTCGTCGCCGGCGCGAGCGGGTTCGCCCTCGCGCTGACGGCGGCCTACCTGCTCGTTCTCTCGAACCTCTGGCCGGTCGAGTCCGTCCTGCTCGACCAGGCCCGCTCGTTCCTGGGGGCGCTATGACCGGCGACGGGGCGGAGCTGCTGGACGAGGCCCGGAAATTCGAGAGGAATCTTCTGAACTTTTTCTGCCGTCAGGGCGTTTCCCCTTCTGAAGGCGAGGATCTCGTCCAAGAGACGTACCTGCGGCTCTGGAACTACCGCCGCGCGTACAAGCCGACGGCGAAGCTCTCGACCTTCCTCTTCGTGCTCGCGCGGCAGGTCCGCATCGACGCCCTGCGGCGCCAGACGCGCCGCGAGAGCCGCGAGGAGAGCTGGGGGAAGGAGCAGCCGACGACGGCGACGCCGCGTGCGCCGGGCGCGCGCGAAGACGTCCGCTGGGCGCTGGCGCAGCTGTCCGACCCCTTGCGCGAGGTGGTGGAGCTCGGTGTCTTCCAGGACCTCCCCTACGCCGAGATCGGCGAGATCCTGGGGATTCCGGTCGGGACCGTGAAGTCGCGGATGTCGAACGCACTGAAGAAACTGAAGGAGGTATTCGATGACAGAGGATCTTGAGCGGACGCTGAACGAGCTGGGGCCCGGCTGCCGCGAGGTGGTCGAGCGACTGAAGGCCGCGCCCTGTCCGTGGGCGGACGTCGCGAAACGCGCAGAACGCCGCGTAGGCGGCGCGCGCGGCGCGTGCGGACGCGGAATCGTCCGGACGGTCGGCTATCTCGCCGCCGCCTCGCTGCTGGCCGTCGCCGGGCTGTGCGTCGTCTTCGGCGTCTCGCGGGCGCGGGAGGCGCCGGCGGCGCGCGCGCGGGTCTACACGGTGCGCGCGACGACCGCAGAGAACGAGTACCGCCTTGCGCTGATCCGCGACGACGCGGCGGTGCAGGAGATGATCCGCACGCAGAACCCGGACGGCAGCTGGAAGAACGACTTCCTCACGAGGCGGAACGCCGAGGCGCTGAAGGGCTGCCGCAGCCCGGAGGCGCAGCTCGCCTACAGGAAGGCCCTCCGAAATCTCCGCGCGCGCGGGCTCCTCTGACGCGGCGCGCTACTGCGCGTTCGTGATCGAGTGGGAGAGGACGGCGAGCGACTGGGCGAGGTCGACGCTCTGGACGACGACGCCGGCCGGCACGTCGATCTGGACGGAGGTGAAGTTCCAGATGCCGCAGATGCCGGCGGCGACGAGCTGGTCGGCGCAGGTCTGCGCGGCGGCGTTCGGGACGGTCAGGATGCCGAGCTTGATGCCGAAGCGCTTGACGAGACGCGGCAGGTCTTCCATCGGGCGCACCTTGACGCCGTGGAACGTGCGCCCGACGATCTCCGGCTTCGCGTCGAAGGCGGCGACGATCGAGAGGTTCTGCTCCTCGAAGCCCGCGTAGCCGAGAAGGGCGTTGCCGAGCGAGCCGACGCCCACGAGCACGGCGTCCGTCGTCGCGTCCCAGCCGAGCGCGTGGTTGATCGCGTCCTGCAGCGCGAGGGCCGGGTAGCCGCGGCGCGGCTTGCCGGGCACGCCGGCCATCGCGAGGTCCTTGCGCGCGAGGACGGGGTCGAACCCGAGCCGCTCCGCGACGACGGCGCTCGAGATGTGCAGTTCGCCGGCGGCGATCATCTCCTTGATGCACCTGAGGTAGATCGGGTACCGGCGGATGGTCGGCAGGGGAAGGGCGGCGGCGGACGTCTGTTCGTTCATGACGAGGGCGTATTATACCACAAGATACCGATATTTTGCTATCGCTACTTGCATAGCGATATGAAAAGATGATATACTATGCGCCCGTTTCGCCGGGGAAGGCATCCGGCGGACGCAAGACCAAAGGACAAAAGACAACTATGGCAGACAATGCAGCAGTGAACCCGGCGGCGGCGCCGGATGACGGAGTGGCTGAATTCGAGGCGATGCTTGCGCGCGTCAAGGCGGCGCAGGCCAAGTTCTCGACGTACACCCAGGAGCAGGTCGACGCGATCTTCAAGGCGGCGGCGCTGGCGGCGAACCGCGCGCGCATCCCGCTCGCCAAGATGGCGGTCGAGGAGACGGGCATGGGCATCGTCGAGGACAAGGTCATCAAGAACCACTACGCGGCGGAATACATCTACAACGCCTACAAGCACACGAAGACCTGCGGCGTCGTCGAGCGCGACGAGGCGATGGGCATCGAGAAGTGGGCCGAGCCGATCGGCGTCATCGGCGCGGTGATCCCGACCACGAACCCGACCTCCACGGCGATCTTCAAGACGCTCCTCGCGCTGAAGACCCGCAACGGCATCATCATCAGCCCGCATCCGCGCGCGAAGAACTGCACGATCGCGGCGGCGAAGATCGTCCTCGAGGCGGCCGTCGCGGCGGGCGCGCCGGAGGAGATCATCGCCTGGATCGCGCAGCCCTCGCTGCCGAAGACGAACCTCCTCATGAAGGAGGCCGACATCATCCTCGCGACGGGCGGCCCCGGCATGGTCAAGGCGGCCTACAGCTCCGGCACGCCGGCCGTCGGCGTCGGCGCGGGCAACGCGGCGGCGATCATCGACCCGTCGGCCGACCTCATCAACGCCGTGAACTCCATCATCCACTCGAAGACCTTCGACAACGGCATGATCTGCGCGACCGAGCAGACGGTCATCGCCGACCAGAAGGTCTACGACCTCGTGAAGGACGAGTTCACGAAGCGCGGCTGCTACTTCCTGAACGACAAGGAGAAGGACCTCATCCGCAAGACGATGCTCATCAACGGCGCGCTGAACGCGAAGATCGTCGGCCAGCGCCCCGTCACCATCGCGAAGATGGCGGGCTTCGAGGTGCCGGAGGACACGAAGGTGCTGATCGGCGAGGCGACCTCGACGGAGACGAGCGAGGCGTTCGGCCACGAGAAGCTGACGACCATCCTCGGCATGTACAAGTCGAAGGACTTCGACGACGCGCTGGACATCGCGGAGGCGCTGCTCGTCAACAACGGCGGCCTCGGCCACACGTCCGTCCTCTGGATCGACGACCTCAACGAGAAGGCGAAGCTCGCGAAGTTCGCGGACCGCATGAAGGCGTGCCGCCTCATCGTCAACTCGCCGTCGTCCCTCGGCGGCATCGGCGACATCTACAACTTCGCGCTCATGCCGTCCCTCACGCTCGGCTGCGGCAGCTGGGGCGGGAACTCCGTCTCGGAGAACGTCGGCGTCAAGCATCTCATCAACATCAAGACTATGGCCATTCGCAGGGAAAACATGCTGTGGTTCCGCGCGCCCGAAAAGGTGTACCAGAAGAAGGGGTGCCTCGCGGTGGCGCTCCGCGAGCTCGGCGAGGTGATGGGCAAGAAGAAGGCGTTCATCGTGACGGACAACTTCCTCTACGCCAACGGCTACACGAAGCCGATCGAGAAGTCCCTCGAGAAGCAGGACATCATGTTCACGACGTTCTCGAACGTCGCGCCGGACCCGACGCTCGCCTGCGCCAAGGAGGGCGCGAAGCTCATGGCGAGCTTCAAGCCGGACGTGATCATCGCGATCGGCGGCGGCTCGGCGATGGACGCGGCGAAGATCATGTGGGTCCTCTACGAGCACCCGGAATGCGACTTCATGGACATGGCCATGCGCTTCATGGACATCCGCAAGCGCGTCTACACGTTCCCGAAGATGGGCGAGAAGGCCTACTTCATCGCGATCCCGACCTCGGCCGGCACCGGCTCGGAAGTGACGCCGTTCGCGGTCATCACCGACGAGAAGACGGGCGTGAAGTATCCGCTCGCGGACTACCAGCTCATGCCGAAGATGGCGATCGTCGACGCCGACGTGCAGATGATGGCGCCTCCGGGGCTGACGAGCGCGTCCGGCATCGACGCCGTCTCGCACGCCCTTGAGGCCTACGCCTCGATGCTCGCGACGAGCTACACCGACGGCCTCGCGATCCAGGCCCTGAAGGACATCTTCGAGTACCTGCCGCAGTGCTACGACGCGGCGGTCGCGAAGACGGCGAACCCGAAGGCCCGCGAGAAGATGGCAAACGCCGCGACGATGGCCGGCATGGCCTTCGCGAACGCCTTCCTCGGCGTCATGCACTCGATGGCGCACAAGCTGGGCGCGTTCCACCACATCCCGCACGGCATCGCCAACGCGCTGATGATGGAGGAGGTGCTGCGCTTCAACGCCGACCCCGTGCCGCGCAAGATGGGCACCTTCCCGCAGTACGACCACCCGCACACGCTCGAGCGCTACCTCGAGATCGCGACGGCGCTCGGCATCGAGGGCAAGACGAAGGGCGAGCAGTTCAAGAACTTCCTCAAGGCGATCCGCGCGCTCCAGACGCGCATCGGCATCAAGCCGACGATCCGCGACTACGTGCCGGACGAGAAGGACTTCCTCGACCGCCTCGACGCGATGACCGAGCAGGCCTTCGACGACCAGTGCACGGGCGCGAACCCGCGCTACCCGCTGATGAAGGAGATCAAGCAGATGTATCTCAACGCCTACTACGGCAAGCACGAGAACGTCTGACGCCGAAAGGCCAAACCGCAGGATTGTCACGGATGCGCGCGAACCCCGACGGGTTGCCACATCCGTGACAATCTGCTATAATCCGCATCAAACACAAAGGTCTCACAAGACCGAAGGAGTCCACAGATGAAGAAAGTTGCCGAAAAGAAGGTTGCTGCCGCGAAGAAGCCCGTCGAGAAGGCGCCCGCCCCGAAGAAGGTCGGCCGCCCGGCGAAGAAGGACACGGTCCTCCAGGAGCGCACCGACAAGGTGATCTGCCGCGACAGGGACACGGTCCTCAAGATCTTCGGGCCGAGCTACAAGGTCTCGCTCATCCTCAACGAGGCGATGAACGAGGCGCGCGCCGCCGAGACGGGGCTGCCCGTCCCGAAGGTGCTGGAGGTTCTGAAGCTCCGCGACCACTGGTGCATCCGCCGCGAGTACGTCGAGGGCGAGACGCTCGCCGACGTGATGGCGAAGGACAGGAAGAACCTCGCGAAGTACCTCAAGGAGTTCGTCGCGATCCAGTGCCAGGTCTTCGCGAAGACGTCCGACCGCATGGGCAACCTCGCGGACAAGCTCGACAAGCAGATCTCGGCCTCGCCGATCGACAAGGTGACGCGCTACGACCTGCACATGAAGCTCCAGAGCTTCCCGCGCGGGACGTCGCTCTGCCACGGCGACTTCAACCCGTCGAACGTGATCATCACCCCGAAGGGCGACTGGCGCGTCATCGACTGGAGCCACGTGCGCCTCGGCGACCCGTGTGCGGACGTCGCGCGGTCGTATCTCCTCTTCTGGCTCTCCGGCCACGTGGCGGCGGCCGAGAAGTACATGGATCTCGCGTGCGAGGCGCTGAAGGTGCCGCTCCACGAGGTCCAGAAGTGGCTGCCGATCGTCGCGGCGGCCGAGGCGAGCCGCGAGCAGACGCCGAAGAACCACGAGCTCCTCCTCCACTGGGCGAGCGTCGTCGACTACGAATGAGCGCACGTGCGGGATGTCCGCAAAGATGCGATTCTCGTGCCGCAGGGTCTTGCCCTGCGGCAATTCATTATGCTATAATACGCGCCATTAGTCTATCCACAAAGGAGTATCTAAAAATGAAGTTCTCGACGGTTCTGGCGGTTCTCGCGGTTGCGCTCTGCGTGACGGGCTGCAAGTATGACAAGGCGAAGAAGGGCGCGAATGCGGGCGGTGGCGCCGATGCGGCCGTAGCTTCTGACATTTCGACGACGGATGGCGTCGAGAACGCCAACGCCGCCGAGGTCTCGCTTGCGGGCGCGTCCGAGGGCAAGTTCGAGGATCTCTACCGCCGTTGCGCCGACGTGTCGTTCACGCCGGTCTACTTCGGCTTCGACTCGACGGTCGTCCCGGCGGGCGAGCTCGGCAAGATCGATGCCGTCGCGCAGCACCTGGCGTCGAACGCGGGGCGCGTCGTGGTCGTCGAGGGCAACTGCGACGAGCGCGGGTCGCACGAGTACAACATGTCGCTCGGCGAGAACCGCGCGATCATCATCCGCAACTACCTCGTCCAGAGCGGCATCACGTCCGACCGCATCCAGACGCGCAGCTACGGCGCCGAGAAGCCGGCGGTCGAGGGCCATGACGAGAGCGCGTATGCGCTGAACCGTCGCGGCGAGTTCGTGATCTTCCAGAAGTAAAGGAGCGTTGGGTGCCTGCGGGAATTCGCCGTTCGGCCCGTTTCCGCCCGCATCCGACGGTAGCCTCCCTTGTTCGCGTTCATCTTTGACAGCGTGGGGGCCGGCGAGTGGGTCGTCCTGCTCGCCGTTCTTCTCATCGTGATGGGGCCGAAGCGGCTGCCGTCCACCCTGCGCACGTTCGGCTCCTACTACGCGAAGTTCCGCCGCGCGGCCGAGAGCTTCAAACGCCAGCTGCTGGAAATGGACAGCGAGATCCAGCGCGAGGTCTCGAAGGTCGAGCAGGAGGTCGAGGAGGCGGCGCGCGCCGCCGAGCGCGAGGTCGCGGAGGCGACGAAGCCGGTTGACGAGACGCCGACGGCCTCGACGACCGGCGCGGCGACGGCTTCGGCCGAGACGAAGGTTTCCGACGATGGCCATCAAGCTTCTTGAGAATCCCGACGCGCGGAACGATCCGCCGCAGCCGCTCCTGGTCCACCTGCTCGCGCTCCGCGACATGATCGTGTTCGCGGGCATTTCCTGGGCGCTCGGCATGGTCATCGCGGGCGTCTTCGCGAACCAGATCCTGACGCTCCTCAAGTCGCCGGCGGCCGAGTTCCAGGGTCTTCTGCAGGTCGTCGGCATGACGGCGCCGTTTGACGTGTGGCTCTCGATCACGGTCTGGGGCGGCACGGTTCTCGCGTTTCCGCTCATGTCGTTCGCCGTGCTGCGCTTCGTCTTCCCCGCGCTGACGAACCGCGAGAAGTTCGTGATCCTCTCCGGCATCACGGCGGGGACGGCCCTCTTCCTCGTGGGCGGCGTCCTCGCCTACATGAAGACCGTGCCGCTCGTGGTCGTCGCGTTCCGGCAGATCGGCGACTGGATGGGCATCCCCCAGCAGATCATCACGATCGACACCTACGTGCCGGTCGTCCTGAAGCTGATCGTCGCCTTCGGCCTCGTCTTCCAGATGCCGCTCATCATCTTCGTCCTCGGCTGCTTCGGCATGGTCACCTCGAAGGGGCTGCGCGAGAAGCGGCGCGCGGCGATCATCATCGCGTTCGTGCTGGCGATGTTCCTGACGCCGCCCGACCCGATGAGCCAGATCCTCATGGCGGTGCCCCTCTGCCTCCTCTACGAGCTCTCGATCTGGGCCGTGTGGCTGAAGGAGAAGGGCGGCTTCCGCAAGCGGGCGGGATGACGAGACGCTCGTCCATCGCCGTCGGCTTCCTCGCGCTGATTCTCGTCGGCGCGATTGCGCTTTCTTCCCCCTGGGCGCGGGCGGACGGGCAGTGGGGCGCGTTCTCGTCCGCGCTCTTCACGGCGTGCTCGGCGGTCTGCGTGACGGGCCTGACGGTCGTGGACATCGCGCGCGAGTTCTCGCGGACGGGTCAGGTCATCCTGCTGGCGCTCGTCGAGATCGGCTGCCTCGGCCTCATGACGTGCGGCACGTTCCTCCTTGTCGCGATCGGGCGCCGCCTGTCGCTGAGCCGCGAGTTCTCGCTCATGAACGCCTACGGCGTCGCGGAGATCCAGGGCCTGAAGGGCCTGATCCTCTGGGTCGTCGGGTCGATGCTCGTCATCGAGGGCGTGGGCGCGGGCCTTCTCTACCTCAGGTTCCGTGATTGGTATCTCGCGGCCTTCTACGCGGTGATGAGCTTCTGCAATGCGGGGTTCAGCCTGTATCCCGACTCGCTGGCGCGCTTCGCCGCCGATCCCTGCGTGCTGTCCGTCCTCGCGGCCGAGACGGTTCTGGGCGGCATCGGCTTTCTCGTCCTCTACAACCTCTGCACGTATCGCTTCCGGCGGCGCGCGTCGGGCGGTCGCGGACGCCTCTCGCTCCACAGCGCGGTCGTCCTGCGCTTCACGCTCTACCTGCTCGCGCTTGCGTTCTTCGCCTTCCTCGCGCTCGAGTGGAACGGGGCGCTGAAGGGCTTTGCGCCGCTCCAGAAGCTGTCCGTCGCGTTCTATCAGGCCGTGACGCCGCGCACGTGCGGGTTCACGGTCGTGCCGACGGAGGCGTTGCGTGACCTGACGGTCAACGTCTACGAGGCGCTCATGTTCATCGGCGGCGGTCCCGGCTCGGCGGCGGCGGGCATCAAGGTGACGACGCTCGCCGTCCTCGTCTGCACGCTGCGCGCGCTCTGCCGGGGCGAGGACGAGACGGTCATTTCGCGGCGGACGGTGCCGAACGACGCCGTCCGCGAGTCCATCGTCATCGTGAGCGCGATGCTCGCGTTCGTCTGGCTCGTCAACGGCGCGCTGTCGTTCACGGAGGCGGGGCGCGGCCTGAGCGGCGAGGCGATCTTCTTCGAGGCGATCTCGGCGGTCACGACGACGGGCCTCTCGCTCGGCGACACGACGGCGCGGCTCTCCCCGGCGGGGCGCGCCGTCATCATGTGCGCGATGTTTTTCGGCCGCCTCGGCGCGCTGACGGTCGTCCTGATGATCGGCGACCGCGAGTCGAACCGCCGCGTCAGGTTCCCGACGGAGGAGCTGGTCGTCGGCTGACGGCGAACCGGCGGCTTACCGGAAGGCTTTCCCTGTCTTCATCAGGCCGCGGTCGCGGAGGCCGTCCAGTGCGCGGGAGAGGCGTTCGCGCTTCTCCCGCGCCGCGTCTTCGGGGGACGCGAAGAGCGCGAGCTGGCCGTCGTCCGGCGCGGCGCGGAAGTTCGTGACGCCGAAGCCGATGAGGCGGATCGCGCCGTGCGGACTCGTCCCCGCCGGCCACGCGGCGTCGAAGAGGGCCGTGGCGGCGGCGCGGAACGCGAGGTCGTCGCGCGCGGGACGCGGAAAGGGCATCTGCCGCAGCTTCGTCTCGAATGCCGCGCTGCGGATCTTGAGGCGGGCTGTCGTCGCCCAGCGCGGCGCGCGGCGGAAGCGGTAGCCGACCTCCTCGACGAGTTCCAGCAGCTTCGCGCGCACGACGTCGCGTCGCGGCTCGTCCGTCTCGAAGGTGTGTTCGCGCGAGACGGACTTCTCCTCGCGTTCCTCCCAGTGGACGAATTCCTCGGAATGCCCGAACGCGAGGTCGATGAGCTCCTGCGGGACAAGCGCGTTCGGCTTCATTCGCTGGAGGTCGCCGCAGGTCGTGAGGCCGTAGGGGCGCAGGGCCTCGATCGTCTTCTTGCCGACGCCCCAGAGGATGCCGATCGGACGCGGCGCGAGAAAGGCCGCGATCTCCGCCGGATCGGTCGGCATGACGGTGAGGCCGTCCGGCTTGTTCTGCTCGGAGCCGATCTTCGCGAGGAGGCGGTTCGGGGCGAGGCCGACCGAGCAGGTCACGCCGCACGTTGCGCGGATCTCGCGCCGCAGCGCCTCGCCGAGCCGTCGGGGATCGCCGCCATGGAGGTGGAGCGTGCCGCTCACGTCAAGGAACGCCTCGTCGACGCTGACGGCCTCGACGTAGGGCGAGTAGTGCGAGAAGACCTCGAAAGCCTTCTTCGAGACGGCCCTGTAGAGTTCCATGTGCGGCGGCGTGAAGATGGCCTGCGGACACTTCTCGTAGGCCGTGCGCGAGGGCATGGCGGAGCGGACGCCGAATGCGCGGGCCTCGTAGGAGCAGGTCGAGACGACGCCGCGCTCGTGCGGACCCGCGCCGACGACAAGAGGCTTGCCGCGCCATTCGGGATGGTGCAGCTGCTCGACGGACGCGAAAAAGGCGTCCATGTCGACATGGAGGATCGTCGCCATGACGAGGAGTATACCACAATCCCGTGACGGAAGTGAGCGGCGAGACGATCCTTAATGGCGCAGACGCGCGCGGCAGTCGTGCAGGGAGCAGCCGTAGGCGGCCCTGAAGGCCTGGTTCAGGCGGGCGAACTTCGTGAACGAGCAGTCGGCCGCGATGTTCGCGAGCGTGTCGTCCGTCGCGAGAATCCGCCGCCGCACCTCTTCGAGCCGGTAGCGGAGGATGCAGTCGCCGATCGACTCGCCCTGCAGTTCGCGGAAGCGCAGGTCGGCGAGGCTGCGCGACACCTTCAGGTAGGTCGTCACGTCGCGCGGCTTGATGGCCTCGGCGGCGTGTGTGCGGATGAAGGCGAGGGCGCGCTGGACGAGCCGTCCGGCGTTCGAGATCGGGTTGGTCGATTCGCGGATCACGATCTCCCTGACGCCGATGCGGAGATGTTCGGGCGTCTTGGTCGGAATTCTTCTGCCCATCATGTCCGCGAGCCGCTCGGCGGCGAGCGAGCCCATGCGCGCGTGGTCGGGCTGGACGGAGGTGAGCGTCGGCGAGGTGTTGGCGCAGAGCATCTCGTCGTTGTCCACGCCGACGACGGCGACGTCGTGCGGCACGTCGAGGCCGGCCTCGCGACAGGCTTCGAGCACCTGGACGGCGCGGTCGTCGAACGCGGCGAAGACGGCGGCGGGCTTCGGCAGGCGGGCGAGCCAGTCCGCGAGGTGCGGCAGGTCGTAGCCCTTGCCGCGCACGCGGTAACGGGCGACGGGGAGTCCGTTGCGCTTCATTTCGGCTGTGAAGGCATCGCCGCGCAGCTTGCCCCAGGTGTGTCCCGCGATGTCGGGTACGAAGCCGTAGGCGCGGTAGAGCCCCTGCGAGAGGAGGTGGTGCGCGACGGACTTTCCGACGGCTTCGGGCGAGCCGAGGATGTAGACGAGGTTGCGCGTGCGGCCCTGGAGGACGTCCTCGTCGTAGATGTCGAGCGCGACGGTGGGGATGTCGCTTTTCGCGAGCGCGGCCGCGCCGTCCTTCGCCGTCGGCAGCGAGTAGACGACGCCGTCGATGCCGCGCTCGGCGAAGGACGCGACAAACGCCTCCGTGAAGTCCTCTCGGATGCGGACGAACTGGAGCCGCCAGTCGAGCTCGTGCTCGGCGATGTAGCGGAGGAAGCCGCCGAGCTTGCGGCGGCCCGGCTCGCCGGCGAGGCGAAAGGCGACGACGATGCGCTTAGTCTTCTGCTTCATGGCGGTGAATTGTATCAAACCGCCGCCGTTCGCGCAATCCGCCGAGAGGCGAATCGGTGGCCAATCTGGCGTGTGTATTGGCCAAAATGGGCTTGTTTTCAGGCGGGCGGTTTGTGTATAATGCGTTTCATGAAACTGGTTGAATTCGTTCCGCCCCGTCCGCACCCGCTCTGGACGCTCTGCCGCCAGATGGGCATTGAAGAGGTCGTCGTCAAGGTGAACCCCGCGCTGACGGGGCTGCCCGACCCGTGGCGGCTCGCGACGCTGAAGCGCATCGTCGACGGTCTCGCCGCCGAAGGGCTTCGCGTCGTCGGCCTCGAAGGCGACCCGTTCGACATGGCGCCGATCAAGCAGTTCGGCGAAGCGGGCGTGACGGCCGCCGCGCGCGAAGAGGCGCTCGCGCGCTACCGCGAGCTGCTCGAATCGATGGCCGCGCTCGACATTCGGCTTCTCTGCTACAACTTCATGGTCGGCCCCGGCTGGTCGCGAACGGGCGTGCGCGCCGTGCGCGGCGGCGCCCTCGCAACCTATTTCAACAAGGCCGAATACGAGAGGCGGTTTCAGGGCGGACGCGACGGCGCGCGTCCCTGCAAAACCTCCCCAACCATCCAAACCTCCCCAACCTCCCAAACCTCCCAAACCTCCCAAACTTCCCAAACCTCCCAAACTTCCCAAACCTCCCACCCCTCAGAACCTCTCAGACTTTCCCACGCCCAGGTCTGGTCAAACTACGAATGCTTCATCCAGTCGGTGCTGCCGACGGCTGAGCGGCTGGGCGTGCGCCTGGCGTTGCACCCCGATGACCCGTGCCTCCCGTCGCTCGGCGGCTACGCGCGCATCTTCGGATCGGTTGCGGACTACGACCGCGCCTACGCGCTCTGTCCTTCTCCGTCGAACGCCGTCACGTTCTGCCAGGCGAACTTCAAGCTGATGGGGGCCGACCTCATCGCGGCGGCGCGGCATTTCGGCTCGCGCATCGCGTTCATCCACGTGCGCGACGTGGAAGGGGACAAGGCCGACTTCACGGAACTCTTCCACGACCAGGGCACGATCGATCCGTTCGCGCTCATGCGCACGTACCGCGAACTCGGCCTCGACGTGCCGCTGCGCGGCGACCACGTGCCGGAAATGGCGGGCGACCGCCTGCTCGCGCCGGACGCCGTGCCCGGCTACTCCGTCCTTGGCCGCCTCTTCGCGAACGGCTACCTCAAGGCCCTCTTGCAGGGAACGCGCGGCGTTGGTTGACTTGGCTCATGTTTTGGCTGAAATGGGCTTTCCGCCCGGCGTCGGATTTGGTATCATTCACGTTGAAACATGAAACGAGGCAAGCAGAACATGAAACGAGGTAAGCAGATGTGCAGTGACGAAAGAGCGATTCGAGTCGGACGCCGTGCGTTCATGGCGGGAGCCTTTGCGGCTCTCGGCGGCGTGTGCCTTTCCGCGTCGGGGGCGGACGGGCGGCGACCCGTTCTTCAGGTCAGCCCGTCCGATTCGCGGTATCTGGCGGATGCGTCGGGAAAGACGTTCGTGCCGATCGGCTGCAACATCTGCTTCGACCGCCTGAACGTGGACGGACGTGCGGCGGCGGACACGCGCGCGCGGTTCGCGCGCTGGATGCGCGCCTTTGCGGCGAATGGCGGGAACTTCATGCGCGTCTGGCTGGGGCACGCCTCGACGGAGATCATGCCCGCGCGTCCGGGCGCGTTCGACGCCGAGGCGGAGAAGACGCTGCTCCAGATCGTGCGCCTGGCGGAGGAGCTGGACATCAAGCTCAAGTTCACGCTGGAAAGCTTTCGCCGCACGGTCCCGGACGCCGACGCGGAGGATTCGGGGCGGGTCGACATCTTCACGCGTTCGCTTTACGCGCCATTCGCGCAGACGATGGACGACTTCTTCCGCCGCGAGACGTGCGCGCGGATCTTCCTGCAGAAGGTTGATCGGCTGAAGGCGCTGGGGCTCGGCGATTCGCCGTCCGTCGCGGCCTGGGAACTGTGGAACGAGATCAGCGCCGTGTGTCCGAAGGCGGGCGACTGCACGTACCGGACGTGGCGCGAGGCGATTGACCCGTGGACGCGGCGGATGCTGCGTGAGCTGAAGGTGCGCTTCCCCCGGCAGCTTGCGCTGCAGAGCCTTGGCAGCTTCTCGTCGCCGGGCGCGTTCAAGCCCTACGACTGGCTGGCGGGGTTGGCGGACAACGACATCCTGCAGGTGCATCGCTATTTCGATCCGGGCGCGCAGCTGGACGTCTGCCGGGGCGAGATGGACGTCCTCGCGGCGGACGCGATTCGCGAAATGCGCGACCGTGCGCCGGGGCGTCCGGTGATGCTCGCGGAGACGGGTGCGGTCAAGGCCAACCACGCCGGGCCGAGCGAACGCTATGCGGCGGACGTGCGCGGCACGATCCTGCATGACGCGCTCTTCGCGCCCTTCTTCGCCGGCTCCTGCGCGTCGGGCCAGCCGTGGCACTGGGATCACCAGTACATCGACGGCAACGGCCTCTGGGGACAGTTCGCGCGCTTCAGGAAGGCGATTGCCGGGGTCGATCCGGCGGCGGAGCATTTTCGTCCGATCCGCTTCGAGAACCACCGTCTGCGGTTCTGGTGCCTGCGCGGCACGCGCAAGACCCTGATCTGGGTGCGCACGAAGAACGGCGACTTCAGCACCGTCACGCGCGCGGAGGCGGAGGAATGGCTCAACGACATCCCCGCGCGGTTCTCGGTCTACGATCCGTGGAACGACGTCACGACTTCGGTGACGGACGGACACATCCCCGAATTTCAGCGTGACGCCGTCGTCACGTTCGACACGAAAGACTCATACTGAAACCGACAGGAACGAAAACGAATGCTCTGCTGCACTTTGTCTCGCGCGGCCCTTGTGCTCCTCGCCCCGCGCGCCCTTCGCGGCGCGTGTGCCGCACGCGGGCGCTGTCGAGTCTTTTCGCGATCGCCTTCGGCGACCTTCCCTTCGAAGCGCGTTGCGCTTCTGCGGCGCACTTCGTCCGCCCGCCTCTCTCCGCTCGGCGCTCGGCCGTCCCGCCCGCTCCTCACGCAACTTCCCTCTCCGATCGCCGGACTCCTCCTTGTCTTCTGACGGTCGCAGATGCTCGCGAAGCGGCGGCACAAGCCGCCCGTGGCCCGGAGGGGCCGACAGTCGCACGGGAGGAGCGCAGGGATCGCCTGCCGCCTCGGTGCTTGCGCCTGCGGAAGCGCGTTCTGCCGAGGAGAATGCCTCGTCACGCTCGATTGGCTGACGTGTGGCGACAGGTGCGACTCCCGGAGCGACCCGGATCGAGGCCGCAGGCCGACATAGACGGAGCGCAGCGACGTCCGTTTGGGCGAGCTGTCGGTCCGAAGGGCCGAGATGCGGACGACTGTCGCGCAGGGAGAGGATAGCCACGCCCCCTTGGCTTCGACTGCGATTTTTAGGCTAACGCAAAGGTCGCAAGGGTCTTTGCGTATCTTTGCGTTTTTTCCTTCGCGTCCTTTGCGTTAAAACGCAGAGCGGACTGAGCGTGCGACAAGGCTGACCGAAATGCGCGAAGCGAACTCTCGGTCGCCTCTCATTGCCCGGCCGTAGGCCGCTCTGTGTTAAATCAACAACAGAAGTGTCATGAAAACAGCTGTGCCGTGGAATGCCTCACACGGAGGCACATATCCCCCGAGCGAAGCGAGCTGCGAAGCAGGCGCTATGCGGGGTGAGACACGGAGGCAGGAGGAAAAGTTGTGCAAACTTTTGCACACTTCATCACAGGTACCCATTCTGTGTTATAATTCGCGCCATTTTCAGAAGGAAAACTGGAGAAACACGACGATGAAACACGGATTGTTCAACAAAATCGCGTTAAATGCGGTTGTTTTGGCCGCTTTTACGGCCTTGACCGCTTCGGCGGACACGGTCGCGAAGATTGGCGAGACGGAATACAAGACGCTGGATGCGGCGATCACCGCCGTGCAGGACGGCGGGACCATCGTCGTGAACGCGGGCGACTACAAGCTGAATGGAAGCCTCTCCTATGCGGGCAAGGCGTTCACAATCCAGTCCGCCGAAGGGGCGAAGGTCTCCTTCGACATGTCGGCGGCGGTGGCGTTGCACGACGCGAAGATCACCTTCACGGGCGTGACATTCGACTACAAGACGAACAAGGATTACATCGGCCTCCAGCACGCCGGCACGCTCGTGTACAACGACTGCGCGATCGACGGCAGGGTGTTCCTCTACGCGGCGAGCGAGACGTTCAACCGTTGCACCTTCACCCAGACGGCTGAAGACTACAACGTCTGGACCTACGGCGCGAAGGAGGTCGCGTTCAACGGCTGCACGTTCAAGAATGCCGGAAAGACGGTCAATGCCTACATTGAGGTTGGCAATGCATCGTCTGAACCCCAGAAGATTAAACTGGCGGATTGCAAGGTCGAGTCCTCGAAGTCGAACAAGGCGGTTCTGAACATCAAGAACAAGACCCAGGCTTATGAGGTCGTTCTTTCGGGCAAGAACGAGGTCTCTGGCATTGATGCAAACGAAACGACGAAGTCCGCGTGGTATCAGGTCGAAACCTCTGATTCGACAGAAACGGCTTGCAAGGCCGTGACGGTGACGGAAACTGCGGACGACGGAACGTCGAAGGTCGTCTACGAGGTCAAGCCCTATGTGGCGGCTTACGTCACGGTGACGGGCATTGCGGGCTTTGCGGACAAGAAGTACGCTTCCTTTGCAGATGCGTATGTGGCGATTAAGCCGACTTTGGAGCAATATGGTCTTGTAGAGGAAAGCGTGAGCGCCGAAACCTTTAAGTCCCTCTTCACGGATATTGACGATAACGGCAATGCAACGCTTACCTACACGATTTCGGGCACGGTCGTCTACGACGAGACGGATTGCGCGAATCTCCTCACGATGGGCCGCAAGGCTTCGCACTACAGCAACGGTCATCTCATCAACTTCAAGTTCGTCGGCGCGACGGGCAAGGAGTCGGACACGTTGACGGTCAACTCGGACATCACGCTCCCCTACGAGTGGTGGGGCGAAAAGACGACGACGGGCATCCATTTCGAGAATCTGACCATTACGGGTTCCGCGCCGAGCGGGCTTTATCCGTCTCAGAAATTTTTCGAGGGCATCGACTTCAGCGTCGTCAAGTGCGTGTTGAAGGGCATCAAGATCTACAACTGCTCGAACGTGGGCGGTTCCTACACGATTACGGACAGCGTGCTGGACGGCACGGGCGCACCGGCGGACAGCTATGCGATCCACCTTCAGGGCAATGAGACGGCCCCCCTGTCGATCACCATCAAGGGCAACACGATTTCCGGCTATGACCGTGGCATCAACATCGACCAGAGGACGGCGGTTGCCATCATTGAGAAGAACTCGATTTCGGTGAAGGACAAGGGCCGTTCCTGCATTCAGCTGACGCGACTTGCCAAGACGACGGTTTCCGGCAATACGCTGGACCTGACGGGCGGCAACGCCATCACGTTCCATGAGGGACTTCTTGGTCTTTCCGCCGTCCCCGAGGTCACCATCTCCGGCAACGCGGTGACGGGTACGGGCTACCTCATTTACGATGATGCGGCGGCGAATGGCAAGGCGTTCACGTCGGACAACCTCAAGTTGACCTACGCGACGGACAACACGGTTGCCGAGACCGTTGACACGACGAAGGGCGTGAAGGGCTCGACGGCGTATGGCACCTCCACCGCCGTGAACAACGAGGTCCAGCACTACGCGGCGACCGTCGGCACGCAGGGGTACGACACCCTCGCGGCCGCGATTGCGGCTGTCGCCGAGGGCAAGCCGCTCACATGGGTCTCCGAGACGGCGTGGCCGGTCGCGACCCCGGTCTACTACAATGGCGACTTTTACCAGACCGCGAAGGAGGGTTACGTTTCGAAAGGCGCGCTCGACAGGGCGATTGAGGCGGCGAACAAAGCCAACGCGGCGGATGTAGCCAAGATCTATGTACGCCCCGGTTACTCGACGGCGAACGGCCTCGTCGTGAATGCGCACCAGAACATCAAGACGAGCATTGCAATCTTCGGCAATGACGCCTCACTTGGTCGCTCCGATTGGGAGCCGTGCGTGGAGTATCCGGGCGAAAACTACCACACGCTGACGAAGGATGTCTCGATTGAAATCTACAACCTACACGATGGTGCGGGAGTCTGGGGACAGCGTTTGACGGCGTTCACCGTCACGGTCACGATGGCGGACTGCAAGAACGCCCACGAGGTTCTGCTCAACGGACAGTACGAGACCGCCGCAGCGAGCGTGAACAACTTCACGATCCGCCGTTGCACGTTCGACGGCTCAAAGGCGGCGGCGGAGTGCCCCGTCACGACGACGAGCGCGGGCAAGGTCGTCGTCGAGGTCTGCACGTTTGCAAACCTCAACACCGACTACGTCGTGAACATGAACAACAAGAACGGCGGCAAGACCGAGGTTTCCGTCAAGGGCTGCTCGTTCACGAGCTGCGGCGCGGCGGGCAAGGAAGTCGTCCGCCTGACGGGCGAGGCCGAGGGCAGCGAGGTCGTCGCAGAACTCGACGGCCTGACCTTCGACGAGACGAGCAAGGCGAACGCGGTCATCGTCGGCAACAAGAAGACGGCGAACAACAACGCCTCCGTCCGCTACACGATCTCCAAGACGACGGGGACGCTGAACGTCTACAAGCAGGGCGCGACGACCGCCGAGACGACAACGCTCGACGCAACGGCGGAACAGCCCTACACGGGCAACAATGCGGCGGCGGTTGCCCAGGTCGGCGAGACGAAGTACGCGACCCTTGCCGAAGCCATCGCGGCGGCGGACGCGGGCGCGACGGTTCAGCTGATTGCCGACACGAAGGAGAATGTCACGATTGCGAAGAAGTTGACGCTCGACCTGAACGGATTCACGCTCAATGGCGGAACCGAGAAGGGCAAGCCCGCGTTGCTGGTTACGGCGAAGGTGACGGTCAAGGATTCCAGCACAGACCGGGCGGGCACCATCAAGCGTGAGGACACCGCCGTGAATTCGGGCAATGGCTCGCACTACGTCATCGACATTCAGGGCGACGGTTGGCTCACCTTCGAGAGCGGCAAGGTGACCAACGGCAGCGGCAACGCCGACAGGAGCAGGGGTGCGTCCCTGGTGCGCGTGGGCGATGACAGCGTTGCCAAGTATCCTGGCCTGAACATCAAGGGTGGAACGTTTACCCAAGACAACTTCATCGTGATCAAGGTCGACCGTGGCGACTTGTTCCTGAACGGCGGTACGCTGACTTCCGCCAACAGCTATGTCATCGAGAATTGGCATCGGACGACCATCAAGGGTGGCACGGCCAACGGCGCGGTGGCTGCCTGGACGTACAGCGACGGTGCGAACAGTTCGCTGAAGATCTCTGGGGGCACCATCGACGGCGACGTCACGGCCGTGAACTACGGCAACGCCGAGGGCAAGACGGCCAAGGTCGAAATCAGCGGCGGCCGTGTCAACGGCAACTTGGATACCTGCAGTTATGATCCCAAGACCGGCGACCTGGCCAGCATCACTGATGCCGAAAAGGCTGCCATTGCTGTGTCCGGCGGCACGTTTAACCAGGCAGTGGATGGAAAGTACTGCGCGGACGGCTTTACCCCCCTCCGGAACACGGACGGCACTTATGGCGTGGAACAGCAGGTGTTGGCCAAGATTGGCGACACGGAATACTACACCATGGACGCGGCGTTCCATGCTGTCAAGGCGGGCGAGACCATCGTTCTGCAACGCGACTATACGACCAGCAGCGAGCAGAACTCCGGGAACGACAGTTTCACCATCGACTTGAACAACCATACTTGGGCTTACACGGGTAGCGATGTGGAGAGCGCGGCGTTTGAGATCAACTATGCGAACGTCACGCTCACGGTGAAGAACGGCAAGGTCGTCAGTGCGTCGATGTTGGGCTTGATTCCGTCCGCCTCCTCGATGAAGGGGACAATCACCTATGACAACGCGGGGCTGGTGTTCGAGAAAGTCGAGGCGACCGCCAACGGACACAGCGGCATCGAGACGAGCGGCAACAACACGGGCGATGCCGTGACGCTGAAGAACAGCACGCTCAACGTGCCGAACGGCTATGGCATCTATTTCGCGTCGTCGGGCAAGGTGACGATTGAGAACAGCACCGTCAACGCCAAGACGATGGGCGTCCAGGTCTGCTCGGGCAGTCTGAACATCTCTGGCGACACGAGCAAGATCACGGTGACGGGCGATGCCGTGGAGAAGACGGAGAACGACGGCGCGATCGAGGATGGCGCGGCGGTTTCCGTCGTGAACCGTCCGGGCTACAAGGGACTTGGCACGATCGCGATTTCGGGCGGCACGTTCAAGGCGAAGGACGGCAACGCGGCCATCAAAGCCTATACGTGGGAGAACAAGACCGAATCGGCGTTCGACAACGCGAACGGGACGGTCGCCGTCTGTGGCGGCACGTTCTCCACGGCCGTGGACGAGGCATTCTGCGCGGCGGGCTTCATTCCGATGGAGAACGCGGACGACACCTACGGCGTGAAGCAGGGCGCGTATGTTGCCGCGATTGGCGAGACGAAGTACGAGACCCTCGCCAAAGCCATCGCCGCCGCGAAGAGCGGCGATACGATCACGCTCCTTGCGGATGTCGTAAACACGGACTACACGGTTGCAAATGCTATCGACATCAAACTCGCCTCCGGCGTGACGCTGGATGGCAACGGCAAGACGATCAGCGGCAATGTCAAGGTGACAGTCTCCTCTGAAGGGGACGTGAAAATCAAGGACGCCGACTTCAGGGGCATCCACAACGCGGCGGTTGTTAGCGACAGCTACAAGACGAAGTACGGCTTCAGCGACGATAAGGTCGGAACGCTTTCCGCCATCTATGCGCCGAAACTGGCCGGTGCGCTGACCATTTTGGGATGCGCATTCGAGAACTGCGACTGGGAGGCGATGCAGATCACGCCAGCCAAGGGCGCGAAGATTCACATTCGCGACAATGTCTTCAAGACGTCGGAATCTGACGTCGTGAAAGAGCAACTGCGCCATGTCCATGTCGAAATGGCGTATGGTACGGGTTTCGACTACGAGGGCACGGACATCGAACTCGCAATTACCGACAACCAGTTCCATGGCAAGACGAAAGAGGCCAACATGGGCGTCTGGTGGGTCGGAAAGGCGAGTAAGCTTGACGTGACCGGCAACTACTACGAGAACCCGGATGCGGTGAGCATCACGCTCAGCGACAAGTCCTTCAAGCGCGAGAACCGCTGCGACCTGATCTATCCGGCTCGGAGCAAGGCGGATGTGGATGTGGACGACCTGACGGCGGTTGCACTGGTCGTCAAGGACGCATTCAACGCGACGGCCCATAAGACTGTTGCCGCCGCGATCGAGGCGGCGAATGACGACGAAACCGTCAGGCTGCTCGCCGACGTGAAGGAGAATGTCGCGATTGCGAAGGACATCACGTTCGACCTGAACGGGTTTACGCTCAACGGTGGAATCGAGAAGGGCAAGCCGGCGTTGACGGTTACGGCGAAGGTGACGATCAAGGATTCCAGCGAAGCCCAGGCCGGCACGATCAAGCGCGAGGATACCGCCGAAAATTCGGGCAGCGGTTCGCACTACGTCATCGACATCCAGGGCGATGGCTGGCTGACTTTCGAGAGCGGCAACGTCACGAACGGGAGCGGCATCGTCGGCGTCAAGGGGGCGTCGCTAGTGCGCGTCGGAAACGACAGCCAGGCGAAAGATCCCGGTCTGACCGTCAAGGGCGGCACGTTCAAGCAGGACAATTTCATCGTCATCAAGGTCGACCGCGGCACGTTGAACTTGGAGGGCGGTACGGTGTCCTCCGCCAACAGCTACGCCATTGAGAACTGGTGGAATGCCACCCTTTCGGGCGGAACGGTCAACGGCGCGGTCGCCTCCTGGACGTACAGCGGCGGCACCGACAGCACGCTGAAGATCACGGGCGGCACCATCAACGGTGATGTCACCTCCGTGACCTACGACGCCGCCGAGGGCAATGTGGCCACGGTCGCCATCAGCGGCGGCACCGTCAAGGGCTCGCTGGATACCCGCCGCTACGATTCCGTGACCGGCGGACTGACCGACATCAAAGATTCCGCCAAGGCGACGATCGCCGTCAGTGGCGGTACGTTCTCCTCGTCCATTGACGAGGCGTACTGCGCGTCGGGATACATCCCGACGGCCAACGCCGACAGAACCTACGGCGTGAAACTGTCGGAGGTCATCTTCGTCAATGGCGAGGCGAAGACGCTGGACGAGACGGCGAAGACGATTCTTGAAGAGGTTGAGAAGGCCGCGAAGGAAGGTGCGACCGTCCTGTACGAGGTCGTCGATACGGCGGGAACGAGCAAGGGCGACCGCACCCTCGACTTCGCGACCCTCCCGAACGGCGCCTACACGCTGCGGGCGAAGGTGACGAAGGCCGGCGTGACGACGGAGACGAAGGAGATCGTCACGGTCGGCGTCATTCAGGCTGCGAAATACGCGACGACGATTCTCGCCGTTCCGTTCGCGAACATTGACGGTCAGCCCGTCACGGTCGAGACGCTCTTCAATGCGAAAGCTGCAGGGCTTGCCGACGGCGACACGCTGAACGTCTACGATGCGGAAAAGAAGGAGTACGTCAGTTTCGCCTATGCGGATGGCGCGTGGTCGGACGCAACGCATGACGTGGATGCAAAGGTTGATCCGAAAACCTACACGCTGACGCGCGGCACGGCCGTCCGTCTCGACCACACGGGCAGTGACACGGCGACGATTGCGCTTGTCGGTACGCTCCCGGAGGATGCGGCGGAGGAAGTCGCGACGACGATTCCCGCCCAGTCGGTCGGCCTTGCGGTCAACGTGACGACGGCGGACAAGAAGGTGTCGGACATCACGACGACGGGCACGGCGGACGTGAACATCTTCGTGCCGACGGCGGACGGCACTGTCCAGTATGTGCGCCAGGCGGGCGACTGGAAGAAGATCACGCGCGCTGCGCGGCCGGGGGCGGACAACAAATTTATTCTGAAGTCCGCAGACGTCGCGGACGCGGATACGGTCCCGGCGGGCACGGGCTATTGGGTTATGAACAATCAGAAGGCGGAGACAACGGAGGTCAAGTAAGGATGAAAGGAGAAATGGCGATGAAACGGATTCTGATGGGTTTGGGCGTTGCACTGCTTGCGGGCGCGGCTTCGGCCGACGACAGCTACCTGTGGTGGATGGTGGACCGCGAGGCGGACTCCAAGTTCAACTACACCTACGCCGCGCTGAAAGCGACAAAGGGGGACAAGGCCACGGGCGGAAGCGAGATCGGCGATACTGTTATCGGAAAGGGTGTGCCAGGTGTGGCGTCCACGAGCCTCATCGGCTACGGCGCGGGCTGGTCTTACTACATCGAACTGCTGAACGAGAAGGCGGACGGCAGCACCGAGGCCGTGGCGGTTTCGTCCCTCGCGACCTGGGAGAGCCTGGCCAAGTTTATCAGCACTCAGCCGACGACCCCGTGGATGGGCGGCTCGTACCATGCCGTCCCGGAGCCGACGAGCGGGCTGCTCTTGCTCCTTGGCGTGGCGGGGCTTGCGCTTCGCCGGAAACGTGCGTAAACGGACTTCAAACGAAAGGTAATCATATCATGAGGAAAACGCTTTTGGGTGTTGCGGTTTGCGCGGCAAACCTGTGCTTTGGCGATGCGTCGAATCTCCTTGTCACGTTCTCGACGCCGGGTCCTGACCGCTATGCGGACGGCTCGACGGTACTGGACGGCGAGCGCTATGCGCTCGTCTATGTGCGCGGCTCGTTCGGCGGCATTGCGGCGGACGGACGGGCGGTTGATGCGGACGATGCGGTGGTCGCCGTCCTGTCCCGTGCGGAGAAGGGCCGTTGCCCGACAACGGTGTTTCAGGTGCCGTCCGAATTGGCGAAGACGCTGACGGGCGGCAGCTACGCGGTCTATCTGCTCGACACGCGCCTTGCGCCGGCGGCGAACGGGGTGGCGCGCCTTGCGCCGGCGGACGCGCGGACGGGGTTGCCGACGGCGATTGCCAAGACGACCGAAGTCGCGACGAAGATCGTGGCGGACGCCTACGCGGGGACGCGCGCGACGGGCGTGGCGGCGAAGGAGGCGGCGGTCGCGACGGCGGTTCCGGCGGATGCGCCGCAGCCGGTCGTCAAGTCGATCCGCGTCGAGGGCGCGTACGTCTACATCACGGTTGCGGGCACGATTCCGTCGCTTCAGTACAACGTCGCGGGCGGTGTGACGCCGGACAGGCTGACGTCTGTGGTTGGAACGCCGGCGCAGGGCGCGGCTTCGGTCGACGAGGAAATCACGATCGTCGCGCCGGCCCAGGCGGACGGCGGCTTCTTCCGCGTCCAGCGCAATTGAGGGACCCGATTGAGGGTCCGCCCCAACGGACAATCCGGTTTTCGCTTCGCCTCCGCCGTTCTCGTCTTCCTAAGACTGAATGGCCAGGCGAATCGTCTTTTCGTGCATTCCGCGAATCTGCTGACCCTAGAACTCTTCTGCGCACACGAAAGATTTTTGATATACTTCCATCGAAATGATGGCCCTAGGCGCAATTGACGTGAGAAAAAGCTTCCGGCTTCCCGGCCAGAAGCCGATCGTGGTTCTGAAGGGCGTGAACGTCTCGGTGAAGCCCGGCGAGAAGGTCGCGATCGTCGGCCGTTCGGGCGCGGGCAAGTCGACGTGATGCAGTCGCACATTGAGAAGTCTCTGGGGTTTTCCGTCGATTCGCGTCGGCCTGCGTCGCTGACGACGCAGGTGGCGCAGGGCTTGCGGGAGGCGATTCGGAGCGGCGTCCTGAAGGTCGGTTCGGCCCTGCCGTCGCGCGAGGCGCTGGCGCAGGGCCTCGGCGTGAGCGAATGCGTAGTCCGGGCCGCCCTGCGCGACCTGGCGGCGGATCGCCTGGTCGCGGGCAAGCCTCGGCGCGGACATGTCGTCCTCGCCGTCCCGCAGGAGCGGCGTCCGAGGCTGGTCCTTGACATCGAGACGGCCACCCTCGGCTCGTTCTGCTCGCACATCAGCGCGATGGCGTGCGCACACGCGATCCAGCGTCGGGGACATCGCGTCCTGTCGGTCGTGCTGGGAGCGGATGCGCGCGACACGCCGTACCTGCGTCCGCTGCAGGAGGCGCTCCAGCTGCGTCCCGACATGGCCGTCGTTCGCGTCGCGTCAAGCCGGCGCGCGCTGGTGACGCATCTCCTGGCGTCGTGCGGCTGTCCCTACGCGACGGTCACGCTGGGGAACCTGACGCGCTCGCCGGGACGTTTCGCGGGCAACCTCTGCCACAATGTGGACGACGCGATCTCGGACTTGGCGGCGGCGTGCGTGCAGGCGGGCGTCCGCTCGGCCCTGCAGGTGGACTTCGGCGTGGACACCTACATCCGCGCCGACCAGGCCTTTGCGCGGGCGGGCGTCTTCGTCGAGCGTCTGTCCGTGCCGCTTGCCGGCAACCGTTCGCTCGACGACATCGCCGAGGCGGCGTGCGCCGCGACCGAGCGGCGGATCGCGCACGGCACGCTCCCGGACGTGTTCTACGTGAGCGACGACTACCTGGCGCAGGGCGTCCGCGAGGCCTTCCGCCGGCGGGGGATTGCCTGTCCGCGCGACACGCGGCTGGTCGTCTACGCGAACAGGGGCTCGGGGCTGTTCCCGTTCGGCGACCTGGCGCGGATCGAGTTCGACCCGTGTCGGGACGGACGCGAGATCGCGCGCTGCGTGCTCGCGTGGCTGGAGACGGGGACGCTGGGACGCTACGACAATCCGCACCGCTTCGTCAACGGGCGCAGCTTCTCGGCGTAGAAGGACGCTACTTGTTCTTGACGTAATAGGGCTTGGCAGTCTCTGGAAATTTGGCAAGAAGCTCCTTGTCCTGACTATAACGTTCAGGGGAGTGCAACCGTGCCATTCGGATGATTCGGATGGTTTTCGATTCGTTGCGGACGGGGATTCGTTGTGCTACAATTCAAGCCATGTGTGGGAGACCAGGTGCGCGGCATCGGCTTCTCGGCGCTGTCAATGCAAATCGAAAGGCACGGCATCTATGGCAAAAACGACCTTGGCACGGCGGTTCCTGTCCGCTCTCGCCCGTGGCGTGGCGCTCGGCGCAGACGGCACGCGGGCGGCTGAATGCGCGCGGTCGCGGCGTTTCGTGGTTGCGCGCAACGCCGAGGCCCAGCGGCTTTGCGCGAGACTGTTGGGTTCGGCGCGCGATGTGTCTGCGACGCTGAACACGAAATCGTCGGCGCGGCCTCGGCGTCCCGCCGAATGCGGGCGGCGAAGCGTCGTCGGGCACGAACGCCGCGCGTGGCGCGGACACGAAACCCGGACAGGCCTTTCGTCGAAGCACGAAAAGGCTTCGCGCGTTCTCTCGAATGTTCAGGTCGCGCAAGAGGTCGGTTTGCCTGGCGGGCGAGGGTCTCACACGGAGCCACATGGAATTCCTGTTGAAGCGTCGAGGAGAGGGCGTAAGCCCTTTCGTGAATCGACGGGCGGACGAGACGCTTCACGCGCCCATCAAGAGAATGATCGGTTTTCTGTCCACGCACAACAACACGCAACAAAAACAAGGAGATTCACCATGATTACCCC